>CAYMRZ010000038.1:0-9826 GCA_964393045.1 uncultured Bdellovibrionales bacterium | reverse complement strand
AAACACTGTGGCGGTATTAGTATTTTTTATAGGTTTTACTAATCTTGTTAGTGCTCAAGAGGGAGCTTTTAACAATGTTTTAGTTAAGGATTTAAAAGTAGATTATGACGATACACAAAAAGTTATTAACGGAGAAGCCGTTATTGGCAATTTTGCCAGCCAGTCTTTTAATAGTTTAACCTATAAATTAGACCTTTTATTTGATGAGGGGACTGAGGGATTAGGTACTACAGTCAGTCAAAAAAAAGCTGAAGAAGACTTTTCCATTCCAGCTAAAGGAGAAGTAATAAAGACTTTTAGTTATGAAATTCCCAAGGATTTTCCTCCGGGAGAATATAATTTTGTATTTCAAATAACTGACCTGAGAGGCCGATTTCTCGGCTTTGATCATCAGCCCATAACTGTTTCCCAGCCAACAGAGAATTATCTGGCTGTTTCTCCGGAAAACACGAAAATAGAAATTAATCAAGAGGATCATCCTTGGGCTGAAGGGGCTCCAGCCAAGCAAGGAGAAACAGTAAAAGTGAAATTTGAAGCAACTAATGAAGGTAGCCAGGCCATCAATGAAGTGGTTCCCCATTTAACGGTTTATCCCTACACCACTACTTTGGAAAAAATAGAGGAGAGAGATTTACCGACTATATCTTTCAAGGCAGGTGAAAAAAAAGAGCTAGCTTATAAGATGACTAATTTTGCCAAGCCCCAGTCCTATACTGCGGTGATTGAACTTAAAAAAGACGGGAAGCTGGCAGCTTTGCCAATGAGAGGCCATTGGGTAATAGAGGGAATGCAAGGCAAAATTTTAAGCGCTGGCATAAATCAAGGCAAAGATTTATTAGTTGAGATTATCGGCAGTCCTTATTCGGTAGACGAAACGGGTAATGTTTTAGTACAAATTAAAGATGAAAAAGGTAAAGTTTATTTTTCCCAAAATAAAAAATTAGAACAAGCTGGCCAAGGAAATCAAAGGGTTAGCTTTCCCCTTGAAAGGGCTAATTTTAGTGGAAAATATAATGATCTTATTATTAAGGCAGATCTCAAGATAGGGGATCAATTAGTAGACAGTTACGAAAAAAAAATGAGTAAGGAATTAATGTCTCAAATTGAATCCTTAAAGCCTTTCAAGAAAGAAATGGGAATGGATAAAAATAAAACACTTTTTTGGGCATTAGTTCTTTTGGCAGTAATTTTAATATTATTTTTAATAGTGAAATACTTGTTGAAAAAAAATAACAAAGGAAAAACTAATGTGATAATTTTTTTCCTATTGGGAGGTTTGTTATTTGGAGGACTAGTTATAAAAATAAATGATGTTAAGGCATGGAGAGCCAAAGTAGGGAGTTATATTGAATGGGTGGATACAAGTCTGGGAATAAATCCTATAGATTATTGGAGCGGGACTAGAGAAAGTGAGAGAGCTGTAAGATTATATAAGCGTTGCCTAGACAGGAAGGATAACGATTGCCATCCCAATTATTATAACAGCAGGCCTTATCTTTCAACATTGATAAGCGGAAAGGAGCACAGAGTTTACTATCAGCTGGTAGGCTGGTCAAAACCTCATCCCGATCAAAGGTTTGATTCAGGACAAGATATTCGGATATCATTAAGTAATATAGTTCATTGGTGTGCCAATACCGCGAAAATTGGTCCCTCGACTGTAGTTTGGCAGATTTTCGATAATCAAAACGGCAGAATGGTGAAAAATGGCTCCGCCTCTATCGGTACTGCCAGCCGGTTTTCTAAAAACATTGGTCCACTAAGTGAGGAAGGACAATATACGTTTTATATGAATGTAAGACAAGTTACTGGAGATTGGCTCTATCATGGGATGATTCGAGAATTTAATGTTTCCTCCCCCCGGCCCACCGCCTCTCTCTCCGCCAAGCCCAACCCAGTTAACTATAATTCATCTTCTCTTTTAAGCTGGGAAGCAAAAAATGCTTCCAGTTGCTGGCTGGAAGGCTATGGAATACGAGGCTGGGTTAATACCAAAGACAGCCAAAGGACGCCTAACCTAACTAGCAATCAAACTTACACTATTAATTGTTATGGCAGTGGAGGAGAAGCTTCAGATAGCGTAAGGCTTACCGTAAAAGCTCTTAACGGCGCCTGCGGGCCAGCTGCCAGCCCTCCGAATTATTCTTATACAGCAACTTCACTTCGAGGAGCTTATTGTTCCTCAGGGGATCCGAGTAGCACTACTCCAGTTCTTCCTAACGAAAAAACAACTAAAGAAGAGACAATCCGCTGGAATTGCATAGGCAAAAATGGAGGAAGCACCGCATCCTGTTCTGCCACTCGAAATGCCTGTGTGCCGAATTGCAGTACTTGCGAAGATAATACTTGTGAATATAACCGATGTACAGAAACAGTATGTGGTACTCAATGTGAAGGAACGATTCCTTGGATTATTGGTAAGTGTGGAGATGCAAAAGGTGATTACGAATGTAACGAAAGTTTCCCCAGGCCGTCTTATTGTGATGAAGGAAATCCAAGCTCTACCCCTGGAGCTCTATCTCCTGGAGAGACTGTTAATTGGACTTGCGGGACAGATGATCCTATTAACTGCAAAACCTCAGTATCTTGTGAAGCCACTCGGGAAAAATGCGGAGCAACTGATTGGATTGAAAACTAAGGGAGATTTTAAAAATAAATTAAAGTTTCAGTATTTAGCAAATGTTTTTCCATAAAGAGGTTTAAGCTTATATTAAAAAGCTTTTTACCTCTTTATTTTTTACGCCTTGCATTATCCTTTTTTTTCGCTATGATAAGAATATGAATAATAAGAATAAATTTAAATTAAAAATAGCGGCCATCTTTTTTTTAGCAGCTTTGGCTGCTTTAATTGCTTATCCGAAAGCAACCGGCGTTGGCTGGCTGGATGGCGCTTTGGGAAAATTAAAAATTAACTTAGGCTTGGACTTACAGGGCGGAGTGCATTTGGTTTATCAGGCCGATATGTCCAATATTGAGAAAGGCAAAGAATCTGAAGCCTTAAGCGGTTTGCAGGATGTCATTCAAAGGCGGATAAATTTTTACGGCGTAAGCGAGCCGATCGTGCAGACTTCCACGGTAGGGAAAAATTACCGCTTAATTGTCGAATTAGCGGGAGTAAAAGACATTGCTGGCGCTAAAGATATGATAAAAGAAACTCCTCTATTGGAGTTTAAAGAACAATCGGAAGAACAGCAGGTTCCTCAGGAAGAATTGGAAAAAATGGCGCAGCAGCAAAACGAATCCGCCAAAAAGCAGGCGGAGGAAGTGCTGCAGAAAGCTTTAGTGGGAGAAGATTTTAGCCAATTAGCCAAAGAAAATTCTGCCGGGCCCAGTGCGGAAAAGGGAGGAGACTTGGGTTTTTTCAAAAAAGGCGACATGGTGCCGGAATTTGAAAAAGTTGCATTCAGCGAAGACTTAAAAGCGGGAGAGGTTTATCCGGAATTAGTAAAAAGCGATTTTGGCTATCACATTATTAAAAAGCTGGAAGAAAAAGGGGAAGGAGGAGAGAAAAAAATAAGGGCGGCTCATATACTGCTAACCACTACCAGCCCGGAACAACTGAAACAGGCGATAGGCCCTAATTTCAAGCCCACTGGCTTGACTGGCAAGCAACTGGAAAAAGCCCAAGTTACTTTTAACCAGCAAACCGGCCGGCCGGAAGTGGCTTTGCAATTTAACAGTGAAGGGAAGGATTTATTTCGGGAAATAACGGAAAGAAGTGTGGGTAAAAAATTAGCGATATATTTAGATGGGCAAATAATAACTGCTCCGACTGTCCAAGATGTAATAAGGGATGGAAAGTCTCAAATTAGTGGTCAATTTACCTTAACAGAAGCCAAAGAATTGGTTCAACGCCTTAATTCTGGCGCCTTGCCGGTGCCGATTAAATTAGTGAGCCAGCAAAGCGTGGAAGCCACTCTGGGAAAAGCCTCCTTGGAAAAAAGCTTAAAGGCCGGACTGATCAGCCTGGCAGCAGTGGGAATTTTTATGATACTATATTACCGGATAGCCGGCTTGGCTGCCGTCTTAGCTTTGTCGATCTATGTGATTTTGATGGTGGCTTTATTAAAATTTTCCAGTCTTACGCCCGTTTCCATAACCCTGACTTTATCTGGAATTGCCGGCATAATTCTATCTATCGGCATGGCAGTGGATGCCAATATATTAATTTTTGAGCGCATCAAGGAAGAATTAGCCAGTGGCCGCCACGATTTAAGGGCTGCTTTACAAGGAGGATTTCGCCGAGCTTGGCCGTCCATCAAAGACGGAAATTTATCTACCATTTTAACTGCTTTAATTTTAACGGTTTTTGGCACGGGATTCATAAAAGGCTTTGCCATTACCTTGATTTTAGGCATTCTGCTTTCCATGTTTACTGCCGTAGTCATTAGCCGCTTATTGCTTGAATTAATTTTCATTAACTGGTTTAATAAACATAAGAGTTTGGTTATCGGGATAAGCAAAAACAGAATGAAAAACAAAGCTTCCAAGAATGAATAGGCAGTGAGTTTGGATTGGGGAATAGGATTTGATTTTTATTGCCATATTTGGATTTAAAAACAAAAGCAGATAATTTATTTCAAAAATTAATATAAAAATTAAAATTAGACAGGAGGTGGAAAAATGTATCATAAAATATTAGCAGACGGATTATTCGTGCTAGCTTTCTGCGCTATTGCGCTGGCCGGCATTGGCTCTACCGTGGGAGACATTTGGCTGGCTTCAACTCAATGGGTTATGGTGGCCATCGTGTTTCTTTTAGTGGCAATTTATGTGAAGTTAAGCAAGGAAGAAGATGAGGAGATAATTGAGAAATATCGGAAAGCTAACCGGCGAGCCAAGAAAAAATAAGCAATAATTTTTTTAACAGAAAAATTATAAATCATAAAATAAATTAATTCAGCCTTATGAATGATTTTTTTGAATTTTTTATCGAAAAGCTGTTGTGGGTTTGGCTGCCTATCTATGCCTTATATCGGGTAGTGCGGGACATGGTTGAAGATTCCCAAGCCCAGCAAGAAAGTTAAAATAAAGAAATGTTTTTACCCAAAAGAAAAACAACAAGCCTTTTATTGCTTATTTTTTGGATGGCAATTATTACCGCTTTTTCTCATACTCCTAATTTGAATTTAGGCTCCGATAGCATTCCATTGGAAATTATAACCAGAAAATTTGCCCATTTAGCCGAATATTTTATTTTAGCTTTTTTGTTTTATAACTTTCTGCAGTTAAATTTTCCCCGAGCTAAAAAACAATTTTTCAACTATAGTTTTTTGTTTATTCTTGTCTTCGCCGCTTTTGATGAAATTCACCAATCCTTTATTGTCGGCCGGTCAGGAAGAATTGAAGATATTATTTTTGATTTATTTAGCGGAACATTGGGAATATTTTTAATTGACAGAGTAAAAATTTTTTGTAAATATAAGCGAAAACAACCAAAAGAAAGGAGGCCCTGAAATGACCAAAGTAATTCGAAGAGAACCTATAATTGAAGAAGAAAGCGGCCAAACTTGCAGGCCCGACTATGCCAAGATGGACATTTGTGAGATAGCAATGTCGGAGTATTTTGAAGAAAGGAGAAGAACCTCGTCCTTTCTTTCCATAAGCGAGCAGATAGAGGTTGAAAGGCAGCGGCGTTGGGAGGAGGCAGAAGCTCAACGTTGGGAGAGAGAGCAGGACTGAAATAAATTTTCTATGTTACAAAAAAGAAAATCAGCTGTTTTGGCGGAATATGCCAGAGCAGCTTTTTCATTTAAAAATTTGTTAGGTAGCCTGCCAGAGGCAGACAGGCTTGTTACGTAGCATGCTACGTAACAAGAATATTTTAATCAAGAGAAAAAGCTTAATAAGCCTAATGAGCCATAAACCATTCCCATTTACCCTTTTTATTTAAAGAGAGTCTGCTTACCAAGATTTGCATCTTTGCATTTCGAGCAGGAGGCGTTAGGAGAGGTTGATTATTTAATGTCATATATGCATGCATGAAAACATTTTGATATTTAATTTAGAAAAATAAAAAAGGCCTGATTCTGTGATAAGAGTCAGGCCTGTGTTTGATTAGCACTTAAAACCGCCAATGGAATTAGCGGCAAAAGAGCAGCTTAAGTTTTTCCAGCAAAATTTTGTCTTCATAGCTTGGTTTGAATTCTGTGTAGTTTAAAATAAAATTATCGAGTTTTTGACCGGGAGGATCCTTGATAACTGTTTGGATTTTTTCCGAGGTTTCTATCAGGGAAGACAGCAGCCTTTCTGCTCCTTTGTAATCGTCAAGGAACAACTCAAAGGCTTGTCCAAAAGGAGTTTTCAATAAGGTACCCTTTTCTCTCCAGTTTTTAGCTGCGGAAATTTTTTCAGAAAAACTACTTACCACATTATTCAAGGGTAAAACCGGAAGACCATCTGAATCTTTCTCCGGATAGATGGTATCATAGATAAGTTTTGCCATACCCAGATTGATGCCAAATGGAAATATATTATTGTTAATCTTTATTATCAAGATTCTAGAAGATCCTATCATTCTATTTGTGATATATTTACTTTTAGTGGTATCCTCTAGACCTAAACTCTCTATAAAGAAGTTGAGGCAGTTCAAGATGTAACTTATTTGAGTTAAGGCAGTGTGAGAAGCTTTCTCTATTTGAATAATCTCTTGTCCTTGCAGTTCTCTTTTTATAAAAGAATCAATAAAGTGCTCCTCTTTTGTTAATCTTTTTTCACAGTCTTTGTTGATTATTTTGAGGGCATTTTCTTTTCGCGAAGAGTGCAAAATCATAACTCCGCAGACAGGAATCCACCTAATAAAACACAGATATTTCCAATATTTTATCAATATTTCTTCCAAGTTGTCGGATTCGTAAGCCTTTCTTGGGTAGTTAAAAAATACGATGCTAACTAAAAGAGCCAAAAAACCAAAGAATATTCCAGGGAAAGCAGGATATAAGGGGGAATAAATATCTTTCAAGGTAAAGGAAAAGCTTATTGCAAGCACAAAAATAAATATTGCGTTTGTTATAATTGTAATTATTCCTGTTTCAAAGTACCACCATTTGGTAATTCTATTTAACCCTTTTTCCATTTTCTTGCCTCCCTTTCTAAGATTGATTTATTTTTTAGTTAATAGAATTATTAAAAATGGGAATATTAAAGTTTAGCATTTATTTTTTTATAGTCAAGCATGTTGACAAGGATATTTTTTTGAAATAAAATGGAATTAGCACTCGTATGAATTGATTGCTAATTGTTATTAGGCAACGAGTGCTTTATGGGAGCTTGCCCGGATTCTAATCCTTGATTGCATCAAGAATTAGACTTTGGAGAATGCAGACTAAAAAATAAAACATCAAAATGCTAGATGAAAGAAAGGGGGAAATTTTAAAAATTATCATCCAGGAATACACCAGTTCAGCTATGCCGGTTAGCAGCGGATTATTAAAGAAGAAATACAACTTAACTTACTCGACCGCCACTATCCGCAATGAAATGATGCGCTTGGAAAATGAAGGTTATATTGTAAAGCCCCATATTTCTTCCGGCCGAATTCCTTCTGACAAAGGCTATCGCTATTTTATCGATAATTTAATGAAGCAGAAAGAAATCGGCGGAAGCTATCAAAGGAAATTGGAACTGGAACTTTTAAAATTGAAAGCTAAAAATGCCCGGCTGGAAAGAACCACCGCCAAGCTGCTCTCCTCGATGTCCCAGTGCCTGGCCATTAGCGGCCTTTTGGATAAAAAAGAATATTATGATTTTGGCATGCATAATCTTTTGGAAGATCCGGAATTGACTGATTTGGATGAACTTTCCCGGCTTACCATGGCCCTAGACACGATTGATGAGAACGTGGATAAGATTTTAGATAAAATAAAGGGGGAAGATCCGGAGATTTTTGTAGGCAAGGAAAATCCCATCCGGGAAGCCCAAAATTGCTCGATGATTGTTTCTCCCTATAAAATGAAAAACGGAGAAAAAGGCTTAGTTGCCCTTATTGGTCCCAAGAGAATGAAATATGAAAAAAATAAAGGGCTTTTGAATTTTTTTAAGAAAATCATCGGCAAAAGAGAGTTTGTTTTAGCGGTTTTGTTTTCAGGAAGCGGGTGGAGCGTGATTAGCTGATTAGGCTTTAGCTGATTAGCTAGTCAGCAAAGTTTGGAATTTTATTTTTTTAAAAAACTATAAATAAAATTTAAAATTGTTTACATTATGAAAAAAAAGGAAGCAAAAAATTTGACTCGGCCGATGGAAATAACAGTTAAGGCTGTGGTAGTAAAAGACAAGCAGGAAGTTTTAATATTAAAACGCGCTAAAGACGAATTATTCAATAGGGGAAAATGGGATCTGCCTGGAGGAAAGCTGGAAAAAGGCGAAACAATCCCCGAAGCGCTTAGGAGGGAAGTGAAAGAAGAAACCGGACTAGATGTAAAGGTTGAAAATATTATAAATTTTTCCGAGCTTCCCAAAGAACACGAACATTTTAAAAATGAAAAGAGGGGGCTCCGGTTTCTAGCCCGCTATCAAGGCGGCGAAGCCAAGGTTAATTCAAAAGAACATGGAAAGTATCTCTGGCTGCCGATTGATAAGGCGATTGAAAAATTAAATCCCAAAGATGAATTTGAAAATGAAAAAAGAGAAACTTTAATTCAAGCTAAAGCGTATTTACAGATGCAGGAAGCAGAGGCTGGATGGAAAAGGGCGGTGGCGGATTTGGATAATTTCAAGAAGCGTACTGCTAAAAATAACGAGGAATTTAAAAAATACTGCATAGAAAATTTTGTTTTAGGCCTGCTACCCGTGATTGATAATTTTGAAATGGCAGTAGAGCATGTGCCGGAAGAAGACAGGGAAAGCGGCTGGATGGTGGGCATAATGCATATCCAAAAACAATTAGAGACTGTGCTAAGAGAGAAGGGCGTAGAAAAAATTCCAGTCAAAAAGGGAGATAGCATTGATGAAAAAATTCACGAGGTGATTTCCGGCAAATCCAAAAAAGGAAAAGTAAAAAAAGTTTTAAAAGCGGGCTACAGGATGGGGGACAGAATAATTCGTCCGGCAAGCATAATTAGCGAGTAGTATATCAATTTTTAATTTGAAATTTACAATTTTCAATAAATTTTCAATAAAATAATTTTAATTGTTCATTGTTAAGGGTAAATTCAATGTGAATTGTAAAATGTAAATCTGGTTAATTAACAGATTAAATCCTAACTATAATCATTAACTAGCTTTAACATAATTGAAGCTTTAGGCTACAATTATGGGAGGCTCCAAAAACCATGAGAAGAGCAATTACTACCTGGGATCCGTTCCGGGAAATGATAAAAAATTGGGATGAAGATTTTGCCAGTGGAGATTTTGTTCCGGCAGCGGACATCTACCAGGACAAAGACAATGTTATTGTGGAAATGGATACTCCCGGCATTGACGCGGAGAAGATTGACATTTCTGTGGAAAATGATGTTTTAACTGTAAGTGGCAGCCGAGCAGATAAAAATGAGGTAAAAAAGGAAGATTATTATCGAAAAGAAGTGCGCAGCGGATCATTTTCCCGCAGCGTAATCCTGCCGATGCAAGTGAAAGGCGAAGAAGCCAGTGCAGAATTTAAAAATGGTATCTTGAAAATCACTATGCCGAAAGCGGAAGAAGTAAAGCCAAAAAAAATTGCGGTGAAGGTAAACGAGAAATAAAAAAGAAAAAACGGGTGAGGCTCTTTGAGCCTCTCCCGCTTAGAAAGTTCCATAATAAAACTTTATCCTCCTTTCTTTTTTCAAGTCTTCCGGCGACAGTTTGATCTTAGTTGCCGTTAGATTGTAATAAAAAAATTTAATTTTTT
>CAYMRZ010000037.1:0-9877 GCA_964393045.1 uncultured Bdellovibrionales bacterium | reverse complement strand
AGCCGTCATCTCTGATACTAAAGGTTTGGTAATTGCTGTCATCATATTCAAGTTGGAATTGCTCTGCCGTGCCGTTTACGGTGAGCTTCGCCGAAGGCGATGCTGAACCGATGCCGATGTTTTGGTTTTGGTTGATGGTTAGCGAAGGAGTTGAGGTTGGGGCTTGAGTTAAATCTATTCTATTTACTATTTCCTTGATTGCTCCTATGGCTGGAGCTACTAGCTGGGTATAGTCTACTCCTATATATCCTTTTTCCTCATCTACGATGCTGACTGATTCAGGGAAGACTGTTTGAACGTTTTGAGCGATGAAGCCTAGTTGGGTTGAGGTGGAGTTAATCATATTGAAAGATACTGGTTCTAGTTGTTGAATCTTTGTTAAAGGATCTGAGATGTCTAGTATATTCTCTTTTAGTCTTCTGTCTGAATCATCTGTTATTGTTCCGCTGTAGATAATACTTCCTTCCACTTCAAGAGCTGCTCCTGGGCTCGTGTCGCCGATGCCGAGGTTGCCGATAATTGACACGCCCGTATTAAACTTAGCACCATTATGGCCAAGGGAAGCAAAATTTGTGTTACCACGCCATAAATAGAGCCCTTCGTCTGAATAGGGATCAGCGTTCACATGTGCGTCCCTTAGCCAGGTTAATCCATACTGACTGGAAGCGAGCGAGAATCCGGAGCCGGAATCATTTCCACTCCAGCTGTCTCCTATCGACCATATATTGCTCCCCCAATCAGTTCCGGAGCCAGAAGTAACGCCGTAACCACCTGTTATCCCGCGGCGAGCGTAAACTTCATTCCTAAGTCTTGTTATGCCATTGACATCAAGCTTCTCAGTAGGCTCCGTCGTCCCGATGCCGACTTTGCCGCTAGTATCAATTACAAAACTCTCTCGGTCGCTAGCAGTTCCAAGGGTTAAATAATCATTATTCCCTTCATAACCAAAATGAGCATAAGTTGATGCGCCACCAGCTTCATCTCTCGGATACACTCTATAGCCACCACTTGTTCCGTTTAAAGGGCCTTTGAGATACAAACTACCATACTGACCTGTAGTTGATTTATCTCCAATATATAAATTATAAGATCCGTCATCAGTACTATTTATATAACCACCTTCTTGTATTTCAATATTCCCATTTATTTCTAATTTTTCATCAGGCCCCGTTGTGCCGATGCCGACGTTGCCGCCATCTTCAATTTTCATTTTAATAGAACCTGTTCCGGAATCACCCCCAGTGAAAAAATTATAATCTCCACCATTTGCTACAAGATTAACATTCCCCACATAGTCAACGCGATATTTTCCACGAAGTGTTCCATTTATGTAAAAATCAAGCGGAGTCTGTCCTGATGAATTTGTGTTAGTAAGACGTATAAAAGAATTTGAAAAATTTGTTTGTGATTGAGATATATCAAGTTTAGCCCCTGGCCCCGTCGTGCCGATGCCGACGTTGCCGTTGTATCGAATAGTCATTTTAGTTGTAGGATCAGCATCATCTGTATCTTCCATGGTTTGAAAAATCAAATCAGTTCCATGATCACAACCACTATAATCATTAATTTTAGAAGCAATTCTACTTAATACTTTGTGTGTACTTGACTTATAAGTTCTGTCATAAAAAGCAATTGCTTGACCGTGTCCATTGTAGGGGGAGCTTGTATGAGTTGTTTCTAAATAAAGAACATCGCCGATGCTAGTTCGATCGGCTGTTTCTCCCACTACATGTAATTTTTCAGCTGGCCCCGCCGTCCCGATGCCGACGTTGCCGTCATTTTGAATTCTCATTTTCTCATGAAGTGTATCATCAGCGTCATCCATTACTGAAAAAATTAATCTCCCCTCATGCCTACTACCCGAGTCTGTTTCTCCTTCAATTCTTGCAATATCCCTACCCACATCATCTTCATAAAAATTTATATACCCAATTTCACAATTTCCACCTGGACATGTTCTTTGCATTTGTATATTTCCATCATTTAAGGAAAGCAATTCCCCCGGCCCCGTCGTTCCGATGCCGACTTTGCCGTCGTTTGTGATTCTCATTGCTTCATCCGATAATGTTTCAAATGACATAAAATCTCCAGTATGATTATATATCATTTTCCCACGACCAACATTAGCACTATCCGAAAAATAAATAGCTGTATCTGCTGTAGTTCCTTCAGTAGAAATTTCAATACGAGAATCACTTGCTCCAGATACATCAAATAACTGACTCGGCTCCGTCGTCCCGATGCCGACGTTGCCGTTTGCTGCTACAGTCAATCTTTCTGTAGCATTGCTGCTAGCAGAAGCAGTGGTAAAAAATCCTATACTGCTATTTCCCAAGACATCAGAACTTAGTTTGATCTCCGCATTTCTATATCCGGCAAAGTCTGTGTAAATGCTGTTGCTATTTCCTCCGCCTATTTTAAATCCTATTTCAGCATCATAATCTGAAATATAAATATTACCATTTACATCCAATTTTTCCCCCGGACTTGCCGTCCCGATGCCGATGTTAGTCCCATCATCATACATTACGGAATTTTCCAAAGCATTGGTCCCGTTGAAACGAGGAATGTAGTTGTCGGTTCCGGAAATATTGCCAGAAGCTAGATAATAGGCTCCGCTCTGCCCATCTAGCAAGTCCGCATTGAGGTTAGTAACTTTAGTCGTGCTGGCAACAGTGAAAGGTGCCGTTCCGGTGGCCACATCTGATTCGAAAGTATTTGACCGGATTTCATATCCTCCGGCATCCCAGTTGCCGGTTAAGGTGGAAAGGCTGAGGGTATGGGCTATTCCTTACCAATTACGTCAGCGTCTATTTTATAGTTCTCACTGTTCATGGCAAAACAAAAATTGCCTAAAAAGATTAAATTAATTATGACTATTAGGTTGATTATATTTTTCATAGGACATCATAATACATAGTTTTAAATTAACAATAAAATACCAAGTTCATAAATCTTAATAATTTAGTAATAAAACAATGCAACAATTTATTTTTGAGTTTTAAAATTTGGTTTTGCCTGCCCCGTTATTACAAAGTAATTTTACGGGGATTTTTTACTTTTAACATTTGAGATTTTTTTGACTTCATATTTTTTCCCTACTTTCTTGGCAATGAAGTAAATAGCTATAATTAAAAAGACTATTAATATTAAAATATGCAGTGGGAAAACCCAAAAGGAAGCAGTTTTTTTAATCAGTTTATTCTCCTGGCCATAATGAGTCTGTAAGGTGGCAGTGTATTTTCCAATTAGCCATTTTTCATTCCAATTGGCTTCCCACCTGCCGATTTCCCCTGGAAGCACAATTGAATCCTTTACTTTTATCTGAGCTACTTTAAAACCTAGCCAGTTTTCAATAGTTATTTCAGATTCAGGATCCAAGTGGACATTCCCTAAATTTTCAAAATCCAGATAAAAAACTATCGGTCCAGTTAAATAGAGCTTTTTGTCTATAGCAAGGAAATTTTTTAAAGCCAATAATCGCTCACCAAAATAATAAATTTTCTTATCAGCCTCAAATTCATTAATACGGGCTATTTCTCTTATATTTACGGGGATAGTTATTAGAATGGGAGATGCTATGCGGCTAATAAAATTAATCTGATTATCGCCTTTTTTTCCAGCAGCAGAACTTTTAGCTGAAACTACTACTACAGCATAATAACCGCCTACATCAGCTTGTGCAGGAACATTAACTTGTACATCAAATTTTACTCTCTCTCCATGATCTAAAGTTATCTCATTAATTTCTGTTTCAATCCAGCCCAGTCCTTGAGCAGAAAAATAATTTTTATCCGGACTATTTTGGTTATTACGGTGGATTAAAATTTCTTTATCAATAATAAATTTTTCTCTGCGCCCTAGTCGATTTATAAGTGTTATTTGCTTGTTTACCTGCTGGCCTTTTTTTAAGTTTAATTCTATGGAGGTTGGAGTTACAATAAATTT
Organism: uncultured Bdellovibrionales bacterium; assembly: GCA_964393045.1. Classification (GTDB taxonomy): domain Bacteria; phylum Patescibacteriota; class Minisyncoccia; order Moranbacterales; family DUUL01; genus CAYMRZ01. Next base: position 5,929 of record CAYMRZ010000037.1, on the reverse strand, counting down.
ATTTTCCACTGAATCATTATATTTTTCAACAGTATAAGCATTTGTACAAAAAGGTACAATTAAAATAATAAGTAGGAAAAATATTTTATATTTATATCTTTGGATCAAGAAATTTTTTTAATTTTAAATTTCCTTATGTTGGGCATTAAAAATTTCATTAGAAATTAGAGATTAGTAATTAGAAATTCTTATAAGGTTGTCGCTGTTGCCGTTATAGTTGCCGTGTAGGTGCCTGGCTCCTGAGATTTGCCGGATCCTACTTCAGCTTGAAAATTAACCTGGACATCTGCTCCTCCGCCCAAAGTGGCACTATTATCATCCGCCACTTCTATTTTTGAAGTTCCTTCAAAACCTTCATAAAGAGCACCGTTAGAATATTTAGCTTTAGCATAACTGCCGCCCACAGAAAAACCAAATTCGCTATCGCTAGCAGCCACCGACCAAGCTTCTGGAACGCCTGGTGTTGCTTCGGTATAATCGGCAAAACTGTCAGATCCCTTAGTTAAAGCCGGGGAACCACTGGCATTTACTTCCATTTTCCAACCATCGCTATCGTTGGTTTCAATATTCCAAATAACATCCCCTGAGGCGCTTCCTGTTTCTACAATTTCTGGAGATAAAATTTCATCACTGGGAGAAGAAATGCTAATGGTTTCAGCTACCTCCACGCTGATAGTTACTGAATCTGTGGCAGTGCCAGCCACAATCATTCGGTATTCTTCCAGAGAGGCATAAACCAACAAAAAAAGAAAGAGTATCCCACTGAAAAAAAAAGCTAAGGTTATTTTTTCAGCTATTTTTATTTCTTTGATGATTTTCCGTTTTCTTTTAATAAAATCTAGCGCTCTTTTCAATTTTGCTTATTTTTAAATATATATTTTATCTACCATACAGTATACTAGTATAATGTATGATGATGGCAATTAATTTTATTTTTTTATTTGATCAATAAGCATACCCCTGAACATCAGCAAGCAGAGATGGTATGTTCATTGGTATGTTCATCACTTATTTTTTACCACTAATTTCCGGCCAACGATTGTTTAACCCACAGTTAAATATTACCAGAACTAGCTGCTAGTCTGAAAATCTATTTTTACTCTAATACTATCTTCGTCTTTTCCTCCGTCTTCATCGTAAACTTTTACTTTTATTTCTACGCTTTTCCCGTCCTTGTCATCTGGAATATTATATTCCTCTTCATAAGGCTTATCTTTTCTTGAACCGATAGACTTTCCATCAAAGAAAAAATCCACTTGATCCACGTCGGCATCTCCATGAATGTCAGTTTTTATTTTAATAATTTTTTCCGTAATAGTTTCTCCATTCCCTGGACTGGTGATTTCAATTTCAGAAAAAAAGTCGTCAAAATCATCGTCATCACATTCATCTTCCGGCACTATCTTTAAACTTTCATCATCTGCCTTTTTTTCAGCCCATTTTTGTACTGCTTTTTCCCAGTTTTTAAATTGGGGGTCATCATCGGGATCTTTTGGATATTCGCCTAAAGGATCATCCTTGTCTACGTAATATAAGATAGTATGGGCATTGAAAAAATGCTTGTCTTCTATTAGGCTATCCGGACAATGCTTGTTGGCTAGGCAATAATCCCCATCGTCTTTTTTGCAAACATCTATTTCTTCTTCTACTTTAAAACTGCCATCCAGAACAGGTTTTATGACAGCTCCTTCAGAGACTCTCATATCTATCAATTCTTGAATGCTCTTGGGCTTTTCAAATTCTTCCAACTGCTTATTCTTTAAGGCCTGGCTCATAAAAGCATTCCAAATCGGGCCGGCCGTATAAGAGCCGTCCGCCCCTTGGGCCATCGGCGTATTATCATTGTTTCCAGTCCAGACACCAGCAGCCAAGGAAGGCGAGGCACCGACCAGCCAGCCATCCCGCCATTCATTGGTAGTTCCCGTTTTCGCCGCTACTTGCCTTCCCGGAATTACCAAGTCGTTATTCGTCCCAAAAACTGGCGCTCGATACTTATTTTCGGAAAGAATTTCGCAAATTTGCAAAGCCACATTTTTTTCTAAAACTCTCTTCTCTTTTTGATTCTCATAATTTTTTAAAATTTCTCCATTTGGCTTCTCCACTCTCAAAATGGCAGTTTTTTCATTTTTCTCTCCCGCATTGGCAAATACAGAAAAAGCGGCAACATGATCAATTAATTTAACCTCGCCTCCGCCTAAAACTAAAGCTAATCCGTAGCGAGAGGGATTATTTAAAGTGGTAATGCCCATAGATTTGGCTAATTCAATGGAATTTTTAATGCCAGCCAAATAGAGCGTCTTTACTGCCGGAACATTTAAGGACATCGCCAAGGCTCTTTTCATCTTTACCGGTCCCCGATTTTTATTATCATAATTTTTTGGATTATACTCCTTGCCATTACTAGCTTCAAAATTAGTATCTACATCAAAAATAGTAGTTTCTGGCATATAGCCTTTGCGGAAAGCTTGGGCATAAACATAGGGCTTGAAAGAAGATCCCGGCTGCCGCATCCGAATAGCCACATTTACATTGCCGTCAATAGATTCATCAAAATAATCCTTGGAGCCGACCATGGTTAAAATATGGCCATTCTTGGGATTTAAAGCCACCAAGGCGGCATTGGAAAAATTATATTTATTTCCATTTTTTTTCACGCCTTCTTTGACTACCCTCTCCGCTAGCTGCTGCATATCCCAATCCAGAGTAGTATAGACATTGAAACCGCCTTTTTCCACTTCTTCTTCGCCAAATTCTTTCACTAATTGCTCTTTTACATAAAGCACAAAATGAGGGGCTCTTATATTATTCCGAAAAGGAATTATTTGTTTCAACACATCCTGATTTATAGCTTCTTCATATTGCTCTTGGCTGATATAGCCAAGCTTGTTCATTTTTGTTAAAGCATATTCCCAGCGAGTTAAAAGCTGGTCAATATGAGAACCATGGGGAGAATAATAGGTGGGTGCCTTAGGCAAAGCAGCTATTAGGGCCGATTGGGCCAAAGTTAAATCCCGAGCAGGAACTCCGAAAAAAGTTTGGGCAGCCGCTTCAACGCCATAAGCATTAGATCCGTAAGGAATTTCATTTAAATACATCTGAAGAATCTGCTTTTTGGTGAATTTCTGCTCAATTTCAATTGCCAACACTATTTCTTTTATCTTGCGGGATATTTTTTTCTCTGAAGTTAAAATAGAATTTTTAACAAATTGTTGAGTGATGGTGGAGCCTCCTTGGGCTGCGCTTCCTTCCATCACGTCTTTCAAAGCAGCCCTGACTATTCCCTGGAAATCCACGCCGTGATGCTTAAAAAAACTTTGATCTTCCAATACGATAGTGGCATATTTAACAGCCGCTGGAATTTGATCCTCTGGAATTATCGTCCTCCGCTCTTCGCCATGCACTTCATATAAAAGCTGCTCTCCCGTGCGATCATAAATTTTGGTTGATTCTGCTACAATTCTTTTATTAATTTTGCCTGGATCCGGCAAGTCCTTGGCATAATAGACAAAAACGCCAGCCACGGACAAAAAACCTATGCCGACAATTATGAGTAAAATCTTCCAGATTTTTTTCTTCTTTTTCTCTGGCATATTTTTAATTTTATTCATTTGCTTTGTGCCATTCTTCCTCACTTTTTTCCCAAAATCACTGCTTGCCTTTTTTATGTGGCCTGCCCGTTCATTCAGCAATTTCTGCAACCGCTTATTTTTAGATTTCTTCTTAGGCATTTTATGTTATTTATTGCTTATTTCCAATAATTTATTTACAATCTTTTCGGCTATATTAAGACCGGTCGCCCTTTCAAAACCTTCAAATTGGGCACAAGTGTTTATTTCTATGGCTAAATATCCTTTATTGCTTTTGATGAAATCCAAACCTGCATAAAAAAGACCGCTTTCTCTCATTATTTTTTTGCTTATTTCCGCCAATTCTTTATTTACTTCAATTATTTCTGCTTTTCCACCCAGGGATACATTTGCTCTAAAGTCCCTACCCTGAGAACTTCTTTTGATTCCGCCTAAAATTTTATCTCCTAAACAAAGAACACGAAAATCTGTACCCTTTGATTCTTTTATAAATTCCTGCAGTAAAATATTTTTTATGCCATTTATTCCATGAGGCATTTTCCTGGCAAAGCGCTTTATGGCGCCCACGGATTTTGCTAAGCCTACATAATTCCCGGCTGATCCATTTACCTTTTTTAAAATACAAGGAAATCCCCCCAAACTTTCAACCAACGTCTTGATATCTTTTCTTTTTCTACTCGTCAATAATAAAGTTTTGGGAATTTGAATACCTACGGAACTTAAAAAAATCCCGTTATGAAACTTGTCGTTAAAATTAAAATCAGTGGCAGGGAAAAAATTAAACTCTTTTGATTTTTCAAATATTTTTTTTATATAAGAATGGAAATAGCAATTATCTATGAAATAAGCAAAGAGATAATTATTTAATTCTAAGTTATTAAAAAAACTTGGTTCTATGAGAGCACCAACACTGGAAAAAACATCTGCTTTGATTCCTTTTTTAGCAAATTCTTCTTTTAGCCTTAAAATCTTATAATTTTTGTCAAACTCCCTGTTGCCTACGATTAATAATACTTTTTTCATTCTTCTTGCTTATTTTTGATTATTTATTATTTTTTTAACAAATCTATAAGCCTCTTTGTGGTTGCTGCCATTGTCTATGTAAACAATAATATCTCCCTTGCCAGCTTTATTAAAAGCATCTAGAAAGGCATCTTTTTCTTTCAAAATTACCTTGAAATTATTGTAGCCTGATTTTTTAAGTCCTTCGGCAAACTTAGCAGCTGTTTCGCCTACACCTCTTTTTTTTCCTTCAGCTTTTAGCCAACTTTCTTTCATCGCTGCCCCATCAACTTTATCGTAAATATTTATGAAATCATAAAATGGATAAATATATTCAGCAGTTCTAAAAATATCTTCGTTAATTCTTGAAGGATCAAGTCTTAGAACTCCCCATACTTTTTTGCCAAAATTTTTAGCCAAGAGGGCAATCTGTTTTAAAGATTCTTTCTCGTGAGCAAAATCTACAATTACTTTTTTTCCTGATATTTTATCTTCTAAAAAAACTAACCTGCCTCCTTCTTCGTCAACTTTGTAATTTTTCATTAAATGAAAAATGTCCTTGCGTTTTTCCCAGAAAAATTTTTCTCCAAAATAAGCTATTAAGGCAGCAACCGCAAAAGCTATATTATAAATATTAGGGATGAAAAGCCCCTTAAATGTTAATGGTATTTCTTCTAGGTTAAAAATTATATTTTTTTCTCCTGATCTATAAAGGAATAAATCATTTCCTTCTTTTTTAATTAACACATCTTGTTTTTCATTAAAAAAAGCACGCCCAAATGATTCTCTCTTCCCAATGATAATTTTTTTTCCAGGAAGCTTTTTCTCCTTTTTTATGTTTTCTGCTAAGAAATTATCCTCTCCGTTTAATATTAGTGTCCCGTCTTCTTTCAGCCTTTCAAAAATGAATCTTTTGGCTTTATAAATGTCTTTCCTGTTTTTAATCCTCCTTTTAGTTATATGATCTTCAAAAATATTAGTAAAAATTCCAATATTATGGCGAGAATAACCTAACCCGCTTAAAGAGGAGGATCCGATAGCTGCCTCTAGGATTGCTACCGTATCTTTTAAATCCATATTCTGCAGCTCAAACAGGTATCTGCCGGGGCAAACATTAGGAACCACTCCCCATATTTTCTTAGATATTTCATAGTTGCTTTTCTGCTTACCATTAACATAATGGCCATCCGTATCCACCCTTAGCGTATTTAAAAACAAACCTTGAAATATATGATCAAGCAATCTAACTACAGTTGTTTTCCCTTTTGTCCCAGTAACGGTTATTAATTTCATAATGCTATAAATTAATTGTACAAGTGTTAAACTTAGACTAATAATCA
>CAYMRZ010000036.1:0-9934 GCA_964393045.1 uncultured Bdellovibrionales bacterium | reverse complement strand
TCTGTAAATTTGGCTTTGTTTAACACTATTGACTTAATTTATGGGTAAAAATATTAAAAATTAATCTATATCCTAATCTTTAATTTCATGATTCTTTTCCTATTTTTAACCCTGTTAACCTGAGCTAAAAACACTTACTGAAAAGCCTACTTCATTAATCCTGCAATTTCTTCAGAAATTTTTTTGGCCGAATCTGGAAAATAAAATTTACTTATATTACTAGACAGCCTTTCTCTGAGTTTTTCATTTTTCATTATATCTTTCAAATAATGCATCATCATATTTTTAGAAAAATTTTTCTCTTCCAGGACAATGGATGCTTTTTCTCGCGCTAATTCATAAGCATTTATTCTTTGGTGGTCATTTGCGCTTTCATATATGGGAACCAAGATAACAGGCTTTTTATTAGCAGCTAACTCAGCAATATTAGTAGCTCCGGCCCTGGAAACTACAATATCGGCCAGGGCGATTAGATGCTTTAATTCCTTCTTAATAAAGGCGAGGGGATAATAATCACTGTGCTCTATTTTATAACCTCTTTCTTCTATTTTCTTGGATATTCTCTTAAAATCCCTGTTGCCAGTCTGGTGAATAACTTGAAACTTTTTTAATAAAACTTTTATATTTTCGGCTACTTTGTTATTAATAAATCTTGCTCCCTGAGAACCTCCTAAAAACATAACTATGGGCTTTATTTCTTTTTTCATTCCTAAAAAATCCCGCCCTTTTTGCTTATCTCCGTTTAATACGCTTGGCCTGATGGGGACACCTGCTAAAAAAACTTTCTTTTCGGGAAAATACATTCGGGCCCTTTCAAAATTGATTGCTACCCTAGTGGCCAAAGAACCCATAAAACGATTGGCGATTCCGGGCGTAGCATCTGATTCATGCAATAAAATTGGAATTCGATAAAGCCAGGCCACGAAAACTACTGGCACAGAAGCGTAGCCGCCTTTAGAAAAAACTGCATCCGGCATAAATCTTAAAAGGTGCCAAAGAGACTGAAATATTCCTAGAGGAAATTTTAAAAAATCCAAAATATATTTAAATGAAAAATAGCGACGCAATTTTCCGCAAGCGATTGCCTTCCTTTTAATACCATATTCTTCCATAATTTCTTTTTCTAGTTTGCCTCCAGGCCCTAAAAAAAGAAACTCAATCTTTTTATCTTTTAGCTCTGAATTTTTGGACATCTCTTCAGCTACGGTAGCTAAAGGGAAAAGATGCCCCCCTGTACCGCCGCTAGTTAAAATAATTCTATAAGCCATAAAATTTTTTTAAAAATTTATCAAACTTGTTATGATTCCCTCTCATAATTTTCTTCATCTTGATTTTCATTTTGTTTTTCTTCTGAGGTTCCAGCTAAAACTTTCCTTTGTTTGGAGCCCTCTTGTTTGCTTACCACGCCCTCTTCTTCTAGCCTATCCATAATATTGGCCGCCTTGGGATAGCCGACACCTAATTTTCTTTGCAAAAAAGTGGTAGAGGCCTTCTGAGTTTCAATCACTAAATTTTTAGCTTCCTTATAAATGGCTTCGTCTTTATCGCTATATTCTTCGCCTCCAGACAAGGAATTTTGGCTCTTCTTTTCTAAGGTTTCTTTTAATGAACCCGAGAGATAATCGGTCTCTGTTGAGCCCGGGCGTTCTTTCTGATTTTTAATCCATCCTACTAGTTTAGCCACTTCCTGCTCAGAAATAAATACTCCCTGGATTCTTTGAGGTTTTTGGGAATCATTGCTCTTATAAAGCATATCTCCATTCCCTAATAATTTTTCTGCGCCGGACATATCCAAGATAGTGCGGGAATCTACTTGCGTAGTTACCCGAAAAGCAATCCTGGTGCCTATATTAGCTTTAATGATTCCGGTAATCACGTCTACGGAAGGCCGCTGAGTTGATACAATCAGGTGAATGCCGACCGCCCGCGCCATTTGAGTCAAGCGCTGAATAGCCGCCTCCACTTCCCGGCCATGCGCGGCCATTAAGTCCGCCAATTCATCAATTACTATCAGAATAAAAGGAATTCTTTCCAAGTCTTCATAGACATATTTTTTGGTTTCCTCATCCAATCTCTGTCTTTTTTTGCCCTTTTTGGCTTTTTTATTATAAGACTGGATATCCCGAGCATTAACATCTTGTAATAATTTATAGCGCCTCTCCATTTCGCCGATAGCCCATTTTAAAGAACTTACTACTTTGCCAGTTTCCACAATAACCGGCGTCAATAAATGAGGAATATTATTATAAGCGGATAATTCAACTCTTTTAGGATCTACCAAGATTAACTGCAATTTTTCCGGAGAATTTTGGTACAAAAGCGCCGTTAAAATAGAATTAATGCAAACGCTTTTTCCAGTTCCGGTAGAGCCGGCAAGCATTAAATGCGGCATCTTTTCAATATCTCCCAAAATTAAATCACCATGCACATCTTCCCCTAAGGCAATGGTTAAATCAGATTTTTTATTTTTAAAAGTTTCACTTTCCATAATGCTCCCCATCCTTACAGTGGAGCGGACAGCTTGGTTAAGAGGCACTTCTATTCCCACTAGAGATCTTCCTGGGATAGGTGCTTCAATGCGCACTGAGCTAGCTGCTAAAGATAACGCTAAATTATCTTGAAGTTCTACGATCCGGCTTAATTTTATTCCCACTGCTGGCTTAAAAGTATACTGGATAACTGATGGCCCAACGTTATAACCGCTAATCTCTACCTCAATACCAAAATTATGAAGAGTTTTTTTAATAATATCCGCTTTTTTTTGTAAATCCTTAGGCTTGGCTTTGGCTGAGCTTTTTTGTAAAATGTTAAGCGGAGGATGCCAATTGTTCCCGTTATTATCCTTAATCTCTGATTTTTTTAAACCATCCACAGCAGATGATAATCTCTGCCTTATTCCTTTTTTTCTTTCTTTTTTATCAAGCTCATCAATCCCTGTTATTTTTTCGTCTTCTTTTTTCTCGTCTTGGCCGTTTGGATCTTCCACGAATTGAATGGTATCGACTTTTATATTATCTTCAGTATTTTCTTCCTCTTCTATTGTGTCCGATATATCTGAATTTTTTTCATCTTCATTGCGTTTGAAAGCGCTAAAGGAAAATAAATTTTTCCCTCTAACTCTCTGGAAAAAATCTCGACACCAATAGAAGGGCTTGTTTAAGGGGAAATTAAATAAAAGTATTCCTCCTATAAGCAAGCCGCCAACAGCGATTATTAAAGCAGCCGCCTTTCCGAGATATTTAATTGATAAATACGCCAGGGCCATTCCCAAGTAACCTCCGCCCTTGCCCTGTTCGGCTACTTCTTTCATTTCGTCTAGACCGTAAAAACTGTGTAAAATTATTATTAAAAATAATAGAATAATAATTCCGCCCATAGTGGTGAGCATATATCGGATGCTGTCCATCCTTTTAAAATAAATAAAAGCCACGATAGCCATTAAAGCCGGCAAAACATACCTCCCGGCTCCCAAAAAAAGCCCTAAAAAACGATCTATATAGTTTCCGACAATTCCGGCTTGCTTAAATAAGCTTAACAAAAATACTAAAGCAAAAACCAAAAGCAACACCGCCCAGATGCTTTTCTTGACATCCCTGGTTAGTAGCGATTTTTTTTCTTCCGGCTCAGCTATTTTTTTGTTTTTTTTCTTTTTAGCCATAGCGTAATAAGTTTTTATTAAAAATATTTTATATTTTAGCTGAAATTTAACAATTTAGCAATGCAACAATTTAGCAATTCTGATTGCTAAATACCTCTCAGATTTAAGATTTAAAATTTGGTTTTGACATTTTAGCTTTGAAATTTGAGATTACCCTCTTATTATACCTTTTTTAAAAATAAAATCAAACCTGTATATTTCAGCCAAGCTTTATTTCTAGCTTGCCAATTCTCTATTTTTAATTGTTTTAAATTTTGAGTCATTTTCATTTTATCATTATAAAAAACTTTTAGTAAACTATTTTGAAAATTAGCATCTTTTGCTGCGTTGTGCCTGAGGAAATTTAAGTCTAAAGCCATGCCGGCCGATTTCATATCTGCTTTTACTGGAGGCGCCAGCCATATCCAATTCTTATCTTTTAAGAGATACCTCTCGTTTTCTAAAATTTTTTCTTTTTCATAACTTGCCTGGTCTGCAATTTCTCCGTCTGGATATTTTAACACCACTAAGCACTTTTTATTTAATAAGGCGAATTTACTGGTTTGCCGGTCAATTTTTTCTTCTTCGCCTTCTGCTATAATGAAATCTTCATAAATTGGATGATTGGTCAGGCTCTTTTTGTCTTTTCCTGTGGCAATTTTCCAATCCTGCAAATTTATTCTGCCATTAGAGTTGTTTTTCAAAATTATGTATTCATTTTCTGAGTCTTTTCCGATTGGATTAGGCATTAATTCTATAATTTTCACTTCATCGCGAGGATATTCCTCCACCTCAACTACAAATTCCTTAAACACTTCTTCGCTTCCATCTGAAACCCTTAACTGCACTAGAAATTCTCCTTTTTCTTCGTATTTATGGCCAGTAGTATCTTTATAGCTCCGATGGCCATCGCCAAAATCCCATCTGAACTTTAATTCATCACCGTCAGCATCCATTGTTTCAGAAGCATCAAATTCAGCCTTTACGCCTTTGTAAATATTTTTATCTTTTTTAATTTTTATCTTCGGCGGAATGTTAATCCGATTTTCCTGCCCTGGTGTAATAAAGCGGCTCCAGCGCCAAGCGCTTTCTGACGCTCGATTAAAACTGGCGCCGCTGGAAGATTTTTCTTCTAAATCTATTTCTTGGATTTTTTCTTTTCTAGGATTATAGAATTTCAATCTTTCTTCACTGTTTTTGATATAAAAAGAAGTTTCCCTTAGATACAAAACCTTATGCTGCTGGGGCACAATTTTAAAATTTTCTATAGTAAAAGTCTTGCCGCTAGAATTTTCCAAAATCCAGCCGTTTAGATCTATTTCTTCTGCGCTGCTGTTGAAAAATTCTATCCACTCATTATTCTTATCTCGCCCTTCCGGATTAGACATTATTTCGTTTATGCGAACTCCTGAAGAAAAAACAATGTCCTCCAAAAATTCATTTCTCTTGCCTGGCGTCAGAAGGCTGGTCCACAAAAAATTTTTCTTACTTCTTCTGGCAAAAGAAAAATCTTCCGCCGGGCTTTTGCCGTATTTTGCAACATCAACTTTTTTACTATTGGGATCAAACAGGAAAATTTTGTCCCCGCTGTTATTCAAGCTAATCCGGCTTTCTTTTGACTTAATAAGCAAAAAATTTTTCTTTTTTATTTTTGTCTTTTTAAAATAAAACTTCTTTTCTGATTCATCCATTAAAAACCAGCCTTCTAGGCTTACATCCTTTTCGCCCTGGTTATAAAGCTCAATCCATTCATTCTTGCTGTCGCTGCCAGAAGGATTAGGCAGCAATTCATTGATCACTACTCTATCGTTGCTATAATCCTTGGGCTCAGGAAATTCATTCTCCTTGCCAGGCGTAGCCAAACTGGTCCACTGGTATTTCCCTTTTTCATTTCGCGCCCAAACTAACCCTTCTTCCGCTTTTTCATAACTAATCCTGTCCGTTTCTTTGCTGTTTGGATTAAACAAATAAAGCTTGTCTCCGCCGTTATTCAAGCTTATTCCGCTTTCCTCTCTTTTAATCAGTAAAATTCCTTTAGCCACTAACTCGGTGTCTTTTTCAAAAATATGTCTGCCTCCCCCTTCGTCTTCAATATACCAGCTACTCAAATCCACCTTCTCATCCGATAAATTTTTTATTTCAATCCACTCATTTTCCCTGTCGCTGCCTTCTGGATTAGGCAAAAGTTCGTTTATTACTAAATTATCCGGATAATCAATTTCAATTTTTTTATACTCTTCTCCCGGAGTTCCGCCTAATAAGACTGACTCTGCCCAATTATCTTTATCGTCTTTGCCGTCTAAGTCTTTTTTTTCAATTGATTCCCCGGTTTTGTAACCGCCCCAATCTTTTTCGTACTTCACTTTATCAATCCAATTAATCTTATCTTCCTCATCCTCATCCTCTTTTTCTTCTTGAAAAATTCCTAAAAAATTAGGTTTTTTGGTGGAAGTTAATTTGTATCTGCTTTCTAGAATTTTCCCCTCATAATCTTTTTCATAATCTTCAAGAAAATCTTTAAAAAATTCTTTCTCTCTGGCAATAATAAAAATTTCACCCTTGTTTAATTTAAGCTCATCCTCGTCATAATAAATTGGATGGCTTTTTTTACAATCTTTTCCATTATCTTCATCTCGATCGCATAATCTGAAGTTAAAAATATACTCTCCCTCATCTCCTCCTATTTCTTCCATTTCTATCTCATCTTCGGCATAAGCTTCTATCCACTGGCCATTGTACCTTTCTCCGCCATACTTTTTAAGCGGATAATAAAAAATCTCGCTGATAATAAAATTTGGAACCATTTTATCCTCCTCTTTCTTATTCTTACCATCTGCCTCAGCGCATATGAACTGGCTCCAACAAAAAAACAGCAAAAAAATTATTCCTGTTGTTAGCCGCTTTTTCATCAGCCTAAGTTAATTACAAAAAATTTATCCGCCTCTCGCAGAAGACCCTGTGCGCCTGCCTGCAACGCTATGCGTTAGCATTTCGGGCAGGCCCGTCTGTGCCAACGAGGCAGGTAAGCCCAGGGATGAATGCAGGGTTTAATCTTCTGCTTCGGCGGATTTCACTCCGCCGAAGAAACAGGAGATACCGCGGGTGCCTTTCTGCCAGTAAGGCAGGTAAACCCACGGAGATTTATTTTTATGAATTTTAATTTAATTAAGCAGATACAGATTTATTGCCTTTATTACTTTCGAATAAATTTTTCTGAAAAATTATTTCAACTTTTTAACCTTCTGACCTTTTAGCCTTCTAACTTTTTAACTAACCTAAATTATATATGGCAAAAATATAAACAAAGCGATAATAATCGCTCCGACAGAGGCCAACAATACCGCACCGGCCATAATGTCTTTAATCGCCCGGGCATAAGGATGAATTTTCGGCTTGAATAGATTGACTAACCTCTCCACAGAAGTATTTAAAATTTCCAGAGTTAAAACCGCAAAAATCAAAAAAATCAGCATAACCTTTTCCCACTTGCTCAAATCTGTTATTACCATAAGAAAAATCACCAAAAAAGCGCATAATAACTCTATTTGGAAATTTTTTTCCTTTTTGAAAACATAAAACAACCCGCGAAAGGCGTTCTTAAAACTAAAAATAACTTTTTTTACTCCATCTGGCATTTTTTATTTATCCCGCTTGCCAGAAATTGACTTCTGGTCAAGGCTGGTTAAACAGTGTGGACATTTAACTGGGATTTTTATTTATATATTTAGCTAGTTAGCTTATCAACTATTTAGCTTTTTAGGTTCTCCTTTATTTTTCAATCAATTTGTTATTTGAGCTTTAATCCTAATTTACTCTCCTTATCTCCGCCCCGATAGCTGACAACCTCTTTTCTATTTCTCCATAACCTCGGTCTATCTGATAAATATTATCAATAAAAGTTTTGCCTTGAGCAATCATTCCAGCAATTACCAAGGTTATTCCTGCCCGCAAATCCGGGCTTGTCAAATGTCTGCCGTATAACTGGCTTGGCCCGGTTACCACCACCCGATGAGGATCACACATAATAATATTGGCGTTCATAGTTTTTAGCAAATCAGTAAAAAACAGCCGGCTTTCAAAAATAGTTTCGTGAATCAAACAAGTGCCTTCAGCTTGGGTCATCAATAAAGTGTAGGGCGGTTGAAGGTCAGTGGCAAAACCGGGATATTCGTGGGTAATAACAGAAGTGGCTTTCAAGTCAACCTCCCCGGGGGTAGCAATATAATCTTCCCCAACTTCCAGTTCAGCACCCGCTTTTTTTAGGATGGTTATCAATGAATCTAAATGGCGAGGATTGCAGTTGGTTATTTTAATTTTACTTTGGCAAGCCAGCCCCATCATTACAAAAGTACCGGCTTCAATCCGGTCTGGAATCACCATGACCTCTGACCCCTTCAATTCTTCAACTCCTTGAATGTGGATAGTCGGGGTGCCTGCTCCGGAAATTTCTGCTCCGCATTTATTTAAAAATTTTGCCAACTGTACCACCCCCGGCTCCATAGCACAATTTTCCAAAATTGTTTCCCCTTCAGCCAAAACAGCCGATAAAATCATCGTTTCAGTTCCGGTAACCGTCACTTTCGGAAAAAAATATTTCCCGCCCCGAAGTTTTCCCTTTTCATTTTCTAATTCTATTCCATCCTCCCCTGAGTCAGTAACTTTAACGCCCAATTTTTTATAGCCTTCAATAAACATATCAATCGGCCGCTGGCCGATAATGCATCCTCCCGGATGGGGAAGGTCAATTTTGCCAAATCGGGCCAAAAGCGGGGCGGTTAACAAGATAGAAGCCCTCAACTTTCTAATCAAGTCCCCTCTCAATTCCTTCATTTGAATCCCCGAGGGATCAATCACCAGCTCTTTTTTTTCTGTATTTTTTTCAAAAACTACCCCGAATTCTTCCATAATTTCTATCATCCGCTTGGTATCTTCAATAAAAGGAAAATTTGAAATAACAGTTCTTCCGCCGCAGAGAAGAGCGGCCGGCAATAACTTCAACGCCGAATTTTTCTCTCCACTGACTGGAATTTCTCCCTGCAATTTTCTTCCTCCTGTAATTTCAAATTTATTATTCATAACTTTATCTTAAATTTACTTTGTTGCTTAGCAAGTTGTTTAACAATTCCTCCCATTTTTTTCTTACCAAATTAATTCCCAAATCTTAATTTATAATTTTTAATTAACTGCCTTATGTCTTATAGCCTACAACCGCCTACTATACATTCGTAAATTCGTAAGATAATTCGTTGATTCGCGGGAAATTATTTTAATTCTTCATCACCGCCTTTTTCAACATTTCCACTTCCTTCTCTAGTTTATTTATTCTCCTGGCCACCCACTCCTTGTCAGCCTTATTTTTTAATTTTTCTTTTATTTCCTTGATATCTTTTTCGATTCCTTCCAACCGTCCTTTTATTTCATCCAGCTCTTCTAAGGTTAAATTTCGAAACTCATACATTTCATCTTTAAATTCATGCATCTCATTTTTGAAATCATGCATCTCATCTCGAAAAGCATACATTTCATTTTTGAAATCATACATTTCGTCTCGAAAACCGTACATCTCACTCTGAAATTTACCAAAGCGCTCATTCATGCCAATTAAATTCTCCGAAACAATTTTAACATCATCGCGAAAAGACTCAATAAGACTTCCCACTTGGCTTTCAGTGAAAACCTTGGGCGCCTTTTTGTTTTTAATTTTTTTCATTGTTTTTTTATGTCGCGGCATACTTATCTTTTAAACTTTTATCCTTTGTTTTTTCAATAATTTAGCAATTTAGCAATGAAACAATTTTTCCTTTAAGTCCTAAATCCTTTTTTCAAATTGTTTAACTAATACCTATTCAACTAATCAACTCTAGTGTTCTAGTTGCTAGTTACCAGTTATTCCCATGATAGCCTATTTCTAATTAATTATCAACCAATTAAAATTAATGTCTTGCTCGACTGCTTGATTTATTTTAACCTCAAAACTCTCTCCTTCTTTTATATTATCATAAGAAATTAAAGCGCCCAAGGCGTTTCCTTGAATAGTTAAATAAATTTTAGAATTTTCTTTCACTGCCGAAGTTTCAATTATAGTATTGAGGTTGCCGGCTTCAATTGTGTTTTTTCCTGAAGTTGTTTCGCCCAGGGCCATTCTTTCCGCTTTCATTTCTCCTGCCACCTCCAAATTCTCCACCTTCAAATCCCCGTCCACCTCAAACAGATACCCGCCTGCTACCAGTTCTTTAGTCGTTATCATGTTATTAAGAGTTTCTAAGTTTGGGTAATCGGTAATTGAAAATTCATTCT
>CAYMRZ010000035.1:0-10320 GCA_964393045.1 uncultured Bdellovibrionales bacterium | reverse complement strand
TTTTGGGTGATCTCCGCGGGAGACACCTTTTTATATTTTATAGGTTCTTTGGGCAGAGCCTAATTCAGTAATTCAGCCTGTTTCGCGTTTAAAGGGTTTTAGTTTGTCCAAAAAAATTTAAATAAAAATGAAAAAAAACCAAAAAACAATTAAATACTTTATTCCAATTTTAACCTTTCTCGTAAGCGGTTGGTTTTGTTGCAGCGCTGAAGCGGCTACTGTCACTAAAGAAGAAATTATAGATCTGGTTAATAGCGAAAGGGAAAAAGCGGGACTGAATGAGCTAGTGGAAAATCCAAAATTGAGCAAGGCAGCTGGGTTAAAAGCCCAAGATATTATCGGCAATAATTATTTTGCCCATACTTCCCCCAGTGGAATAGACCCCTGGCATTGGTTTGAGGAAGTGGAATATGACTACAAATATGCCGGAGAGAATTTAGGCATGGATTTTAGCAATGCCTTGTCTTTACACAAAGCCTGGATGAAAAGCCAGACCCACAAAGACAATATTATGTCAGACAAATACCAGGAAATTGGCGTAGCGGTTTTGAGCGGAATTATGGAAAATCGGGAAACCCAAGTGGCAGTTCAGCTTTTTGGAAAAAGAGTAGCCCAAGAAACGCTTGATAAACAGGAAGAAGTACTTGCCCAATTTAATCAGTCAGTGGACATAAAAGAAGCCAGTGTTTCTCCGTGGAAAGGGAAGCTTGAAGATGAAATGCTGGTTTATGCCGAAATAGAAGGCGAACCGCAGAAAGTAGAAGCCGTAATTAAGGGTAATATTTTTCCCCTAGAGAAATTAAGGGATAACATTTATATGAATTTAATTTCTCTGAAAGGAATTGATCTGGAAGAAAACGATGTAATCTTAAAAACTTCTATTGATGATAAGCAGGCTATTTTTTACCAGATTCCAGAAAGCCAGTATGAAGATTACTTGGCGGCCAAAGAAGAAAAGGAAGAAGAAAAGACTATTGCCGGCACTATCGGATCAGTGGAAGAGAATCCGACTCTGGCCAAATGGGAATATATTTTCAAGCAGAATATCTTATTGATAATCATTACCGGGGTTTTCTTGGTAACCATTATCAATATTTGGATATTGGAAAAAGAAGAAGAGAATTTGTTGAAGAGCATAAAATCGGCATAAGATAAATTGTTACATTGTTGAATTGTTATATTGTTATGGAGAAAAGAATTTACAATTTACATTAAATTTTCAATGAATTAATTGAATAAAATAACGATTATTAAAAAAGATAATTTAAAATAAAAATTCCCAGTTGAATATTAGTCCTATTTAACGGGACAAGTAAAAGTACCTTAAAACAAAAAATACAACTGAATAAAAAGTTTGTCTTTGGCAAACTTTAAAAACAAAAACAGCCAAAACTGTTTATATAAGAGCAGAAATCTCTGTTCTAATCCCCGCCGGATTTTATTTTTTAAATTAAGGCCCCATTCAGGGGTTTTAATTTTGGTTAATTTTTAAAAATATGCTATTATTTTAATAAACAAATTAAAAAAAATGAAAAATGAGCCAAAATGAAATAATAAATAATTCGATAAAAGTAAACGGCCAAAAATCCACAGATAAGGCAGAGGGAGAGAAGGTGGAATCCTTGGAGATTTTGCTAGACGACATAACGGATGCTTATCTTTCCAATGAAGTTTTGGAGCTTTTAAAAAAGAAAAAAGGGATAGGCGAAAAAAGAGCAACTAGTATTTTTGAAAAATACCGGAAAATTTTACCGGATATAGTTGAAAAAGAATTAGAAGAGTCAAGAGGGTTTGATTCAAAAGGCACAAGAGAGGATGTAGTTTTATATATAAAAAATATAATTTTAAAAAATATTCCCCCTTCCCTAAAAAGTGCCATTCTAGAAAGTGAAAAAAACAAAAATGATTTAGCTGAACCAGCAATCGAAAAAAGCGCGGAAGCAAAAAGAAATTTAGGAAAATCCGATACGGGAAAAGAGAGAGAAGATCATGGCGGCCGGAATATTTTTAAAGGTTTTAAAATAGGAACTTATTATCCGGGAAATGCTAGTATTTCGGATTTTAAGATATTGAAAATTGATGATAAAAAAGAGGAATTAACAGTTGAATTTTATGATAATTTCGGGGAAAGGAAAGAAGAGAACGGGCAGTCAGTTCATAAAATTAAAGAACCAGGAGAAAAGAGAGAACAAAAGAAAATTTTAAAGTACGATGAATTCAGAGAATTAATGGAAAATTATGTCTTAGAGGAAAAACTGGAAGAGGAAGATGCCGAGAAGCGCAGAAAAGAAATAACGGATATCAAAGAATCTTTGGAAAATGGAGAGCATTTTTTAATAGAAAATAAAGAAGGGGAAAAGTGCATTGTGGCTCCAGATGATTCAAAAGACAAGTATTCCATTTATCGTTTTAATGAAAATAAACCGGCTTATCCCAAAGAAAAAAAGGCGCATCCTAGAATAATAGGTGGACTGCCCCTGCAAGATGTTATGGATGTTATAAAAAAACATAAGTTTAGAAAATCAAGAAAATTATCCAGGGAAGAGAAAGCTCCTTTCAAAAGAGACAATGCAAGTGAAAGGAAAGAAAAGGCTTCGACAGAGAAAAAAATTTCTAAAGAAATTACCACTGAAGAGCAATTCGCAAAAGAATTTTACCCAGCTCCATATATTTTAGAAGACGAAAAACGCAAATTTATGTTTCGAATTGCTAATTTTAGAAATACAGGCAAGGGCTTGGAAGTTTTTATAGAGTCAGAAAAGATAGCCAGAGATGGAGAAAAAATTGAAGACAGGAAATGGATGACTGTGGACGAATTCAGGAAAATGTTTGACAGGGAGGATCGAGTTTGGGTGACTTATAAAAATCGTAAAGAATATGAAGCAAAGAAGCGAGAGGAAGCAGGGCAAGAAGTTGAACCAAAAGAGGAATCAAAAATTGAATTAACGAAAAAAGAATTAGAATATATTGATATTTTTAAAGAATATTATCAGGATTATTTTAATGAATTCAAGGAGTATTATAAAAACAAAGAATATTCTAATGAAATTATCAAACAAATGCGACCAGAAGAAGAAAGATATTTCTGGCAAAAAGATTTACCAGAGACTATTAGAGAAGAAAATGTAATCAAAGAAGATCGAGTAGATGTATTTATAGAAAAAATAAAAAAATGAATTTTCAACTTTCATAATTTTTAAAAATAAAAAATGTCTTTTGATAAACCAAGCGGGGCAAAAGCTAAGGAAAATCTTAGCAAAAAAATACAAGCCAAAAAGAATAAAGATAAAAATGATAAAAAAGATCCAATGGAAGAATGGCGGGATGTTGTCAATCAGGGAAGCGATAAGGCTGATTATGCGCGAGAGCATTTAAGGAAGGAAGCAAATGCAGGAAGGGAAAAAAGAGAGAAAGAAAGGAAGGAGAAAGAAAAAAATGATCCCTTGGCGATTATGAGAAAATCGGCTGATTACAAAGAATACAAAAAACCGGAAATAGAACCAGACGAAAAAGTTGTTGAAAAAAATGTACTAGATGAATGGAGAGAGGGTGTTGAGGAATCGAAAGATGGGGAGAAGAATCAAGGAGAAGCCATGCAACACCTTATTAATGAACAGGAGGGGAAATCAGAAAAAGAAGAGAACCAAGAAAATGAAAAGGGAAATGAAAAAAAGAAAGAAGAACCAAAGCAAGGCAAAACACAAGAAGATGAAACAATAGAATGGTCAGAAAAACTTGGCCGCAGCGGAGCGTATATGGCGACAGAAGAAAATCAAAAAGAAAAAGAAGCGAAAGCTGTCCAAGAAGTTGCCGATGATGTTCTGGAGGATTTAGGGGGCAAAAAAGAATCTCCAGAAAGCATCGAAGGCTTGAAAGAAAAGCACGAAGAATTGTTTCAGTCCTTGCTGAAATTGCAAGAGAGAAAATTAAATAAACAAATAGAATGTGAAAAGGCAGAAGGAGTAAAGAAAACACTTCTTGATAGATTGCGCCGCAAAAAAAACAAGAGAAAAGGAGAAGTTTGGAATGAATACAATGAAATTCAAGAAAAGTATCAAGAAGCTTACAAGAAATATGCAGAGAATGCCAATAGTTATTACAATGCTTTAGTGAGAGAAAAAAGAGAAAGCCTTGACGCGGAGATGCCAGAAGAAGAAAAGGATAGAACTTTAAGAGAGTTTATTTATGGGGACAAGGGCGATATAAAAGCCAAAGAAACAATAAAAGAAAAAGACGGTTCAATGAAAGAAGTTGAAGTGATGAAAAGCATTAACCAAGATCAGCTGGACAGAATAAAAAAAATTGATGATGAAAAAATAAGAATCAGAAGCGAACAAAACCATCCGGGGTTTAAGCAACTTAAAAAAGCTTTTAAGTGGTATAGCCAGCTTCCTAAAAAATATAAAATTGCTTTTGCCATAGGAGCGGGTGCGGCCATAGGAGCGGGAACTGCTTTGGCAGCTCCAGGAGCCTTGGGATTAGCTGGAATTTTGAAAGCGGGTGCCGCGGCTGGCGGGATTAGAGGAGTTAGGATGGCCGGTTCCATGACAGCTTCTGGCCTTTCCGGTGCGCTTGGACGCAATTTAGCAGAGAGCGGAAGAAAGAAGCGGACAAAAAAAACAGGAGAGGATTTTTTAAAAAAATCAAAAGAAGGAGGAAATGTAGATTTTGTTAATAAATTAGGAGCTTTATATAAAAAAAACAAAAGAAGAAACAGGATAATAATAGGCTCTTCCATAGGGTTAACATCTTTGGCCGGAGGAACGGCTTATGCTTTGGATGACATAATGGATTATGCTAGTGGAGTGAACACAACTGGACCAATGAAGCCGCCAAGCTTATTTAATAATGATTGGGATTTGAAAAACGCTATGGAGACTGAAAAGACAGGCTGGGAAAAAGTGGCTGAAAACAAAGCTGTTTCCTCAGACAAACATTCTGGAGATTGGCAAACTTATGAAAAAACGCCTGAAACTGAAACCCCGGAAACAGGCCAAAAGATGCCTGAAGTGGAAGACGAATTCAAGGTGGTGCATGATGTAGATAATCCAGATGAAGAGCTGGTGGAGCAGTTAACAAAAGACGACAGCGATGAAACCCCGATCATTATTGAAGATGGGGATAAAGCGGCCGAAGAAGTGATGGATCGTTTTAAACAAAAGGAAGGATTTGAAGACGGCGACACAGTTTGGGGCAAAATAAAAGAAAATTTGGGAACGGATGAAAAAGAAACCGCCAAAATTTATAGCCAATTTAAGCAAGATATGACAGAAAGTCTTGCCAAGGAACACGGAATGTCAGCAGAGCAGGCGAATAAATACATAGAATGGCGAATGCGACATTTGAATTCCTTCAGAGGAATAAAAGATACTTTTGATTTCGACCCAGACGCAAAAGAATTCACCGTAGGCGGGTTTGTCGATGATAAAAGCATTGAATTTTTCAACAAACTAGAAGAAGTCAAAGGCGGGGGGGCAGCGGAAGAAGTTGCCAGTAAAGCAAAAGAACTAGGAGCAGAAGATGTTTTGAAAGAGGAAGGATTCAAGGAGGATGTTTTGAATGAAAAAACAGCAGAGGAATATGCAAAAGAGTCAGTGGAAAGCGGCGAAGGGGCCAGCCAGGAAGAAATAGCGGAAATGTCTGAAGACGCGGCAGTGAGTGAGAATTTGGAAACAAATTTAAAAAGGTTGGAAATTTCAGAAGATTCCAATGCTTGGAAGGTGGCAAGTGGAATGAAGTTGAAGGATTTAATGGAAAATGTTCCCAATGACCAGGAACAAGCCTGGGCAATGTGGCGCAACAATGAAGTGCCGCTAGATATGCAAAAGAAACTGGGAATGATAAACGGTTTCTATAACTATGGAAGATTGATAAGGCTGAGCCAATTTATTGCTGAAAATAATCCTAGCACCAGCGATCTGGAAATGATAGTAGAAGAATATTTAAAAAATAAGGCTTAATTTTACTATATTTAACACCTAAATAATTTTTAAAAATAAAAAATGGATTATGCAAAATACGCGGAAACAAATTTAATTGAGGAACTGGGAATTAACAAACTTCCCAAGGAACAACAGGAAAAAGTTTTAACGCAAATTGGAGAAATGATCCAACAAAAAGTGGTAATGCGGCTTTTTGAAGAGATGCCGGAAGACAAGCAGAAAGAGTTTGAAAATTTTTCTAAAGAAAATGAAAAGGATCCGGCCAAGCTGGTCAAATTTCTAGAAGAAAACGTGGAAAATTCAGAACAGGTGACCAAGGAAGAGATTGGCAAGGCCAAAAAGGAAATTATGGATACGATGGGAGGATTAAAGGGGAAATAATCAAATGCCCTGCCTGCCGGCGAGGCAGGCAAGACCCAAGATAAAAAATACAAACAAATTCAAATAATTAAAACACAAACTAAAAAATAAAACACAATTTATATTATTGGATAGCTGGTTTTAATTAAAAAGAATAGTTGCTGGGTGATTTAATTAAAATTGTAATAAAAATTAACAAATTTTATGCCGGGTCAAGATCAAATAAATAAAAAAGAAAAAGCGGAGGGCGGGACAGAAAAAAAATATCTAGATAAACAAGAAAGAGAACAGGATAAAACAGAAGAACAAAAAAAAGAGCAATCAACAGAAGGAATTGAAAAACCAGAAACAAAAGAGGCTGAATTGGAACAAGAAAAGCCCCAAATAGAGGCAATAAAGGAAAAGATTAGCAAGCAGGCGCCCAAAGAAGGAGCAAAAAAACAGGCGGTTGAGAAGGTGGACGTGAAAAAACAAGCTCAGGAAATTTATGATCTCCAGGACGCAGAACAGCAAGTAGAAAAGTTGGTTCAGCTGGCGGTCCAGCAAGATCCTTTTCAAGCCATAAAAGTAGCTCAACATTTGGATGAAAATTATGTGTTGGATAAATTGCATGATGAGCTTTTGGAAGAGAAAATCCAAAAGATTTTAAAAGAAAAGGGAATCATAAAGTAGCTTATTAGGATTTTCAGTCCGAGACTGATGCGCCTTGGGTGCAAGCTTTTTAGCTTATTAGGTAAATGTAAGAAAAAAATTAAAACAAAATGTCAGTAGAAAATATAATTTTTATAGCGATGGTTCTGGCAGGAGGGGCGATGGCCTTCAGCGGATTTTGGTTTTTGCTGGAAACTTTTTTGCTTTTTCGTTTAAGGCTTACCCAATCGCTGAATAGCGATTTAGACATTATCCGAGTGGTGAAGCACAAAAAACCGGAAAGTGCCCAAGAAGCCGACCAGTCGGAAAAGGAAGAAATTTCCAACATGGAACATCTCTTGGCCACGCTTTCCAATATTCAAGACAGAAAAAATTTTTTTCACAGAATTCTATATGGCAAGCCGCAAATTACCTTTGAGATTGCCGTGCCTTCTGATGGAGACCAGATAAGTTTTTATGTTTCTATGCCAAAGAAATTCCGGGAGCTGGTGGAAAAGCAAATCCACAGTTTTTTCGCCGACGCTTTTATTGATAAAGTGGAGGATTATACTATTTTTCAGCCTAAATCCTTCACTGCCGGCAGCCATTTAAAATTAAAGAAAAACAGTGCCTATCCCATCCGCACCTACCAGCGGCTGGAATCTGATCCTTTGCAGAATATAACCAATGCGCTTTCTAAGTTGGAAGATGAAAATGAAGGGGCCGCCATTCAATTCATTTTGCAGAATTCCAGCAAAAGTTCAAAAAAAGGCAAAGAAATTTCCCAGCAGATGCAGCAAGGCAAAAGACTGGATAAGGCGGGAGGAGGCAATATGGCTTTAGATATTATGAAAGATGTGGGGAAAGAAATGGGAAAAATTGCCAAGAAAAAAGAAGACGAACAGAAGGATTTTGCTAAAAATGACAGCGATGACAGCCCAGTAAACTTGACTCCAGAGGAAAATGAAATAATCAAGCAAATAGAAGCTAAAGCCAATAAAGCCCGCTTCGAAGTCAATATCAGGCTATTGGCGTCTGCCCAAACCAAAGAGAGGGCAGAAGCTATCTTAGGCCAAATGGAAAATGCCTTTACTCAATTTGAAGATGATAATTTAAACAAATTTACAGCAGTGCGTTCAAGAAATCACAATGCCCATAAGCTGGCTTTTAACTATATTTTCAGGCGCTTTAAGCCGGCTAATAGCATTGTTTTAGACACAGAGGAATTGGCCAGCGTTTTTCATCTGCCAATTTCTACTACGGAAACGCCGAAAATAAACTGGTTGCGCTCCAAAAGCGCGCCGCCGCCGCCGAATATTCCCAAGGAAGGCTTGCTGCTAGGGTACAGTGATTTTCGGGGATCGGAAACACAGATAAGATTGAGCGAAAATGACCGCCGCCGCCATCTCTATATTGTCGGGCAAACCGGCACCGGAAAATCAGGCTTTATTGAGGAGATGGCCAAACAGGATGCTAAAAACAAGAAGGGGATGTGCATTATTGATCCCCATGGGGATCTAGTGGACCAGGTGATGGAGTGCATTCCCAAAGAGCGGGCGGAAGACATAATTTATTTTAATCCGGCTGATACTGAGCGCCCTTTTGGATTTAATATGATGGAATATGATAAAGACAAGCCGGAACAGCGGACTTTTGTAATCAATGAGATGATTGCCATTTTTGATAAACTATATGATTTGAAACAAACCGGTGGCCCGATGTTTGAGCAGTATATGCGAAATGCCATGCTGTTGGTGATGGATAGCCCGGAATTGGGCTCAACTCTGATGGAGATTCCCCGGGTTTTCCGGGACGTGGAATTTCGGCGCGAAAAATTGAAAAGATGCAAGGATATGACGGTAGTGGAATTTTGGGAAAAAGAAGCGGAAAAAGCCGGCGGAGAAGCGGCCCTGGAAAATGTGGCTCCTTATATCAATTCCAAGCTGGTAACTTTTATTTCCAATGATATGATGCGGCCGATTATTGCCCAGCAGGAAAGTACTTTGAATTTCCGGGAGATAATGGACGAGGGCAAAATTTTGATGGTCAATTTGTCTAAAGGGAAAATAGGGGAAATCAACAGCCATCTTTTGGGCATGGTGATTGTTGGCAAGCTTTTAATGGCGGCGCTTTCCCGGACGGATTTGCCGGAAGAAGAAAGAAAAGATTTTTATCTCTATATTGATGAATTTCAAAACTTTACCACTGATTCCATTTCCCAAATTCTTTCTGAGGCTCGCAAATATAAATTATGCCTGACTATTGCCCATCAGTTTATCGGCCAGCTTTCCGAGGAAATTTCCAAAGCGGTTTTCGGCAATGTGGGTTCAATGTGCTCTTTCCGGGTAGGATCGGAAGATGCAGAATTTCTTCAGAAGCAATTTGCGCCGAGGTTTGATGAAAATGATTTGATTAATGTGGACAATTTCAATTGTTTCACTAAATTGCTTATCAACAACGAATCAACTGATCCGTTTAATATGAAAACTTATCCGCCGAAAAAAGGCAGCGAGGAATTGAGGGAAGCCTACAAGGAGCTTTCCCGTTATGAATACGGCCGGGATCGGCAGATTGTGGAAGATGAAATTAAGGATCGCTATCAAAATGCGATGCAGAAAATCAAGGAAGCCGGTGATATGCCGGAAAAGAGAGAAGAGTAGGCATTCATTTTGTATAGTTTAGCTTACAGTTATTGGATTTTTTACTTTTGAAATAGAGGCCTCTATAGAGGCCTCTATGTTCAATCCTAGATTGCTAGCATTTACCAAAGAAATGCGATGACAGGGGCGGGTGCTAACTCAGGAAAAACTCTTCCATCCGCCTCCCTCTCCAAAACTTTACACCCTTTTTCTAAATGGTATAATTAAGTTAATTTCAAGAGAGCAGAGACAGATGCTTCTGTTTTCGTTAATTAGTCAAAAAAGTAAAAAGAATATTGAAAAAAATTAGAAAAATAAAAAAAGTTTTTAATAAAAGAAAGACAGATAATCAGAAAAAACACCCCCTATTAAATAGAGGCTTTCTTTTTTTAAAATAAGAAAAAAAATATTTTAAAACAATAAATAATTAAATAATCAAAAAAAATGAATAAAAAACAATTTTCAAACATTAAAATTGAAAAAGACAATCCTTCTAAAAAGAATTCTTCAACCAGAGTAATCAAAGACTTGTTTAGCAGTAAAAAAAGAACAGCCATCTTTTCAGTTATTTTTTTACTTGCTGTTTCTATCCTATTTTTCTCTTCTAAATATTTCACCAAAAGCGCCAGTTTCGGTTGGATTCAAACGGATTGGAGCGGAGGAGCGACGGCCAATACTGCCAGCCATGAAAGTGATCAGACTGGCTGGGATGAGTATAGCGAAAAAGATTCTAAATTGGACACTTCCGT
>CAYMRZ010000034.1:0-10459 GCA_964393045.1 uncultured Bdellovibrionales bacterium | reverse complement strand
GTAGGTAGGTATTTAAGGATGTTTTTGTTGTTGTTTCTTTTTTACTCTATTAAAAATTGTATTTTATTTAATCAGTGTCCAATGCTTAAAACCATCAAGTATTTACATTCAAGCTAAATTGTCATAAAAAAATTACGTAACTCTCACCAGGGGGCAGATAAAAATTACGTAATTTTTTAATACGGGCAGCATGGGGCAATGTTGGAACTTTGTTAAAGTTAAACAGTATCTAAAAATTCTTCAATAGTTTTATACCTTTCTTTAAATATAAGATAAAGGCTATCAGGTTTTTCTGGTTCACCTATTAAAATCAATTTTTTACCTAGTCCATAAGCTATCCCGGCTTCTATGTGAACTGAATTTCCTGCTGGTAAAAGCATGATGACTGTTTTGGCATTTTTAAGACCATTTAAGTCTTTTTCAAAAACTTCTTGAAAATATTCATTACCGTAAAAATTTTTCGTTTCCTCAAATTTCTTCATCTGTTCTTCGGGATTTGCTTCTGGATTTTCTGGATCAGCAGGCTTGGTGCAAAAATTATAGCAACTTTTTCCTTTTTCTTTTAGTTTATCAATTAAAAATTCGCAGTTTTCTTTGTTCCTGAATTTTGTAATAATTGTATAATCTGTCATATTTTTCTATTAAATAATTGGTGGGTATGTATTATTTTATATTTAAGCCTTTCTTTTGGTATAATAGCACCAACTATCTCTATATTCAAATTAAAATTTTGTAAAAAAATTATTTTGATTACCATAAATTCTAGACAAAGCCTTAAAAAAATATTAGACTAGATTCTAGTTAACCGTTAATTGTTGAAGGACAACTGTGAAGCGTAGTTAGCTGTTAAGAGTTAATTGTTAAAAGTTATCCTGGAGAGGTGGCTGAGCGGTCGAAAGTAGCACCCTGCTAAGGTGTTGAGTCCTTACGGGCTCCGAGGGTTCGAATCCCTCCCTCTCCGCAGTTTATCAAAATCATCCAAATTGGGTTCGTTAGCTATCGGTTGAAATTCGGGTTTGAAGCTAACCTTAGCCAATTTTTGATTTTGAATAGAAACGTTCCAAAGTAGATTTTGAAGCGTTTTTCTTTTTTCTTCTTCTTGGGCTAACAAAAATTCTTTTTTCGCATAACAAGCCTGCAAAAAGACTTTTTTGGTCTGTTCCAAAGTTGATTCTTCTTTTTGCATTTTTTTTTCAATTTTGGCAATTTGCATTTTCAAATCCACTTCCTGCTTTTGCAAAAGGCTGTCTTTTTGCGTGTAAGCGTCTTTTTTCACAATTCCACTGCAATATCCGTCCAACAGTCTTTCACGCTTGGTAATGACCAAATTCAATTCATTCCGAAGGGTTTCTATGACTTCTTGCTTGTAGCTTTTCTTGTTTTGGTTGATTTCTTTTCCAGCCAGATACATAATTTCAATCATTTCGGGATTAAATTCCAATTCGCCAAAGGTTTCCGCCAAAAGTTTTTCCACTTCTTCTTGTCTTAAATATCTTTTGTGTTGGTCGCAAATTCCTTTCCCGTTGGTGCAATAGTAATAATCATGGCCCTTTTTTTTGCTGGCCGTCAAAAGACAACCGCAATTTTCGCAATACAAAAATCCCCGAAAAGCGAAGAAGTGCTTTTGTCCTTTGCTGTGATGTTTGCCTTCCAAAACTTTCTGCACATCGTCAAAAAGTTTTTTGGAAATAATCGGCTTATGCTTGCCGGCATAATACTGACCGTGCATAAACATCACACCGTAATAGAAAGGATTGGAAAGGATTTTGTGAAGTTTACTTTTATGATATTTATAGCCAGCCCTGGAACGAAAACCTTCGGAAAAAAGAATATTGGCAATTTCTTTTATGCTGATGTTCCCTTTGGCATAAAGTTCAAAGGCTTTTTTGATATACTTGGCTTTTTCCTTATCAACAATCAGTCTTGTTTCTTTATCAGAAATTCTTTTGTTCAAATAGCCAATCGGTGCCATATTCGGCCAGATTCCTTTTTCCAATTTTGATTTGATTCCACGCTTTACGTTTTTACTTAAATCCCGAATGTATTGGTTCGCCATTCCAAGTTCCACTGATGAAATCAAAGCATTGTCATCGGGCAAATAATTTCTGTCGGATGTTTTTATTTCTTCAATGATTCTTTGTTGCAGTAGCCATTGAATTTTTCCGCCGTCCAAGGGATTTCTTGCTAGCCTGTCCAGTTTCCAACACAAAAGGCCGGAAGCTTTTCCCGATTGAATAAATGAAAGCATTTCTTCAAAAACCGGCCGGCCTGGTTTTTTGGCTGATTTGGATTCAAAAAAGACTTTGACAATTTCCAGCCCTTCATCTTTGGCAAGTTTTTGCAAAAAATTGATTTGGTCATCAATTGATTGCACTTGCCGGTCTTCACTTTCAGAAGACTTGCGGGCGTAAATTATATATCGCATAGGTTTTAATTAGTTAGTTGGTTATCATAAATTGTTTTTGGAATAAAATCAATTTTTGAATTGGTATTGTTTGTATAAAACCTTGCCCCGATATTCGTTTTCAAATTCATTTTCCCAAATCAGTTTCCAGTTTTCTTTTCCATTTTCTGCAAAAAACTTGGCGTTTTGCCCGACAATTTCCGTTGGTCTTTGCAAAGTTTGACTGCAAAAATATTTCTTCTTGCGAAACATTCTTTTGTCAAACAGTTCTTTTTGAACATATTTGCAAACATAGGCACCAAGATTGCTGATTCTGTCAATCCGATTGATTTTGATAAATCCATTATTCCAAATCTTTTCAATCTTCCCACTTTGAACATAGCGAAGATTGCAAAGTAGATGATAATGAACGGCGCCCCTTGTTTGAAATTCCACCACTGCCAAATATTGGAATTCCTTAAATCTACTTTGCATTTTTTGAATGAAAATGTTGAAAAAATAATTGGCTTTTTTTAAATCTGTCAGATTCTTTTTGAAAGTCAAAGTCAAAAATTTGCAAAGCTGGGAGTTGGAATTTATCAAACGGCGAATTTCCGTTCGGGTGCGATTGACAGAATAGGCGGTTTTTTCTTTGGGACTATTTTCTTTTTCTTCGGTTTCAATTTTGATTCTTTTTCTTCTGCGATAACCCCTTAAAACTGGCATATCCAAATACTGATAATGTTCAATATGCTTTCCGCAAATAATTACTTTTTCATCAAATATTTCCGCCATAAAATTTCTTAGATGTGTGCTTATAATCAAGTTAAGCAGTGAGTAGTTTCGTCCTTCGCCTGCGGCGAAGTCCGAACCCTCCTCATTCGGTCAAAACAAAGATACAAAGCACCCCATGAATTCAAGTATTCATCGGCGGTTTCATTGGAAATGACCAAACCATGATATTTTTCAAAATATCTGATTAGTCTTTGTCGTAAGTTTTGACTAAACTTGTAAGCCACAAAAAAACCATAACGAATTATGGTTTCAACCTAAGCTATTTTATTTTGGCGGTATAAGGCGCCCTAGGATTCCTTGGGCGGTTTCAATCTTTTTAGAATTTTGGAAACATCATTGTAGTCAATGATTGTCTGATTATATTTCTTGTTGTGATTCACTTTTTCCATGATTTTCCGATTGGACAATCCTTGCTTTTTCAGTTTCCAAATCCACAAATCCCTTTCAATGTTTTTTCTTTTAACCTTCTTTTTTATTTGGTTTCCAAAAAGGTGCTTTTTGTTCTTTGATATTTCCGACCAGGCTTTGGCAATATCTTTGGAAGTTGTTTCAGGACAAATTTCCAAAACAACTTTTTCATCAGCCATTTCGTAAATATCGCTAATTGAAATTTTTCCACCATATTCTGCCCAAATATCCAAAATTTCAGGATTTATGCAAAGCAACTTTTGGGCGGTTAATTTCCTTGGAACATTTTCCAGTTTTGGCACTTTCTTCTTGCTACTGCAAAAGACATCAAGGGATAAATGGTATTGCCCCGATAAATTGAATTTATCCCTTAGCTTTTTAACGTCTTTTTGATAGCTTGAAGTTTCATCATAGGAAATCCAAAATCCATCATCAGTTTCACCGATAACCTTTTTGCATTTGCTTCGTAACCTTTCAACTTCTTTCATAAATTCATCGTTGGCACTTAGTAAAAGCAAATCTTGGTATATTTTTTCTACCACTGAAAATATTTTTGACATAAAAAAGCCACAAAATGATTAGTGGCTTATTGTAGGCAAATTTTGGCAAAAAGTCTATATTTTCTTGTTTTTGATTTTGTCTTTCAGTTTGCCCGACATTTTGTGCAAAAAAATTCTAATTGAAATTGCCAAAACAATCGCTACCAAAGTTAATCCCATAACAATCCAAATCGGCGTGAAATCAGAAGCTTTGAAAATGTCCATATATTTGAAATTAGTTTTTAACCATACAAAAAAGGCCTTCCGTCGGCGGTAACCCTTTCGGGAAACCCATATCCCTTTCGGAATATGACCTATGCGATAAGTACCGACCAGAAGGCCGTTGCTGTATCGCATAGGATTTGGAACCATGTCCCGATAAATCGGGATTTAGGTTCGGAAAAATTTCCTATTATTCAGTTGTGATTATATTCTAACCAAATTGCCACAAAAAAACAACATTTCTTTTTCTTCTTTGGGGGATGATAGCAAATTCTTGCCCTAGTGCCGTCAAGTCCGCTTTGCTACCTTGACGGCGGGCAAGGAATTTGCTTTGGAACTGATAAGAAGAAAAAAGGAAAGAAACAAAATTGTTTTTTGGTAAAAAATAATGTATCATGTATAATGTAAGTGAATAAAAATAAAAACAAAATATGGAGGCTAATATTAAAACCATTAGTAAAGAAATGGATGCAATAACCCTCAGAAATAAAGCGTGGGCAAAAACCGACAGAATACCCCAATGGATTCGTGGTAGGGATGTGGATTTGGACCAATTCAATACCCGCCCAGAAATAGCAAAATATTGTTGGAAGTCTTTTCAGGATGTTCTAAAAAAAGACGGCACCACGTTAACCAATTATAAATTTATAGAACCTAGTTCTGGCACTGGTTCTTTTTTCAATCTTTTGCCTAAAAAAAGAAGGATTGGGATTGATGTTGTTAAATTTAATAAAGAATATATACAACAAGATTTTTTGACATGGGAACCAAACTTTACAGACGATAGACCATGTGTCGCCATAGGCAATCCGCCTTTTGGTTATAGGGGCTGGTTGGCCTTGGAATTTATAAATAAGTCGTCAGAATTTTGTGATTACGTTGGATTTATTTTGCCTATGTCTTTTCAGAGTGATGGCAAAGGAAGCCCAAAAAACAGGGTTAAGGGAATGAAATTGATTTATTCTGAATACTTGAAAGACGATGTCTTTATAAGACCCAACGGCGAAAAGGTGAAGGTAAACACTTTGTGGCAAATATGGAAAAAGGGGGAAGCACCACCATTGCCAGATTTAAGTTTGGCTGATGAATTTATAGATTTGTTTACAGTAGATTTCAGAAAAGAAAGACTTTGCGGCATGGAAAAGGTTAATGACTGCGACATTTTTTTGCAAAGGTCTTATTTCAATAAACCACCAACAATCGTAAACGACTTTTCAAAAGTTAAATATGTTTGTGGTTACGGAATTATAATCAAAAAAGAAAAAAGAAAGATAAAGAAAATTTTAAAAGGGATAAATTGGGATAAATATAATAATCTTGCCACCCATAGTGTAAAACATATTTCTATGTATCATATCAAAAAGGCATTATTAGATAATTTAAAAAACAATGAATAATCAGGATTGTAAAAAAATATTCAATATTGCCTTAGAAAAAAATATCGATAATCCAAAATGGAAATCTGGTGATTTTATCGGCATTAAGACAGTTTCAAATACGAAAGTTGGCTGTATTGGGCAAGACTTTATAGAAGGTCTTTGCAATTTACTTCAAATTCCTTGCAGTTTTCCAATTAGAAAAGACGGCACAAGGGCAAAACAATGTCCATGGGATATTGAAATTGGGGGCGTTCAATTTGAACTTAAGACGGCCACCGAAGACGTCGGGGGCAGTTTTCAATTTAACCATTTACGTTATCATAGAAATTACGATGCAGCTTTGTGTTTAGGGATTACGCCAAATGAATTATTTTTTGGCTTATGGTCTAAGGCCGATATTGCAACAAATAAAGCAGGGAAACTTGTCAGTATGGAAAAAGGGGCAAACGCTTCTTATAAATTGACGAAAAAACCAAAGGATTTAATGCCGATTAGCTACTTTGAAGAAAAAATAAAAGACTTTACTAGCAATTTCTAAACTTCAATAAAAAAGTTCCAACATCGTCCCACACTGCCCGCATTTCGCAAACAGCCTTTTCTTTTGAGGCTGTTTTTGTTTTGTCTAGAAAAAAACTTTCTTTTTAAAATAGAGGCCTCTATAGAGGCCTCTATTTTTGAAGACAGAAAATTTTCCACACCTGCGTTGTTAGTTATTTCTCCAAAAAGAAAGAGCGGAAAGAAAAATTTTATTTTCTCCGCTCTTTTTGTTTTTGGGGGTATAAATCAGCCAATAAAAGATCCGCATACTTTTTCCCATGGCCGGTGCCTTTCCGCTTCTCTGATCATTTCAAGCCGTTTTTGGTCTTCCGGCGAAACTTTCACGTTAATCTTTGCCCTTGGGAACTTCGCTCTTACCTTTTCCAACAGCTCCTCTTTTTCTGTTTTTGATAATGCTTTCATTTTATATCCTCCCCTTTTTGATGTTTTTATTCTTTGATAAAACCTTCTTTGATCTATATTACAAGATTAGAAAATTTTTATTTAAGGTTAGAAAATTTCCATTTTAAAATTTCTGTATTATAATTTCACTAGTCGTTAGTTTTTAGTTTGTAGTTTTTAGAATAATATGATATTTAAAGATCAATACACTTGATCCCGGTTTGAAGATTGGGATAACAATCTTTTCTAATTATAAATATTAAAGAATTTACAGTGCCTTCCGATAAAACAAAATTCACCCACCTTCATGTCCATACCCATTACAGCCTTTTGGACGGCTTGGGAAAAATCGACGACGTTTTGGATAAAGCCCAGGAGCTGGGCATGGATTCTATCGCCATTACCGACCACGGCGTGATGTACGGCGTACCAGAGTTTTATGACAAAGCGGTTAAGCGCGGCATTAAGCCGATTATCGGCTGTGAATTCTATGTGGCGCCTTTGGGTATGGATAAAAAAAGGAATAGATCAGATGACATCCGCTACCATTTGGTCTTACTGGCAAAAAACAACCAAGGCTATAAAAATTTAATGAAGCTGGCCACTGAAGCCCACTTGAAAGGCTTTTATTATAAACCGCGGATTGACCTGGAGTTGTTAAAAAAATATTCTGAAGGCTTGATTGGCATGACCGCCTGCATCGAAGGAGAAATTCCCAGCTTGATAATAAATAATAAATACCAGCAAGCTAAAGAAAAAGCGCTGGAATACCAAGACATTTTAGGCCAGGGAAATTTCTACTTGGAAATGCAGCATTTGCCCAATCTGGAAAAACAAAACAAGGCTAATGAAGGGCTGAAAAAAATTTCCCGGGAAACCGGCATTCCACTGGTAGCGACGGCTGACATCCATTATGTCAACCCGGACGACAATGAGGTGCAAGATATTCTGATTTGCATCCAAACCAATAAGAAAATTCAAGACAAAAACCGGATGAGCATGCGGGAAAATGAACTGTACTTAAAATCGCCCAAGGAAATGAAAAAATTTTTTAAGGACACCCCGGAGGCGATTGAAAACACCCAAAAAATTGTTGAAAAGTGCAACGTAAAAATTGAATTCGGCCACACTATCCTCCCCCATTTTGAAGTGCCAGAAGGGCAAACGGCAGACAGCTATTTGAAAAAACTTTGCGAGGAAGGCCTGGAGGAAAAATATAAACCGGAAGAAATCACTCAAGCACACCGCGAACGAATGGATTATGAGCTGGGAATAATCTCTAAAATGGGATTTTCTTCTTACTTTTTAATCGTTCAGGATTTTGTTAATTGGGCCAAGGAGCAAAAAATCGTAGTCGGTCCGGGCCGCGGCAGTGCTGCCGGAAGTTTTGTTTCCTACCTTATCGGCATTACCAATTTGGATCCGATAAAATACAATTTATTATTTGAACGTTTTTTGAATCCGGACCGTATTTCTATGCCGGATATTGATATGGATTTTGCCGACCACCGGCGCGACGAAGTGCTGGCGTATGTGAGGAAAAAATACGGCAATGACCGGGTAGCCCAGATTATTACTTTTGGAACCATGGCCGCCCGCGCCGCTATCCGAGACGCCGGACGGGTATTGGACGTGGAATATACTTACTGCGATAAATTGGCTAAAATGGTGCCAATGTTCAGTAATTTAAACGACGCTTTGAAAAATTCCACCGAACTTATACAGGAATATAATTCCAATGAAAACGCCAAAAAAATTATTGATGCCGCTATTCGGCTGGAAGGCGTGGCCCGCCATGCCAGCGTGCACGCTTGCGGAGTGGTAATGACCAAGGAGCCGGTTACCGAATATTCACCGCTTCAATATATCACCGGCAAGGAAGGCAGCGATGAAGGCATTGTGACCCAGTACAGCTCTTCTTCTAAATCCAGTTATGTAGAAAAAATCGGCTTGCTGAAAATGGACTTTTTAGGCCTAAGAAATTTGACTATCATTGAAAACGCTTTAAAAGTTATTAAAAAAACTACCGGGGATGAAATCGATATTGAGACCATTCCTTTGGATGATGAAAAAACCTTCCAGCTCTTGCAGCGCGGCGACACTACCGGAATATTCCAGCTGGAATCCTCGGGAATGAAAAGATATTTAAAAAAATTGAAGCCCAATGTTTTTGAAGATTTGATTGCCATGGTAGCGCTTTATCGCCCCGGACCGATGGAATGGATTCCCGATTTTATCGCGGGCAAGCACGGCCGGAAGAGAATTTCTTACCTTCATCCCAAGCTGGAACCGATTCTAAAAAATACCTACGGCGTGGCAGTTTATCAAGAACAAGTAATGGAGATCGCCCGGGAAGTGGCCGGTTTTTCTCCAGGAGAAGCGGACGTGCTGCGCAAAGCCATGGGTAAAAAAATTAAAGAACTGATCAAGGAAGAAAAGAAAAAATTCATCCAAGGCTGCGTCAGTAAAGGGCTTACCAAGGAAATGGCCGTTAAAATATTTTCCTTTATCGAGCCCTTTGCCGGCTACGGCTTTAACAGATCGCACGCTGCATGTTATGCCATGATTGGCTATCAGACGGCTTATCTGAAATCCCGCTACCCGGTCCAATTTATGGCAGCCCTGTTAAATTCCGACAAGGATGACACCGACCGGATTGCTATCGAAATAGAAGAAGCCCGATTGATGGGAATTGAAGTGTTGCCTCCGGATGTGAATGAAAGTTTTAAAAATTTTGCCGTGATTATGGAAGGTGAATCAGAGCAAGATGGAAAAACAAAAATCCGGTTCGGCTTGGAAGCAATTAAGGGCGTGGGCAAGCATATTGCCGAAATGATTATTAAAGAAAGAAGAAACAGCGGCCATTACAAAGACATTGTCGACTTGGTGGAAAGAGTAGGCGACAAAGACTTGAATAAGAAATCCATTGAAGCCTTGGCAATGTCCGGCGCTTTGGATAACATTGGCGAACGCAATCAAGTTATTGAAAATGTCCAAGAAATTTTAAATTATGCTAAAGAATTCCATCGCAATAAAAACGCCGGCCAGCATTCCTTGTTCACTATGAGCGAAGATGAAAGCCTGAACAGGCCCGGTATAACTTTGCGGGAAGTGGAGGCCGCTCCCAAGCATCAGCGGCTTTCCTGGGAAAAACAATTGCTGGGCTTGTATATTTCCGACCATCCTCTGAAAGGCTACCAGGAATATTTTTCTTCTAAATCCACTCCCATTCAGGAGCTTTCCGAAGAATTGCTTAATCAAACTGTTACAGTAGGCGGAATAATAACTAAAGTACAGAAAGTCTATACCCGCAATAACCAGCTAATGTATTTTGCCACCATGGAAGACGGGCTGGGTAAATTGGAAATTTTAGTCTTTCCCAAGCTGGTGGAAAAAGACCAGGAAATTTGGGAAGAAGAAAAAATTGTTTTAGCCAAAGGCAAGCTTTCTAACAAAGACGGGGAAAACAAATTGCTTTGCGATTCAGTTATTTTGGTGGATAACCAAGAGCTGGAAAATTTCAAAAAGAATCCCCAGGAAAATCCGCTGGAAAATGGCAACAATGGACAGAATGGAAGCTCTTCCGGCAATTCTTCACCTTCAGAAAATAATTTTTATGCCGGCCAGAACAGCCATGGCCAAGCCAATGGCAGGCAGGCAGGAAATAATTTCAATTCTCCGCCAGTTCCTGAGAAGAAAAAAATTACTATCTATGTTGATGAATCCCATGCCCAGGAAACTTTGCCAAAAATTTCCGCTGTATTGCAGGAATGCAAAAAGGGCCGCTGCCGAAT
>CAYMRZ010000033.1:0-10461 GCA_964393045.1 uncultured Bdellovibrionales bacterium | reverse complement strand
TTTTTATTTTTTTCTTAGGAGTGTCTTTTTGGGTTTTATTTTTTTCTCCTTTAACCAAGATTAAGAATATCAGAATCTCTTCTTTCAATTGCCAGGAGACGAAAGAAAATTTTTTTGAAGACAAAGTAAACCAATACTTAAAAGAAAAGTATTTTAGAATTTTTTCGAAGGATAACGTAATTACTTTAAGCAAAAAAAATTTAAAGGATTTTTTGAAAGAACAAAAAAAACTAATTAAAGATATTCAGATAAACAAAAAATTTCCCCAAAGTATGGAAATAAATATTATTTGTCAGGAAAAATATTTTATTTGGCGCCAGCCTTCAGGATATTACTTGGTTAATGAGGAAGGGAGAATTTTTGCCGAACTGTCAGAGTCGGAATTGGACGATTATAGGAAAAATAGTATTGAGGTTGTTTCAGAAAATTCAAAATTGGCACCGGAAGATTTTATTTTTGACGAGAAAAAAACTAATTTTTTTATAGAATTAGGAGAAAAGCCGGAATTGGATTTAGGGCTTGATTTTAAGGAGAGGGCGGAAATTCCTGTTTTGGCGGTGGATGAAGTTATAGTAGAAACTAAAAAAGGCTGGAAAATTTTATTTAATACTGAAGAAAGCCTGAGTAAACAGTTGAAAATTATAAAAAAGTTGTTAGAGGAAAATCTTAAAAAAGAAGACTTAACAAATTTGGAGTATATTGATCTTAGAATTCCAGGAAAAGCTATTTACAAAATGAGGAATATAGAAATTGAGGAAGACGAAGAAGCAACCGAAGCAGATGGAAAAGATGAGGAATTCAGTGGATAGAAGGAGAATGAAGAAGACAAAAAAAATAACAAGGAAGAGGAAAATAAAGAAGAAGCTAAAGAGAATTAAAAACAAATTTTTATCATATTAGCTTATATGATAAAATAAAAGCATAATATTTATTTATTTAAAATGGCAAAAAGAAAAATTTTTGAAGTAAGCAAAAATATTCGTTATAAAATGTTAGATGATTTTTATGACATGATAACTTCTATTAAATCTCGTAACGAAGCAGCTAATTTTATTCGGGATATTTTGACTCCTAGCGAATCGCTTATGATTACAAGAAGGATTGCTATAGCCAGGATGTTACTAGAGGGAAAAGGCTATGACTATATAGCCAAAAAATTAAAAGTCGGCTACAATACAATCAATAATGTAAATCGCTGGCTATATGCAGGGTTTGGAGGTTATTTAAATGAAATTAAAAAAGAAATTGATAAAAAACAAGCTCACAAAAAATTGCCGAAAAATGAATGGCAAAAGATAAGGAAAAAATATCCAGCACATTTTTTTATTTTTAATTTAATGGATAAAATAAAGAAAAGAAAATGATTTTATCATATTAGCTTATATGATAAAATAAAAAAATTGGAAAGTTTATAATTTTTAACAAAAATAAAATGAAAAAAAATTATCATATCATAGTGCTTTTTTTGGTCTTGTTGTCTGCTTTTTTGATTCGCTTTAACCCTGCTTTAAACACCAGGGACTATTGGTATGACGAAGCTTTTACCGGAATTTTACTAAAACAGCCTTTTACCGAAATGAACCAAATGATTTTTGACGATGTGCATCCTCCTTTATATTACTGGCTGGCCAAGCCTTGGAGCTATTTTTTTAATTATTCCCCGGAAGGTATAAGATATTTTTCTTGTTTTTTAGGCATTTTGCTGGTTATTTCAGTTTATTGGATCACTACGAAAATGTTTAATAAAAGAGCAGGGCTT
Organism: uncultured Bdellovibrionales bacterium; assembly: GCA_964393045.1. GTDB lineage: Bacteria > Patescibacteriota > Minisyncoccia > Moranbacterales > DUUL01 > CAYMRZ01. The sequence goes on along the minus strand of CAYMRZ010000033.1, from coordinate 8,702 downwards.
TTAGCAAGTTTTTTCACAGCCTTTTCTCCTTTTGCTATTCAATATTCCCAGGAAGCGCGCATGTATGCCCTCTTTGGGTTATTTATGCTTTGGGCGGTATGGTTTTTTTATAAAGCCTTAAAAAGAAATAAAATAAAAGACTGGCTGCTATGGGGGCTGTTTGGGGGTTTGAGCTTTTATACCCACTATTTATCCCTCTTCTTTTTTGTTATGTTTTATGTGGCTTATTTGGTGATAAAAAAACAGCAAGGCAAAGGGAAGTTAAGCAGGCTTATTTGGGGAAGTAAGCATTTTTGGATAGGAGCGGGAGTGATTTTTGTTTTTTTCTTTAGCTGGATAAAAATTTTTATTAGCCATATGTCAAAAGGCAATTTGGGCTGGATAGATTTTTCTTATCTAAGCGATATCCCCAAAACTTTGCAAATTTTCTTTTTCGGTCATCCTCCTGGCACCGGAGGCGTGCCTTGGTCTAATGAGTTCAAATATTTTTTTGATGGCACTTCAGCAGGGTTGTTAATTCTAGGGTTGATTATATGCTTATTTACGTTGGCTTATGTTAAAAGAATCAAAAGAACGGAGTTCTCCTTGCTGGCAATTATGTCATTGGGAACTTTAATTTTTTTAATAATTTTATCCCACTTCAACGTCAAGCTTTATGTCGCCCGTTATTTTATGCCGGCGGCTATAATTGTCTTTATTTTATTAAGCGGCTTGATTGTGAAGTTGTCGAAAAATAAATGGATTTGGATTTTAGCGTTAGGCGTTTATTGCTTGTTTTTATTTAATTTAAAAGAAATTAAGTACAACAAAAGCTGGAATCAAATTTATGAAAACGATAACGAGCTAATCGGCTGCTGTTCCCATGTTATAACTTCTAACCCATTTGATTATACTACGGCCAGGTATTATTTCGGGGAAGGCCGGGTCAAATATTATAACAAAGGCAATCCTCAGGAAGATTTTTCTGGCTGGGTAGTGGTGGGCAACGAAAATCGCCTTACTAGCGTTGAGGAAATAAAAAACTATCCCGAAGCCGCTGTTATCGCTGATAATTGCGATTGGGAGGGGATAGAATTTAAAGAAAGGGTAGACTTGGGCTATATTTCTATTTGCAAGTAATAAATTTTTTAGCGCATTATCCAAAAATTGTAACCTTCATAATTAATTTTATCAGTTTTTAAATCGGGGCATTTTTTTTCAAATTGTCTAATCAGCCACTCATCTGCTTCATAAAAAACATATAAAGCGTCTTCACAAGTGGTATTCTTTAATGCTTCACCAGGCTTCCAGAATATATATTTTTTTATTTCCGGATAAGCCATAAATTGAGCAGATTTTAAAGTGGAGTCGTTTCGATTAGGGGCGATACCCGTGTTTTCGGATGTTACAAGAATATTATATTCTTTCGTTGGCATGTCTTTAACGGCTTTTCCAAAAACGACCATTTCTTCTTCAAAAGAATATGCTGTTTTTGGATGATTTGGCCAAACTGAGAAATACAAAAATATTTGTAAGAATCCGCTGAATATTACCAATAAAATTATACAGGTTAACGATATTTTCAGAATAATCCAACGTTTTATTTTAAACTTTATATTGTCTGAATTTTTTATTTTTTTAAACAATTTTGCCATATACTCAAAGGGAAGCGCTATAAACAAAAAAACACTTGGTATTACCCCAATAATTCTTAAGGTGTGGGGTATGCTTTCAATAGTTAAAACTCCAGGAATAAGCATTACCCAAAAAATCGCTTGAGCTAAAAAAGACATTTCTGCCAAAGGAGTACCCCTTTTAAAGTTTTTTGTTTTTTTAAAAATAGCCAGGAATATTTCCTTAATTGATAAAATAAAGCCGAAAATAAATAATACTCCCCAGGCAGCCGGTAATACAGGATAGCTGAGATGGTTATGCCTTTGATTGGGATCGCCGTGTACAGAAAAACTTCCAAGATGATAAAGCAAGCTTTTTCCAAAAGCTTTTAAGGAGGACATTTCTGTTTGATTAAAAATAGAGACCTGGTTACTTCGCCCTATGAGCTGGTCTTTTTCACTATAAAAAAACCAAATCATAGGAGCAGCAGTTAATAAGGCGGCGAAAAAGAAAAGTAGGGCGCTTTTCCAATATTTTTTAATAAAATTTTTTCGATATAAAAAGAGATAAAAACCGATTATTAAAACAAAAATGAGCGGAACGACCCGAAAAGAGATATAAGTATGCAAGCCGGCGCCAGTTAATAGTCCGGATAATATAAAAAACAAGTAGCGGAAATTTTGTTTTTTAGTATATAACCCCTTATAGAAAAAATAGAAAATCCAAACTAAAAGAAAAGGCACCATAATGCCTCGGTAAGCCAGGCGGGAAAAAATGATATGCCAAAAAGAAAAAGAAAGGCAGAAAAGGGCCAACAGGACAGAAAGTTTTGACAGGCGAAATTGTTTCAGTAGAAGATAGAAGCCGAGCAAGGTAAAAATTCCAAATAGCACGCTGACCAATTTCAATGCATGAATGTTTACTCCGAAGGCCTTAAAAGAAAAAGCAAGAAGATTTATGTAAAGCCCTTCACGGCCGTTGTTCTCTGAATAAAATATTTTGTAATCATTATTCTCCATTGCTTTTACAGCGTCAAGCCCGTTATGGGCTTCGTCATATTGAATACCGGGAGGAATTTCATCTAACTGCCATAAGCGGAAAAAAGCGCCGGCGCAAATTATTAGCCCAATTAAAATATAGTAGCTTATTTTTAGAAGTTTATTTTTATTTTGCATCTTAGTTTTTATTTTTAAATTATATTAATTCTATTTTAACATAAAAATTTAAAAGCAAAAAATAATAAATCCCAGGATGCAATTCTTGGAATTTTCTAGATAAAGGTGCTTAAAAAATCAACCACAAAAACATCTATATGGTTGATTTTTTCTAATTACTATTTTACCAATTGCTAGTTTATTTATTTTATACCTCAATAATTACTGGCAATACCATTGGCCTGCGTTGGGTTTTCTGGAATAAAAATTTTCCAATATTGTCTCGAATATTGTTTTTAATATAATCCCAGTTGGGAGTGCTGTCCTTGGAAGTTTTTTGGGCAATGATTTTTTTTACTCTCCTTTTAGTGTCATTTAATAAGTCAAAGTTCTTTTTGACGTAAATGAATCCGCGAGAAGTAACCTGGGGCTCGCCGATAACCTTTTTGGTTTTTTTATCAATAATAGCGATCACTGTGAACATTCCATCTTTAGCCAAGAGCTGCCGGTCGCGCAATACTACATTGCCTATATCGCCCACTCCCAATCCATCTACCATAACAAAAGACGAAGGCGCCTGTTCACTGGTAACTTTTCCATTGCCACGGTAATCAAATTCAATTACCCGGCCATTTTCTCCCACTAAAACATTTTTTTCGTCCATTCCCACCAGCTGGGCTAGTTTGCCGTGTAATTTCAGCATATAGTAAGTGCCATGAATTGGTATTAAATATTTAGGGCGGACTAAGTTTATCATCATTTTTAGATCTTCCTGTCTAGCGTGTCCCCCGGAATGGATGTCCATCATTTTGTAGTGGATAACCTCAGCGCCTTTTTTGTAAAGAGTGTCTTTTAGGCCCTGCACAGTGCGTTCGTTCCCAGGGATTACCGAAGAAGAGAAGACCACGGTATCTCCATGATGGATTTGGATGTAGCGATGTTCGCCATTGACAATTCGCATTAAAATAGCATTGCCTTCTCCCTGGGCGCCGGTGCATAAGACAGCTACTTTACTATCGGGATAATTATTAATCTGCTTAGGATCAATAAAAGTGGATTTCTTAGCATTAATATAGCCCAGCTCTTTGGCTATTTCCACGTTGTTTTTCATGGAATATCCGTCAACGGCTAACTTTCGGCCGTATTTCTCCGCAATTTCCGCAATTTGCTGGATACGGCTGACTAGGGAGGCAAAGGTAGCGGTTATTACCCGTCCTTTGGCTTCAGAAAATATTCGCTCCAGATTTTCTTTAATATTTGATTCAGAAATACTATAGCCTTCTGACTGGGAATCCGTACTGTCTGACATTAGGGCCAGGACATTTTCCGATCCTAAGCGGGCAATTTTGGAGATATCAGCTGGTACATCACAGACCGGAGAATGATCAAACTTGAAATCCCCCGTATGAATAATAGTGCCTACCGGTGTTCGGATGGCCAAACCTACTGCATCAGGAATAGAGTGGTTTACATGGAAAAATTCAATCTTAAAAGCGCCTAGAGTAATGCGGTCAATTTTTCTAACAGTTTTTACATTCAAAGGTGCTTGATTTTTGTAATCTTCCTGTCTTTTCAAAATCATACCACGAGTTAATTCAGTAGCATAAATAGGCGGATTGCCAATTTCCGGAATAATATGGGGAATGGCTCCAATATGGTCAAAATGCCCGTGGGTGATTATCATTCCCCTGATTTTGTCTTTTTTATTTTTGAGATAGTCAATATTGGGAATAATGTAATCGATTCCCATCATTTCTTCTTCTGGAAACATCAGCCCGCAGTCAACGATAATAATATCGTTACCGTATTCAAAAACGGTCATATTGCGGCCTATCTCCTCCAAACCGCCCAAAGGAATTATCCTCAAATTTTTGCGGACTGAGTTCCGTTGGCGATTCAACTGGATAGATTTTTTATTTTTTGTTGCAATCATAGATTAGTAGTTAGTAACTAGAAACTAAGATAATTAGTGCCTAGCACCTAAGGTTAATAAATTAAAGTTAAGAATTAAAAAAGTGTGCCGGAAAGAAGATTTGCCAGCCAGGGGCTGATCCGCCTCTGGCGGAAATCTAAGTTCGCCTTAGCGAACAACTCACCTATACATCACTTCTATTTTTTTACACAATATTCTTTTTGGTGGGCAAGAGAGGACTTGAACCTCCATGAGATTGCTCTCACACGGCCCTGAACCGTGCGCGTCTGCCAATTCCGCCACTTGCCCTTTTAAAAAAGAACTAAATTATTTTTTAAAACCAAAAATAAAAATCAGACATCTAAAAATTCGCTAGAAAAATTTAGTTTTAAAGATTTAAAAAAAGTTGTATATAGAAAAGCAAGTTTTTTAAAATATAACTATTTTATTTCATTTTTTCCTTAAAATCCTCCACCATATCTACCGGAGTCGGGTCCTGTCCATATTCAAGCGCTAAATAATAGGAAGTCCAATCTCCCAGCACTATGCCATTCAACAATTTTTCTAAATGCCCACTTCCTTTTATTTGAATAATTTCCCCGTTTACGCCTTTTTGCTGATAAAGCTTGTTGGTAATTTTCATCCTTTTTTCAATTAACGCTTTTTCGTTTTCTGTGCTGAGAATAATATTAAAAAATTTTCCCTGCGGATTAGTGAATCCTACCATTTCATTGTGGTTGAGTTCAGGAAAATAATTCCAAAAAGCCGGAGTTTTGGCATTTTCATTTATTTTAATTTTCCAATTTTTAGCAACCACTTTTAGCTGGTTAGAAGCGTAAACAACAGGAGTTTTATTTTTTAGTTTTTTTGCTAAAGTTTGGCCTTCTTTTTCTAAAGAAGAAATGTCTACTTTGGGAAATTCTGTTATTATATCAGTTAATTTTAAATTTGTCAATACTTGATGCATGGCAACAAAAGCGTAAGTAGCGGCATAGCGCGGCTGAAAATTTTCAAAGTTTAAGTCATACCTAACCATTGGCACCTTTTTTTCTTTTGCTATTTCAGCGATTCTTCCTCCTTTAGTAAAAACTACCACAGAAGCGCCTAGCCCTAGAGCCTCCTTGAAACAGCTTATGGTTTCTTCAGTATTGCCGGAATAAGAGGATATAAAAATTAAAGACTTTTTGTTGGCATTTTTTGGCAAATGATAACTCCGACTTATATAAACCGACAAATCAAATTTTTGCTGGTTTTGAAAATAATTTACTAGCAGATCGCCGGGCAAAGCTGAACCTCCCATGCCACAAATAATTAAATTTGAATATTCTTTGGGAGGCAGTTTTATATTCTCAGCAAATTTTTGTCCCAAATTTAATTGATTAGGATATTCTAAGATAAGCCTCCGAAGATTGTATTTGTCCATAAATTGGTAATAATAATTAGTTCATCTTTGTGGCAACTCGCCTGCTTTTCTACCAGTTGACGGATTTTAATAAGGCAAGCTGAAAAAGTGGGTAATTATTAAGCAGTAAAAAAAATAGTTTAATTTTATTTTCGAAATACCCCGAGTACTTGGGGTATTTTTTTTATTTTTTTACTCTTTTAGTATTGATATGCCAAGAAGAAACCCCGCTTGAATGCAATGCCGGATTAACAATCATTTCTTCGGCAATACCTTTTATTTTCTTATTGGTGATATAAACATAATCAGGGCTAAAGAGAAAAATTGCGGGATAATCCTTTTTTAATTTTTCTGCGAATTCCTGGTAAAGTTTTTGAATCTCATCTTGATTAGAAGCTTTTCTTATTTTTTCTAGCAACTCATCTACTTCTTCATTCTCGTAGAGAGCGATATTCTTGCCCGGATCCTTCTGTTTTTCAGAATGCCAAAAAGTATAAGCATCTGGTCTGTTCCCTTTGTATTCTTGGCCAAAAAGAACTGCTTCGTAATCTCGGGGACGGATATAATTTTGTTGGAATTCATTAACGCCTACGCTGTGAATTTCCGCTTTTGTGCCAACGGCTTGCCATTGGTTTTTAATTATTTCTGCTGCTTTTTCCAAGGCCGGCCATTGGGTGGTGATAATATTAACTTTTAATTCTTCCTCGTCTTTTTTTCTGAACTCTGAATCTTCAGTTTCTTTCCAGCCGTTTTCTTCTAAAAGTTTTTTGGCTTCTCCCGGATTGTAATTATCTTCGCCCACGTTAACCTGGATATTGCCGAAATTATTTAAGATAGGGGAATTAATTTTTTCTGCATAGCCATGAAATATTTCTTTTATAATCTCATTTTTATTGGTGGCTAAACTGAGGGCTTGCCGTACTTTTTCATCTGCCAGGGGCACGGATTTCTTTTCGTTTAAAAAAATAGCGAAATAGCGGGGGATTCTTATTTTTAAAATCCGAGTATCCTTTTTTTCTTCAAACTGGCTTATTTTATCATAAGAAGTTATACCAAAGCCGTTGATTTCTTTATTATTATAGGCCTCAACAAGCTCATCTTCATTGGAATAAAAATTCATTTTTAATTTTTCGAAATAAGGCTTTTCGCCGTAATAGTTTTCATTGGCTATTAGTTGGTAAGAAATGACATTGTCCTGGCTGTCCTTTTCCAAGTCATAAAAGGCAAAGGGGCCGGTGCCTACCGGCTTGATATTTAGATCGTTTAAAAGAAAATTGTCCGGAGAAATGTCCTTAAAAAGGTGGGCGGGAAGAATGCCAAAAGTGAGGTTGTTTAAAAATGGCGCATAAGGTTCCTTGAGTATAAATTTAAGGTTATAATCATCTTGCATTTCTACCTCAATCTCGCCTTTTTCTGTTTCAAAGGCGCTTCTTAAAGAGCTGCGAAAAGCGGGATTTTTTATTAAATCAACAGTAAAAACTACATCTTTAGCGGTAAAGAGGGTCCCGTCGTGCCACTTTATATTCTCTTTTAGTTTTAATTCATAGACCTTGCCGTCCTCTTTCACTTCATATTTTTCCACTAGATCTTCCGTAATATTCGCCTGGGAATCATATTTAAACAAAGAAGAGAAAATTAAATTAGTTAAAACTGCGTCAATCTCGTTAGATTGGGACAAAAGGGGATTGATGTACAAGATTTTGCCTACGTAGCCCTCTGTATATTCTCCTCCATAATCAGGAACTACCCTAGTTGATTTAAAATAATGATTAAGCGACCAGCCGAGCAAAGAGCCCAAAAAAATCAAAAGGGCCAAGATAAGTGCCATTTTTTCTTTTTTTGAAATGGTTTTTTTAGGTTTTGTAAAGCTGTTTTGATCTTTTTCTGATTGGGACATTTAGATAGATAATTGTTGAAGATTGTTAAAAAATAATTTTATAATATTGGCAATTAATTAATTTGTTTGGATGAGAATAAGTAAAAAAGCATTTATAATAAAACTGCTGCCTAGTACAATGGAAATAATGTAAAGAAATTTTTCCAATCCCCTCTTAGTATAAAAACCGCCGAAGTCTCCGCCAAAAGCAGCTGACAAACCAGAGCCCCTGTTTTGCAGGAGGATGGAAATAATAAGCAATAGAGAGATGATAATCTGGACATAAATAAGAATTTTTTCCATATACTGGTTTTTAATAGATTTATTTTTTATCTTACTTGTAGAAACAGAAGAAACAAATATCCTTTTATTCTTTTACAAAGAAAGACATGACGTAGTTTACTAAACTAATAATGATAACTCCCAATACAGCAGAAGAAAAATTTTCAATGCTGAACGCAGGAACTAAAAAAGAAGCTAGTAATAAACAGGCAGTATTTATAATAATCATAAACAGCCCGAAAGTCAATACAATCAGAGGGAAAGCCAGGATTTTGATAATTGGCCGAATTAAGGCATTGATAATGCCCAAGATAGCGCCGATTGCAAAAAGGTTCCAAACATCTCCTTGAATTTTGATGCCGTCAATAAAATAAGCGGCGGCATAAACAGCTAGTGCGTTAATGGAAATGTGAGCGAGAATTTTTATAATAAATTTCATAATGCTATAAATTAATTGTACAAGTGTTAAACTTAGACTAATAA
>CAYMRZ010000032.1:0-10479 GCA_964393045.1 uncultured Bdellovibrionales bacterium | reverse complement strand
TATCTGTGTACTATTCTCAGAATAAAGTATTATATCATACAATTAAATTTTTGTCAAGAAAAATAATTCCCTAATTTTTGCCTAAAAATAAGTAAAAACCGGAGAAAATCCCCGGATTTTTACAGTCATCTCTTTTGGAGTTTGTTATTTGGAATTTTAATAAATGTATCCTTTGATAACTCGGCTTTTTACGCTCAAAGTTCTGGTATTCACCTTACCCCAGCCTTTATAATTCATTTCAGAAATAGTCACATTATTCCCGCTAACTTTTTCTACAATCCCAACATGCCCATACCAACTTTCACTGGTAACAATAATGGATCCTTTTTTAGGCTTTTTCCCTGTTTTTACGCCATAGGCTTTAGCGTTATAAAGCCAGGTACCAGCATTTCCGCCCCAAGGAACATACTTCTTGGAAGCTACATACCAGGTGCAATAACCGTAAGGGAAGCTATGCCCGCCCTTGGGATTGCGGTCTATTACAGACGGACTGCGATCAGGTGATTCTGCTACGCCGCTGCTATAATATTGCCTCTGCTGCAAGAGCGTGCTGGGAGTGGCAGGTTCCGGTTCTTCTATTCTCCCGCCTGGAATAATTAATTCTTCTCCTTCTTCAATCTGGCCATCAGCCGGTAGATCATTAAAAGCAATTATTTTATCTTTTTCGGCTTCATATTCTTTAGCAATTTTTTTGACAGTATCGCCTGATTTAACCACATGCTTTACGCCAGTAGTGGGCAAAATAAATATTTTATCTCCAGGCTGAATCATATCCGGATCTTCGATATCATTTGCCCATAAAATAGTTTTAGTGGTAATGTTGAAATCAGCCGCAATAGTGCTTACAGTATCTCCTTGCCTCACTTTATAAACAGAAACGTCCGCTCCCTCGCTAAGCAGCTTTTTGGCGTCGGGCGCTTCAGTGGCAGTAAGCACCTGGTATTGCATTTGATTTTTATTCATTTCTTCATTTGATAAGGCTAGCTGGCTAATTTCTTCCTCTGTTAAAGCCGGCTCTTCCATATCCAGGGATACAGCCGTTAAGTTATCGCTCTTTTCGCCTTGCTGTTTTATTCTTTGTTGGGTAATTTCTTGAGAGCCCATCGCTAAATCTTTTTTAGCGCCAAACAAAAAACCGCTTTGGCCTTTGCTAAAATTTAGGTTGCCAGCGGTCACTAAAGCGGTGGCGACAAAAACCACCGAAACGGCGGAATTCTTTCGAAAAAATACTAAAGCAAATTTGCCTCTTTTATGCTTAATGCAACTGCTAATAAACTTCTCCAAATGCTTAATTTTTTCCGGGATAACTTGCATTAAATAGGCAATAATTCTTTGATTGCTTTTAATAAATTTTCTGGTTCTAGTCATCTCCATCCCTTTTCTTGTTTTCTGGATCTTTCTCTTTTCTTTATTTTTTTTGTAATCCGTCCCCCTTTTCTCCAATAAATTTTTTAAAAATTTAATGGCTTTAAATCCTTTGTCAGCAGTTAATCTATAGAAAAAAGCCTAAAATAAAGCTTTTTTCATCAAATAACTACCCTTAATTTTAAACACAAAGCTTATACTAGCACGGCCATTTTTTTTGTCAATATTTATCTCCACAGGCCGAAAAACAGTTTAAAATTGTAAATTTCTTTATTTTTCTTTTCCAATCAGTTAAAATAAAATTACTTATGAAAAACATCAAAAAACTACAAAAAAAATACCTGGAGCATCTAGAGATAGATAAAAATCGCTCCCCTAAAACCATTGAAAATTATGACCGTTACTTGTCAAAATTTATCCAATGGTCCAGCATTTCCGATCCCCGGCAAATAACTGAAGACAAGGTGCATGAATTTAGGGTCTTTTTGAGCCGGCAAAAAAATCAGCAAGGACTACCAATAAGCCATCGCACTCAAAATTACTATGTTATTGCTCTTCGGGGTTTTCTTAAATTTTTAGCTAAAAAAAACATTAAATCTTTAACAGCAGAAAAATTGGATCTGGCTAAAATCAAGGATCACAGTGTAGATTTTCTTACCCTGGAAGAAATTAAGGAGCTCTTTGCAACCACCGAAGGCTTGACTTTGAGGAAACTTCGCGATCGGGCTATTTTGGAACTTTTATTTTCTTCTGGCTTACGCTTAGCTGAATTAACCAGTCTGGACCGCGAAAAAGTTAACCTTAAAAAGAAAGAATTTTCTGTTTTAGGCAAAGGCTCTAAGATAAGAATAGTCTTTATTTCCAAGGAAGCAGCTGAGGCTCTAAAAAAATACCTTTCTAAACGAGCTGACACCGATCCTGCTCTTTTTATTCGAATAACCAAAAATTGGAATACCCAGGAAAATCTAAGACTTTCTTCCCGCTCTATTCAGCGGATGATAAGAAAATGCGCTATTGAGACCGGGATAATAAAAAAAGTGACGCCTCATGTCCTACGCCACAGTTTTGCCACTAATTTGCTTCAAAACGGAGCTGACATCCGTTCCGTGCAAGCCCTGCTTGGCCACAGCTCTATTAACACCACTCAAATATATACCCATGTCACCAACAAAGGCCTAAAGGAAGTCTATGAAAAATACCATAAAAAGAGTAGCTAGTGAACCAGCAATCAGTAACCAGAAAATAACTTAACAACTAATTAAAATAATTATAAAAAAATAACAATAAGAAAAAATAACAGTTGAGCTACCAAATTTTTTATTTTATTTTAAATCTTTGATTGGGGCTTTAAATTTTGAAGTTTTTTTAAATGGACTGTGTCCGCTGTAGCTTTAGCGAAAGTGGACAGTACTGGAGTTGAACCAGTGACCTTTTGCACGTCAAGCAAACGCTCTAACCAGCTGAGCTAACTGTCCAATTTAACATTTAACTTTTAACTGCTTAACAATTAACTGCTATCTATCCCAAAAACATTTTAATAATGATTTAGATTAGCAAACTTGCCAACTACCTGCCCCACTGTTCGCAAACGACAGGAAGCTAATCGTGCGAAATAGCAGATAAATTTTGACATTTAATGATCAACTAATTTACTACTTAACTAATTTACTACTTACTAAAATAAAAATCAAGTTTACTTTATCCTCTTAGTCTGCTAAAATAACTAAAAATAATTTTTATCCTAAAATCATGTTTGAATCCTATCAAAATATAATTCTTGCCGCCCTTCTGGGTTTTGCAGTGATTGTTATAATCTGGAATTTAATGCTGCAGCGTTCTTTATCTAAAATTAAAAAACATCAGAAAAAACTTTTTCAAGGCAAAAAAGCTAAAGACTTAGAAACAGTCATCTCGGAAAATCAGGAAAATATCCAAGCCAATCAAGAAAATATTGAGAAACTAAAAAAAGCTACTAGCAGGAATAATTACTTGGCTTCCAAGGGAATCCATAAAACCGGCATGGTGCGTTTTAATCCTTTTCGAGATATCGGCGGAGATCAGAGTTTTTCTTTTTCTTTGCTGGATAAAGACAACAATGGAATCGTGATTTCTTCTCTTTATTCCCGGGAAGGCGTCAGAGTTTACGCTAAATCAATTGAAAACGGGCAATCTGAAAAATATCCGCTAACCGAAGAAGAAAAACAAGCCATTGCCATAGCTTCAATTGATAAAAATAACCAAAAAAACAAAAGAGCGGTTTAAAAGCCAAGTATCTTTGACTATTCAAATATCATGTGATATAAATAAACTTTAAGAGTCCACGGCCTTGTTTTCATATTAGCTACTAATTTATTTTTTATGCCCAAAAAAACTATTAAAATTCCTACTCAAATAACAGTAAAAGAATTGGCCGAAAAGATGGAAATCCCGGTTACTGATTTGTTGAAAAAAATGATGGAAAACGGCATCATAACCAATATGAACGAGGTGGTAGATTATGAAACCGCCTATCTAATTTCCGAAGAATTAGGCTTTGAAGTGATGCTAGATGAAACAACTGCTTCTAGGGAAGCAATGGATTTTGAAAAACTTTCTGAAATTATTCAAATAGAAAAAGAAAACAAAGAGCAACTTCAACCTCGGCCGCCAGTGGTTACTATTTTAGGCCATGTGGACCACGGCAAGACCACTCTCTTGGATACCCTCAAAAAAACCCGGATAGCAGAAAAGGAGGCCGGCGGCATTACCCAGCACATAAGTGCTTATCAGGCAGAGAAAAACAATCAATTGATAACTTTTATTGACACTCCCGGCCATGAAGCTTTCCAATCTATGCGCCAAAGAGGGGCAACCATCGCAGACATTGTCATTCTGGTTGTAGCCGCCGATGACGGCGTTAAGCCCCAAACCCAGGAAGTAATTGATTTTATCAATAAAAATAAAATTCCTGTCATTGTGGCCATTAATAAAATCGACAAGCCGGAGGCTAATGTAAATAAAACCAAGCAGGAACTGGCGGAAAAAGGCATTTTATTGGAAAGCTATGGAGGAAACATTCCTTTTAATGAAATTTCTGCTAAAAAAAATCAAGGATTGGACGGCTTATTGGATAGTATTTTGCAGATGACAGAAAAAAATAAATATGCCGCCAACAAAAACCGCAGCGCACTCGGAATCGTGTTAGAAGCTCATAAGGACACTAGAAAAGGTCCAATAGCCACCGCCTTAATAAAAACTGGCACCTTGAAAATCGGCGACAATATCCTTGCCGGCAGAGCTTATGGCAAGGTCCGGCGAATTGAAGATTATTCCGGAAAGCCAATCAGCTTGGCAGAGCCTTCTACTCCCGTAAACATCGTCGGCCTTAATTCTGCTCCGGAAAGCCAAGATATTTTACAGGTAGTGGAGAAAAATAAAGACATAAAAAAAAGAAACCTTCTCTCCAGGGCAGCAGACGCGGAAAGCAGTGTCCATCCTTTAAGCTCCAAACAGCTTATTAATACTATTGATGAGAAAAACAAGCGCCATTTCTATATTCTGCTCAAAGCTGATGTCCAAGGAACCTTGGAAGCTTTGAGACAAATAATTGACAGTATTTCTACCGAAGAGGTAGTGCCAGAAGTATTTGAGCAAAGTGTAGGCGCTATTTCCGAATCAGACGTGAAAAAATCCCAGTCTGGCCATTGCGTAATTTATGGCTTTAATGTTCCCGTAGAGCCAAGAGCAGAAGCACTGGCTAAAAACATGGGAGTGGAAATAAAAACCTTTAAGGTTATTTATGAATTGATTAAAGATCTGAAAAAACAATTATCCAAACTTCTTGAACCGGAAGTCGAAAAACAAGAATTGGGAAAATTAAAAATTTTGGCAATTTTTAAAACGGGAAAAAATTCCTGCATCGCCGGCGGAAAAGTAACCAGTGGAAAAATGATCAAGGGTGAAAAAATTGAAATTATCCGGCAAAATAAAACTATTGAACAAGGCCGGCTAGCCCAGCTTCAACACAACAAGGAAGATGTGGAAGAAGTAAAAGAAGGTCTGGAATGCGGTCTTACCTACGAAGGAAAAGAGAATATTGAAATGGGGGATATTCTGGTTTGTTATAAGGAGGAAGAAAAAAGACGGGAAATTTAGTTCTTTAAAATCCTAAAATGATTTTCAGGAAGGAGGGGATATTAATGCAAGTGTTAATTTTTTTTATTATGTGGCTCTTGGGAGGATTCTTTTTCGTCTTTGTAGAACATGAAAAACATCAGATAACACTGCTAGTACTGACGCTTATCATTTCTATTCTTTTCTTAATAATTTCAAGTGCATTTAGCATATTTACTGATAACAAGAATAAAGCCCTAAGAGAATTTAACGAAATATTAGATGACATAAGCAACGGCAATGAAGGATTAATAATACCTTATCTTGGGATGATCTTATTAATTGGAATAGTTTTAGGAAATTTTGCAAAATTCATATTAAAGGAAACGGGATTTTTATAAAAAAATAGAAAAAATTTAAAGCAGGCTCGCGGGCCTGCTTTTTGGTGAATAAGTTTAAACATCAAATAATCTTGGGATCAAATAACTTTAAGTTGGTTGGTTTCTTTTTTTATCCCAAGGAATCAGCTTTTTCGTGTTCATGTCAGCTTCTTGTAAATCATAGCCCCTACGCTTCCACAACCATCTATTATGCGCCTCGTTTGACTCCCTGGGAGGAACCTTATTAAAGTGCCTCAAAATTTTGTAAAGAACAAAGTAGGGCCGAGAAGGAAACCATCCAGATTTTTCACTTATATAGCCTTCTCCCATAATTACCACCTCCTTATTAAAAAATTATTAAATTCCTCGGTTAATCATACAGTATACTGGTATACTGTATTTTTTATTAGATCTTGAAAAGCTTGCTGGCATTTTCATTGGTAACTTTTTCCACTTCACTAAAACTGATACTTTTTATCTCTGCAATCTTTTCTGCTACATATTTCACGTAAAGCGGTTCATTTCGCTTGCCGCGAAATGGCACAGGTGTTAAATAGGGGCAATCAGTTTCCAAGAGGCATTGCTTCAAATCTATTTTTTTTAGAACTTTATCATAATCGCTAGAAAAAGTAATGATTCCATTGAAACCCAAATAAAAATTTAATTTCTTATAAATCTCCGCTTCTTTCAAGCCTCCAGAAAAGCAATGCACTACTCCCTGCAATTTCTTTTTATATTGTTTTTTCTTTTCTCGTAAAATTTTTATTATATCTCGGTGGGCACAGTGCTTAATATCAAAATTTTCATCCCGGCAATGAATAATGATCGGCTTGCCAGTTTCTATTGCCAAATCAATTTGCTCAGTAAAAATTGTTTTTTGCTTCTCTTTGTTTTCTTTGTTGTGAAAATAATCTAAGCCGATTTCTCCAATCGCCACCACTTTTTTATGCTGCGCTAATTCAAAATACTTTTCCTTTTTGAATTCTTCAAAACGAGGCCGAAATTTTATTTCTTCTTCCCCGCTAATTTCATCTTCAAAGGCCTTCTCTGAAAGATGAATGGGATGGATGCCCACAGCCGCATAAATATTTTCCGGATATTGGTTGGCTATCCGTACTGCCCGCTCACTGGTGGAATACTGGCTGCCGACATTAATAATTTTGGTGTTGTTGTGCAAAGCGCGCCGAATCACATCGGCACTATCCTCCTTAAAATCTTTAAAATTTACATGGGCATGGGTATCAAACATTCTTTCTGGTGAGTAATTAGCAGTTTATAGCTTTAGGAGAAAATTGTTATTTTATTTTGGGAAAAAGAATTTCGGATTTTTTAGTTGCTAAAATATTTTCTATTTTTTTTGAAGTTTCCGGCATAAAGGAGGTAATTTCAGCCGAAATGATGGCTAATTTTCCAACCAGCTCGCTCATGATTTTTTTGAATTTATCTTTGTTGTTATTCTTCAGCTCCCAAGGCTTAACTTCATCAATATATTGATTTATTTCTTTAATATTCAACCAAGCAAATTTAAGTACTAAATCTAGCCTAATACTATTCATGTAATCTTCGTAGCCTTGAACCTTGATATTAAAATTCTTATCAAATTCTAAATCTTCCGAAAGCTTTACCACTCTACTAACCAAATTTCCCAAACCATTGGCCAAATCTGCGTTATATTTTTTAACCATCCTCTCCATGGTAATATCAATATCCTCGCCAAAAGTTCCGGCGCTTAAAAGCAAATATCTGGTACCATCCACCCCAAATTTTTCTATCATCTCTTCAATGCCGATTACATTTCCCAAAGTCTTACTCATTTTTTTACCGCCAGATAAAATATGGCCATGGACAAAAAGTTCCTTGGACAATGGAACCCCTAAATGCAAGAGCAAAATTGGCCAAATAGTAGCATGAACCCGCAGAATATCTTTGCCAATAATTTGCACATTTGCCGGCCATTTCTCCGGTAAATTTTCTGGATCGCCATCCCATCCCAAGCCAGTCAAATAATTCAGCAAAGCATCTACCCAAACATAAGCAGTATGATCCTGATCAAAAGGCAAGGGAATGCCCCAGTCAATATTTTTCCGGGAAATAGACAAATCTTTCAATGGCTGGTTTTCCAAAAACGAAAGTATTTCATTCTTATATCGCAGAGGCCTGATCTTAAATTCATCTTTTTTTATCTTTTCCACTAACTCCTCTTGCTTATCTGCCATCTTCAAGAGATAGCATTCCTCTTTCATTCTCTCTGGCTCAACATTGTGATCTGGACATTTTCCATCTACTAAATCACTTTCATTCTTAAATTGCTCGCAGCCCACACAATATAATCCTTCGTATTCGCCCTTATAAATGGCGCCTTTTTTGTGCAAAAAATCTAGAACTTTCTGCACTGCTTTTTTGTGTTTTTCGCCGGTCGTCCGGACAAAATTATCATATTCTATATCCAAATCTTTCCATAATTTTTTGAATTGTTCGGCAATGCTGTCCACAAATTTTTGGGGATCTTCCCCTGCTTCCTCGGCTTTTTTCTGAATTTTCAAGCCATGTTCATCCGTGCCGGTTAACAAAAAAACTTCTTTATTCTGTTCTTTTTGAAAACGCGCCAAAACATCAGCGGCAATAGTAGTATAGGCATGGCCGATATGAGGCCTGCCATTCACATAATAAATTGGGGTAGTAATATAAAACTTTTCTTTGTTCATTATTCTTAATCCTTTATTCAATATTGTTAATTCTAACTTAATTAAACCAATTTTTAAACTCCCGGTCAAATTAAAACTATAATTTTCGTTAACATTAAATATAGAGGCCTCTGTAGAGGCCTCTATATTTAATTAGCTTATGCTCGTTTTATGTTCATTTCAATTAGTTTATCTTTCCTAAATATTCTGCCGCTTTCTCCGGTTCAATGGTAGCAACCTCTACACCAGTAGAAAGTTCAAATCCGGCCCAAATGGAAGTCTTAGGCAAAATCTCAATATGCCAATGATAGTGGGGATAGTCTTTGCCATCGCAAGGGGAAGTATGCAAATAAAAATTAAAGGCCGGCTCATTCATTGCCTTGCCTATTTTTCCAACTGCTTCATGCAGCGCTTCTCCGCCTTGAATTTTAATTTCTTCATCCATTCTTTCAAAATAAGGGCTGTGCTTCTTGGGCGCCACCCAAATTTCAAAGGCTGCCCGGGAAGCAAAAGGGCAAAAAGCAATAAATAAATCATTCTCAAAAACTATTCTTTTTTGATGTTCGATTTCCCAATTTATCATATCACAAAAAACGCATTGTTTGTTATGGCGGTAATAATTCTCCGCCCCTCTTAATTCCAAATTAATATAAGGGGATACAACTGGAATAGCCGCCAACTGAGAATGGGGATGGGCGATAGAAGCGCCTGCCTTGTTTCCATGATTATGAAAAATATCTATGTAACGAACTGATTTTTTATTCATTAAATCAATATAGCGGGTCTGGTAAGCATCTAAAATTTCCGCCACTTGCAAAGGGTCCATTTTGCCAATATGCTGATAATGGTCCCGGGTAACAATAACTTCATGATAGCCCACGCCGTCCATCCAAAAATAAGGGCCGGCTTCTTCATATTTTATCCTGCCCCCTTTTGGCCTGGAAAAAGCGGGAAATTTATTGGGAAAAACCCGGAGTGTCCACTCATTATCAGAATTAGCATAAATTAAAACGTCTTTTTCTTGACCCGTTTTTTCCGGTTCGCAAAAAACACAATTATCAGGACCGTCATCTTTCACTGCCGGCTCCGCTTCCTTGAAATCATCCGGCCTTTTCCCCCGCCCTACGGCAATAACAACCCAGTCGCCAGTTACAGCGTCTTGCCGAAGCTGGGAAAGCTGCCTTTTTTTCTTTTTTTGTATTTTTTTTCCTCCCATTGTATTTTGGTTTTTTTGTAATTTAAAAACGCATATTAAATATTTTTTTTGATTTCTCCCACCTTTCTATCAAGCTTATAAACTCCTTTTATCAAATTCCAGCGAACATAAAATAAATCCTTAAAAGTGCTTAAGTATCCGCCCAAGCCAACGGCACTGTCTCCTTTGTCTATCCACTCTACCGGCACCTCGACAATATTATAACCCAACTTATTGGCAATCATTAATATTTCAAAATCAAGCCCCCAGCGATTAACAGTGGTCCTGGGAATTACATCCTTTACTACCGTGTCCCGAAAAGCCTTAAAGCCACATTGAGTGTCTTTCATGCCGTATAATCCCGTACCCATTTGAATTAAGATATTTCCAAAATCACCTGCCCATTCTTTCCATTTAGGCTGATGCTGTTTTATTTTCGATTCTTTCATGTCCCTGGAACCAATTACTACGTCCACGTCCTTTTTTTCAAATTCAGGCAAGAATCTATCTAGCATATTTATAGGAGTAGCGCCGTCCATATCAGTAAAAAGCCTCACTCTGCCGACGGCGGAAAGCAACCCCTCTCTTACACTGTATCCCTTGCCTTTATTTTCTTTGCGATCAATAACCCGGAAATTATTCCAATCTTTAATAATTTCCTTAGTTATTTGCGGGGTATTGTCAGTAGGACCGTCCAGCACGATTAATACTTCGTAAGACCGGTTTATTTTATTAAAATATTCTTTAATGGAAGATAAATGCT
>CAYMRZ010000031.1:0-12653 GCA_964393045.1 uncultured Bdellovibrionales bacterium | reverse complement strand
TAAATACTTCTTAGGAATGCCATATTTTTTTTCTAGAATATCTAGAAAAACCAATCGGCTTATTTTTTTAAGGCTGGGACGGGAAACAAAGGAGCTATTATGTAAAAATTTGTCCAATCCGGTTTCCCAGGCCACATGGCGGTAAAGTGCTTTTTTTGATTTGCCTGCCGGTCCAGTAAAGTAGTAAACCAAAGGATGAAAAGTGATGTCTGTTGCCAAATGGGTGAGGAATCCAAAAACAAAAGCCAGGTTTTCATTATCGTTAGTTTTTTCTAACATTTCAAAAATAATCCGGTTGGTTTTTTTATTATTAAATCCGTGGATGTCCATAGAAATTTTAACAATATCCTTTGTTTTCCCGTAAGAAAAAACATCCGGAGTAAAACTTCCGAGCTGGTAAAAATAAAAATTATCTTGGATAATTTTTGTGATTTCCGGTTTTTTTATTTTTTCTACTACCTTATTTGCTAGATAAATATGGCTGTTTTCCTTAGGCATATAATTATATTTAGAGCGAGTGAGGAGAATTGAACTCCCGTTTCAACCTTGGGAAGGTCGTGTTCTACCATTGAACTACACTCGCGACTCTGGTTTGCCTGTCCTCCGCAGTAGCAATTGCTAAAATTGAAGCAAAGACATATTCATATTTCAAAGATTATTTTTTAAAATATACTGATAAAATTGCTACGGAGGATGGAGGAAGTAAGTGTATTACCATTATACTAATCTCGCATAGGCGAAGTAGGCGGAAAGAGGAAGTGGAAGGAGTAGTATGTTCCCGCCTCCGCGGCGGATCGCCAATGAGGCGACTACCATTGAACTACACTCGCGACTCCAAAAGTCAATTTGATTATTTAGAAACATTAACTTTTTTCTAGAAAACGCTTTCTCAGAAATACGATATGATAGTTTAACCTTTTTTAAAATCGAAAATTTGATTCATTCATTTTTTTATTATATAATTAAATTATGAAAAAACAAGAGATTTCTCAAAAATTGAATAAATTAAAAGCTAAAATCGTCCACTTGGACGACTGTCTTTGAGTTTGAAAAAAAAGAAATAGAAGGCTTGAAATTAAAAAGCGGAGAAGAAAATTTTTGGGATAATCCCCAGAAAGCAGGGGAAATTTTAAAGAAAATTGAAAAAATAAAAAAAGAAAAGCATGAATGGAAGAACATTAAAACTCAACTGAATACTTTAATTGAGTTTGTTCAAGAACTGAAAACAGAAGCAGGCGAAGATATTGAATTTATATGTGACAGCTATAAACAGCTTAAAAAAAGAATAAAGCCTTTCGAAATTAAAAGTTATTTTAATGGAAAATACGACGATAAAGATGCTGTTATGATTATTACGGCTGGTGCAGGCGGCACTGATGCCCAAGATTGGGCTCAAATGCTTCTGAGAATGTATTTAAAATATTTTGAAAAAAAGGGGTTTGAGGTGAAAATATTAAATGAAAATCCCAGTCCAGAAGCGGGACTCAAAAATGTCTCATTGAAAATTTCCGGAGAAATGGCCTATGGCCACCTCAGGAGCGAAAAAGGCGTGCATCGCCTGGTGAGGCAATCTCCTTTTAATGCTGATAATTTAAGGCAAACCTCTTTTGCCTTATTGGAAACGATACCTATAATAGCAGATGCAAAACTGAACATTGGAGAAAAAGATTTAAAAATAGAGACTTTTCGTTCCTCTGGCGCTGGCGGACAACATGTAAATACTACGGATTCGGCTGTAAGGATAAAACATTTGCCTACCGGAATAACAGCGACTTGCCAAGGCGAACGCTCTCAATTGCAAAATAGGCGCCAGGCGATGAAGGTTTTAGAATCAAAATTATTCCAACAATTAGAAAGACAAAAAAAAGACAAGCAGGCGGCTTTAAAAGGAGAGCATAAATCAGCGGAGTGGGGAAGCCAGATCAGGTCTTATGTTTTGCATCCCTACAAGATGGTGAAGGATCACCGTACTGGTCATCAGGAATCAGATGCAGAGAAAGTTTTAGATGGCAATATTGAAAATTTCATAAAAGATTATTTAAGTTCAACATCAACATAAATTTTATCAATTATTTAATTGGCAAAAGCTACTTGCATTATGCGCTGGGTTATCCAGCGATAAAAAAATAGCTATTTGCAAATTTGCGGAGTGATATGCTAATTAGCGGAAAAAGATTTGCAAATTACAGAATTTTGTAGGATATTTATTTCACAAAAAGGCTAGGGGTTTAGATAATATTGTGTAATAATTAATCTAAAAATTATGTCAACCACCACTATTGTAATTATTGTGGCCGTAATAGTCATTGGCTTGGTGATTTGGATGGCAATGAAAAAAAAGAAACAAGAACCGGAAGATGAAATGCCAACCGAGCAACAAAAAGAGCCGGAAAAAACTGAAGATTATTCCAAGAACGCTCCTTTATCTGAAACAGAACCGGAAAGTGACAACAGCGACAACAATGCAAATGACGATGATTAAATTATTCTAATTTAAATTAAAATAATATCAAAAGCAGTTGCTTTAATTTTTATTTAAAAAATATAAAATAAAGCAAAGGGTTCTTGTTTTGTGTAATTTTTTGTAAAATTAAAAGAAAAAATGATTATTTATAAAGACGTTTCAAAAATTTATCCTGGAAATACTCCGGCTCTGGAAAATGTGAATTTGCACATCAAAAGCGGAGAATTTGTTTCCGTGGTAGGCCAGTCGGGTGCAGGAAAATCTACGCTTTTGAAGTTGCTTTATGCCGAGGAACGGCCGTCTTCCGGCGATATTGTTTTCAATCGTAAAAGCGTGATTGACTTAAAAACTAGAAAATTGCCCTACCATCGGAGAAACATTGGAACAGTTTTTCAGGATTTTAAATTGTTGCCCAAAAAGACTTTATTTGAAAATGTAGCTTTTGCTATGGAAGTGGCCAATAGCAGCAGCAGGGAAATTGAAAAAGATGTGCCTCAAATCTTAGATATCGTAGGTTTGGCCAATAAAATGGACAAATATCCCCATGAAGTTTCCGGCGGAGAACAGCAGCGGGCGGCTTTGGCGAGAGCTTTAGTAAACAAGCCCAAGGTGCTTCTAGCTGATGAACCAACTGGAAACTTGGACCCTATTTCTAGCTGGGATATAGTGCAATTACTTATGAAAATAAATGAATTTGGAACAACTATTATGCTGGCTACCCATAATAAAAGCATGGTGGATAAAATCTCCCGCCGGGTAGTGCTGGTTGATAAGGGAAAAATTGTCCGAGATGAAAAACATGGGAAGTATTGTATTTAGCTAGCTTTTAGGGGTTAGCTTATTAGCTTGTTAGGGAAAAGCCTTTTAACAAAGTTAAAAGATTAAAAGGTTAAAAAGTTAAAAGATTGAAAAGTTAGAAAGTTGGTGAAAGGGAATAAATTGTTGGATTGCTTTATCCGTCTTTCGCAGAAGACCTTGGGCGCCCGCCTGCAACGCTATGCGTTAGCATTTCGGGCAGGCCTGTCTGCCGACAAGGCAGGTAAACCCGCGAAGATTCATTGTTAAATTGTTTTGATGCTAAAGCATTGATGTAATGAAGATGTAATGAAATGTTCAAATTGTTTTTAATTAATAAAACAAAAAAATGGAAAATCAAATTAATAATCAAGCGAGCGTTGAACAGGAGGATAATCAAGCTGCTAAAAAAATGATTGGCTTGGGGGATCTTTTCAAAAAAGCTTTTGAAGACTATAAAAATAATTTTTCTAAGATAATTATTTTTTTGATTATCCCTATTGCGGCCTCCCTGGGCTTTTCCTTGTTAAGTGTTCTCTTGGCTGGAGGAGCAATGGGAATAGTCCATTTTTCCGATTCTTCTGCTGTGGCAGGGGTTAGCATGGGAGCAGCTTTTCTTTTGTTTGCAGTTGGGCTAGTAATTTTAATTTTAATCAATTTGGTAGCTATGGCTGGGATGTTTGTGGCATTTCGGGATAGTCAGGAAAAGTTGGAAGTCAAGGAAATTTTTAATCGGGCCAAAAAAAATATTGGGGGTTATTTTTGGGTTTCTTTGCTTACTGGAATTTTAGTAATGTTATGGTCTTTATTATTAATTATTCCCGGCATTATTTTTGGCATTTATTATACTTTAGCTACTTGGGTATTCTTTAAAGAAGGCAAAAGAGGAATGGCAGCTATTAAAAGAAGCAAAGAGCTGATAAAAGATTATTGGTGGGCAGTTTTTGGAAGATTGATTTTAGTGGTCATCTTGTTGTTGGTGGCTACTTCCATAATTCAGTCAGTGCTGCCTGCTAATAGTGCCCAGTTTGCAGGTAATATTATCGGTTGGTTGTTTGGACCTTTTATGATTGCTTATCAATATCATATGTATAAGAGCCTTGTTGGCATAAAAGATGGTTCAATTAATAATAATGAGGATAGTAATATAAAAAATAAAACTGAATCAGTAACTGAAGAAATAAAAGAAGTGAAAGAAAGGATAGCGGAAAATCAAAAAAATAGGGAGAATGTAGAAGCTGAAAAAACAAAAGATGACAAGCGAGAAGGAAGCGAGGAAAGTTTAAAAGAAAAAACCGGAGCAGCTGGGGAGGAAGATGCTGAAGAAAAAGCCAGGAGAAAAGAAATGGGCAAATTTACTAGTGATATATAAAATATAAAAGTGTTAATTTACGCTTGAATTTTTATAGATAATTTAACAAATAACAAGTGTTTTTAAAAAGATTAGAAATAACCGGTTTTAAATCGTTTGCAAAAAAAACTGTGCTGGATTTTTCCAGTGCAGGTGTTTTTAATGGCAAAAAAGATATTGGCATAACAGCTATTGTGGGACCGAATGGCAGCGGAAAATCCAATATAACGGATGCTTTGCGTTGGGCAATGGGAGAACAATCCCTAAAGAATATCCGTGGAAAAAAAAGCCAAGACGTTATCTTTGCCGGCAGTGATAAAAAAGCCCAATTGGGAAGTGCCCAGGTTTCCATTTACGTAGACAATAGCCGGCACAAAATCCCTATTGACTATGACGAGATAGTGATTACTCGAAAAATATATCGAAATGGCGAAGGGGAATACCTAATAAATGGCAGTCAGGTAAGGTTAATTGATGTAGTTGATTTATTGGCAAAAATAGGCGTAGGGCAGCGAAGTTATTGCATTATTAATCAGGGAATGGCGGATCAAATATTAAATGCTACTGCCTTAGAAAGAAGAGCCATCATTGAAGAGGCGGCGGGAGTAAAAGAATATCAAGTCAAGAAAGAGAGAAGCCGAAGAAAATTAAAAACTACAGCTAACAATTTAGAAAGAGTGAGCGGTTTGCTGAAGGAAATTGAGCCGCACTTGAGAATGCTTCGCCGTCAGACCAGAAAAGCCCAAAAAGGGGAAGAATACAAAAAACAGTTAAGAGAATATCAAGAGAAATTATTCGGATCGCTTTTGTATAAATTGGAAAATTTTAATTCCAAATATCAACAATCCCAGGGAGAATTTTCCCGTAAAACTGCTATCTTGCAGCGGGAAATTGACGATGCCAGGCAAAAATTGGACAAGGACTACAAAAATAATGAGTCTGCTGAGGATGAAATGGAAAAATTGGAAGAAGAGCGGAATAATTTGAGCAACCAATTGAATAACCAAGAGAGGGAAATAATTGTGAGGGAGGGGAGGTTGGCTTTAGCGGAGGAAAGGATGGAAAATATCGAAATCAGTGAAACTATTCCGGTGGGGACAGAATTAATTCAAAAACAGCTTAGAGAGATCGAAAGGAAGCAGGAGGAATTGTTTCAACTTTTGGAATCTGTGGAGGACATAAAAGAGCTGAAGAAGATCAAAAGGGAGTGCCTAAAGATTAAAAAGCAAGTAAAGCGGCTTTTGGAAGGAGTAGTGAAAGGGAAGATTGAGAGGAAGAAGCCGAGTGAAATTTTAAAAAAGCAAAAATTGGAAAAGGAAAGGGAAATTAAAAAAATAAAAGATGAAATAGAAAATTTTCAGAAAAAAAAGAAGGAAGCAGGGGATGCGTTGGAAAAAATAAAACAGCAAATAAAAAATTTAAATGAAAAAGACCGCAATGACAGAAAAGAGTCGGTGAAGCTGGAAGACTTTATACGGAGAAAGCAGTTTGAGTTAGAAAGAGTTAGGCAAAAGTATAATGACGCCAAAATGGAATTAGTCAGGATTCAAGTGAAGAGAGATGATTTAGAACAGCGGGTGAAAAGAGAGATGAATGCTTCTTTGGAAAAAATAGAGCTTTATAAAAACGAGATTGACGTTGAAGAAACAGAGCGAAAAATTTTTCGCCTCAAGGATAAGTTAGAACAAGTCGGATCTATTGACAGCAGCATCATTGAAGAATACGAAGAAACGGAAAAAAGATATAATTTTTTACAGCAGGAATCCCAAGATCTTGAGGAGGCGGTTAAATCTTTAGAGAAAGTCATCAAGGAATTAGATGCGAATATTCAAGGGAAATTTGAATCTACTTTTTTAAAAATTAGCAAAAAATTCAAAGATTATTTTAAAATAATCTTTAACGGCGGAAAAGCGGATATTAAGAAAGTTGAAATTATTGCTAAAAAAAGAAAGAAGCAAAATTTGCCGGAAGAAGATGCCGGAGAAGGTTTGGAAGAAGATCAGCCAGAAGAAGAAAAAAAAGAAATGGGAATTGAAATAGAAGCAGCGCCGCCAGGTAAAAAAATATCCAGCCTGGGGATGCTTTCTGGGGGAGAGCGGACACTTACCTCCTTAGCCCTGCTTTTTGCCATCATTTCCCACAATCCGCCGCCGTTTGCTTTTCTAGACGAAGTAGAGGCTGCTTTAGATGAAGCCAATTCCAAAAGGTTTGGAAAAATTTTGCGAGAGCTTTCCGGCCAAACTCAATTCGCTTTGGTTACTCACAATCGCCAAACCATGCGGGAGGCAGCAGTTTTATACGGTGTTACTATGAACGATGACGGCGTTTCCCAGCTGCTTTCAGTGAAATTGGATCAAGTGGGGGAAAAAGGAGAAATTAAAAAATAAGTTCATAAAGTTTATAAAGTTAGGGAGTTATCAGTGAATCAGTCATCGGTAATCAGAATTTAAGAATTAGAAATAAAAAAATTTAAATAAAATCTAGCATTATGAAATTATTTATCGTGGCTACTCCAATTGGCAATTTGAAAGATATAACTTTTCGTGCGGTTGAAACTTTAAAAGAGGTTAATTTAATTTTATGCGAAGATACCCGGGTGACGATAAAACTGTTGAATCATTATGAAATTAAAAAACCTTTATTGTCCTACCATGAAAGAAGCCGATTGAGCCGAGTGGAGAAAATTATTGAACATTTGGAGGCAGGCAAAAATTTAGCCTTAGTAACGGATGCCGGTACGCCAGGCATTTCTGACCCGGGAGGAAAATTAATCGCTGAAGTAAAAAAACATTTTCAGGAAAAAATTGAGATTATAGCAGTGCCGGGGCCTTCTGCTTTAGCAGCCGCCATTTCTGTAGCCGGCGTTAATCTTTCCAAGTTTATTTTTCTGGGATTTCCGCCCAACAAAAAAGGCCGGGAAACTTTTTTTAAAAAAATTTTAGTCTCGGAATATCCGGTTATTTATTATGAATCTCCTTATCGGTTTATAAAAAATTTAAAATTAATAGGGGAGTTAAATATAGAGAACAAAAAAATAAACCTGGTAGTTTGCCGTGAATTGACAAAAAAATTTGAAAGTGTTAAAAAAGGTAGGCTGGAAAAGATTATTCAGTTCTTTGAATTAAATTCTTCCAAAATTAAGGGGGAATTTGTAGTGATAATTTATTAATTTTTAAAAAATAAGGAGGGGTGTGAAATGCAGAGATTGCCGTCTATAAAAACAAGGAATGTAGAATACACTGTTATTGCTGTAACACCAAGAGAATTGTTAGGCTTTCCTTCTTGTTTGGATTGTGAATTCAAAAAAGAAGAGCGCTTGCCTTTGGAGGAAGAGGCTTGTGAAAAATTTAAGGCCCTTTTCTTTGGAGAATAAAAAGCAAGAAGAGCTTCATCAATTTAAGGAAGGGAGGTCTAGCATGAGGGTTGCAAACTTAAGCAGTCATTTTCCGCGGGAAGTTTTGGAGATCAATTATTCAGATGGAAGCACAAGAATAGCGAGGGAATGCCGCAACTGCCGATCTTTCGAACTGCAAGGCTGTTGCCTCTATAAAGCAGGCTGTTGCAGAAGAGAAGAAGCGGTGATTTTTTTTCGTGAGCTTGGCGTTGAAGCGTTTCAGGAAAAAATCGAGACAGAAGCCGGAGAGGAAGACAAAGGATTATTCTGTCCCTATTTTAATACGAAAGGAAGGAATTGATATGTATATCAAAATAGGAGAAATGAGCAATGGCCAGCTGATTATGGCGCCGATAGAAAGCATTTGCTGTGAGAGATGTTTTTTTAAGGGGAAATGCTTAGTGGCTTTTCAGGAGGGTTGTCCTGATTTCGAGCCGGCAGACGAAGCAGCTGCACTTAAAGATTTGGGGTTGAAAAAATTTCTTTCTCCCCAACAACAAAAAAAAGCTCTTGCCTGAATATTGGCCAAGAGCTTCAAGAGCGGTTTTTTATCATAAAACTCCGCTCTTATTTTTTAATTAATTTTCTTAAAACATTTTCTCTTCTCTTTTTTTCTTTCCAAAGAACAGGATTGCCTAATTTAAAAGCGGCAGTTTCGGGGCGGGGGGAGTATTTGTTGATATAAGCTTCGAAAAATTTGATTTTTCTGAAGACTTTTGCTGTTTCCTGAAAATCTTTTTTTGTTTCGCCAGGGAAACCGACAATTGCGTCGGTGGAAAATTTGGCATTTGGAATTTGTTTTTTAATTTTAGCCATTAAATTTAAATATTTTTTTTGGGTATAAGGCCGATTCATTTTTTTAAGAATTTTGTTACTGCCGGATTGAATGGGCAGGTGAATTTCCTGGGAAATATTTTTATTTTCAGCGATAACTTTTATTAATTCATCAGAGAAATCCTTGGGGTGAGAAGACAGAAAGCGCCATGATATTTTGGGATATTTTTTAGCTAAATTATCTAATAAGATGGGAAAAGTTAGGTAAAAATTTCGAATTTCGAATTTCGAATTTCGAATCAATTTTAAATTTTTATTTGTAATTTTGACTTTTGATTTTCCTGCCCAAATTGCAATCGTTACAGGTAGGCGACTTTTGACTTTACATTTATAGCTGTTCACATTTTGCCCCAGGAGGGTTATTTCCTTACAGCCGCTTTTTGCTAAATTTTCCACTTCTTTGAAAACATCCTCTGGCGGGCGGGACCACTCTCGGCCGCGGGCATAGGGAACCACGCAATAGGAACAAAAATTATTGCAGCCGGTCATTATCGGCACCAGCGCATTTTTTTTGCTATGATACCTTGGCTTGATGCAAAGATATTTATTTTCAAAACGGGAATTGTCTTTTTGCGCTGGAATTTTAAATCCCGAGTACTCGGGATAATTTTTAATGTTACAATTTTTGAAAAAATCATCAATGGTTAGGAATACATCAACTTTATCTTTTAATTTTATTTGGACATCTTTTCTATGAGCCAGACAACCCGTAATTATTAATTTTTTTTTATTACTTGATTCATGATTCATAATTCTTGATTCTTCTTTCCTTAAATTATGCACTTGACCGTAGACTCTATCTTCAGCTGTTTGCCGCACTCCGCAGGTATTAAAAATCACCAAATCCGCCTGTTCAATTTTTTCAGCCGGTTTTAATTCTTTTTCTTCCAAAAAAGCCGCAATTCTTTCCGAATCACTAAAATTCATCTGGCAGCCAAAAGTTTTAATATAGTATCTCATAGATTATGTTTAGAACTCGCTTGCCCCGTTGCCGCTACAAGTATTTTTCGGAGAAAAGTTTTGATAGGGCAGGTATTCATAAACTCGTATTCTTCTATTGATTCTCTAAATTGTTTTTTATTTTCTCAACAAACTCTTCCACCTTCATTTCCTGTTGGTCTTTCATTCCTCTTCCCCGGACAGCTATTGTTTTATCTTTTTTCTCCTTTTCTCCTACCACTAGAAGATAGGGGATTTTTTGTTTCAGGGTTTCAGCAATGCGCTTGCCCAAAGATTCATCGCTTTTATCCAATTCAACCCGAATACTGCTTTCTTTGAGTTGTTTTTCTACAGTCTCGGCATAATCAATAAATTTTTCTGAAACTGGCAGGACTGTTGCTTGCACCGGCGCCAGCCAAAGCGGAAAAGCGCCGGCAAAATGCTCAATCAAAAGGGCTAAAAACCTTTCATAAGATCCCAAAATTGCCCGATGGACCATTACCGGCGGCACTTTTTCACCGTTTTTATCCACATAACTAAGATCGAATTTTTTAGGTGTGGCAAAATCCAATTGAACGGTGGGGATTTGAACTTCTCGACCGGCTGCCTCCCTGAACATAAAATCTATCTTTGGCCCATAAAGAGCTGCTTCACCTTCGCATCTTTTGGCATCCAGTTTCATTTCTTCGCAGACCTCCTCTAGGATTTTTTCGCACTCGTCCCAGTCTTTTTTTTCGCCAATATATTTATCCAAGTTTTCATAATCTCGCACAGAAAGTGAAACCCAGTGGTGTTCCCAAAGCCCCAAGGAAGAATAAAAGTCCTTGATAACATTTATCATATTCTTCATTTCTTCTTTGACTTGGTCGATTCGGCAAAAACTGTGGCCATCTTCCACAGTAATGGCAACTACGCGATTAAGCCCGCTGATTTCCCCAGGCTTTTCCGCCCGATATTGCTTTTCTGATTCCATATAACGGATGGGCAAATCACGATAGGAGCGGGGACGGGAGGCGTAAATCTGGGTTTGATGCGGGCATTGCACCGGCTTCATCACATATTCTTGCTTATTTTCTGAATTAACATGGAAAAGTTCATCCCCGAATTTATCTGCATGGCCAGAAATTTTAAATAATCCGATTTTAGCTAAATGGGGAGTTATTACTTTTTCGTAACCGTATTGGCGGCAAATTTTTTCAATATATTTTCTGAGTTCCTCAATAATAATAGTTCCTTTGGGAGTAAACATTGGCAAGCCTGGCCCAACCAAATCAGAAAAAACAAATAAATCCAGTTTTTTGCCCAGTTTCCGATGGTCTCTTTTTTTAGCTTCCTTGGTTTCAGCTAAATATTTTTTTAACGCTTTTTTATTTTCAAAAGCCAGACCGTAGATTCTTTGCATTTGTTCCCGGTTTTCATCCGCTTTCCAATAAGCGCCGGAGATTTTATTTAATTTTATTGCTTTCGGGTCAATTTCTCCGGTGGACTGCAGATGAGGGCCGCTGCATAAATCTACAAAAGGGCCGCATTTATAGAGCATTACTTTTTTCTCTCCCTCTTTTTGCAAATCTTCTATTAATTCTACTTTATAGGGTTGGCCAGTTTTTTTGAAGTCTTCCAAGGCTTTTTCTGTTGGAACCATTTTTTTCTCAAAAGGATGATTGGCTTGGATGATTTTTTTCATCTTCTCCTCCAAAATTTCCAAATCTTCCGGAATTAGTGTCCTCGGTAAATCAAAATCATAATAAAAGCCGTCTTTGATGGCCGGGCCGGTGCCAAACTTGGCTTCCGGAAACATTTCCAAAACTGCCGTTGCCAAGACATGGCTGGTGCTGTGGCGAATAATTTCTTTTTTGTCAATTTTCATTGTTTTAAATTAAGAATTATGAATCATGAAGCAAGAATTACTAAAGGAATAAATAGTATATTTGTATAAATTTGTAATTAGTAGAGTCAATAAAAAACCTCGTTCCAAAAAATGCTAAAAAACACGCTTTGGGACGAGGTTTTTAAACTTAACATATTTCCCGCGGTTCCACCCAAGTTCTCACCTTTTCGGCGAGCACTCTTCAATTGTTTTTGGCTTAGTTGGAATAGAATCCAAAGCTTTTAAAAGCTATGCGGTCGGTGGCCGCATCAATCGCCAGAGTTATTTTTAGTTTAAGCAAATAGCTGTTTTTTGTCAATTAAAAATGCTTATGTATCTTAATATCTTTTCCGTCTAAAGTAATATAAGTAGAGGGTATATCAGTCCAACAGCCGGAATTATAATAGTGAATTTCTTCCTTTTTAATCTTCATTGACTTATGAGTATGCCCGCAGAAAATATAATTAATTCGTCTTAATTTAGCATAAAGGATTGCCCTTTTGGCCACTTTTTTTGAAAGTCTTAGCCAGCCCTTGCTTTGCCTTTTAATGAAACGGCTCATTCTTTTATCTGGGAAATCTATTAGCTGAATAAAATTATAAATTACGGTGGAAATATAGCTTAGAAAAGCATTATTGACTAGAAAATTGTCAAACTGGTGGCCATGAATAGCTAAGTATTTTCTTTTTTGGTACTGCCATTTATAAACTTTATAGGCTTTGGCGCCGGTAAGGGTGGAAAAAATTTCCGTAAGTCCTTTGTCATGATTGCCTTCCACCCAAATAACTTTTTTTGTTTTGGAAAGCTTACTAATCACTGACAAAAAATCCCAATCTTTTTTCTTTAAGCGAGTAAAATCCAATTCTTCGAAAATATCTCCCAGTAAGATTAATTTTTTAAATTCAAAATTTTCCAGGAAGCTGGCACAAGCCCTGGAGCGGCTTACTTTTGATCCTAAATGGATATCAGAAATTATTAGTGTATGGGTTTTATTTTTCTTTTTCATACT
>CAYMRZ010000030.1:0-13088 GCA_964393045.1 uncultured Bdellovibrionales bacterium | reverse complement strand
CCCACCCTAATTCTTTTGCCGCTTTCGCTTTAATTATTTTTGCTATAAGTTTTTATTTTCTTTATAATCACGAAAAACGCTGCCGTTTCTTGTATTTAATTGCTGCTTTGATTCCTCTTTTTATCATCTTTGAAACTTTCAGCCGCGGCGCCTGGCTGGGCTTAATCGTGTTTTTTGTGGTAATTGGAATTTTAAAAAATCCTAAAATTATTTTTGCTTTAGCTGCTCTGATTCTACTTTTATTTTTCTCTTCAGAAACTTTCCGCTACCGCGTCCAAGATGTTTACAATCCACCGGCTACCAGTTCAGTGCGCTGGAGATTTATGCAATGGGAGGAAATGTATGAAGCCTATGCCAAAAGGCCTCTTATCGGCTATGGCGCTGGAACCGAAACTCTAGTGCATGAAAAGGAACAAGGTTTTTACGCCGGCAACCCCTATACCCATAATGATTTTCTTAAAGCCGCGGTAGAAACTGGAATCCTTGGCGCCTTGGCATATACGGCTCTAATTTTCACTACTGCTTTTCTATTGTTTAAAAAATATCTAAAAGCTAAATTCAAATTTTCAAAAAATTTAACCTTGGTAATTCTAGCCTTATTCTTGGCTGAGACTGCCTTTTCCTTAACTTCCAATATTTTTCTTGGCACCGCCACCCAATGGACTTTGTGGGCATTGATAGGCGCGGTTTTAGCCCGCAAAAAATAATATCCAAAAGGAAAGACCGCAAATTTCAACTGAAATTGCGGCCTTTTTTGTTAAGAAGGAACATGAATAACATTAGGGAAACGGCACCCAAAACGTACCGTCTTCTCGATACATCCGGGCCGAATTGTCATTAGCTCGAGTATAGACGGTGATATTGAAACCCACCATGCCATAACCACGCAGGATATCAAGCAATTCCGGTGGGTAATAAGTCATCCCCATATGTCCCGGAATTTTATCCTGAACCGTCGCCAACCCAGGATTGCTTTGGCTATATCCGGCCTCAGCGTAAATCTTTACTTGCATACCCACTTTAGGATCCGGAAACCCACGGGCAACATCGAAAAAAACATACATGCCACCCTTGGCGTCTGTCTCAGTTTTGAGAAATTTTCCCGGCACCGGCAGATAGATCGGTCCGACATACCAAGTCGAATATTCAGCATAGGAATCATTGCCGATCCACACCTTGAAAGTATATTTTCCGCATTCCCATGGCGTGGTACCGATGTCTCCCGTCCAAAACCGGTCTTCTTCATATGGCTTGTCGGGAAATCTGGCACTGCAAACATCATAAGTCCGGAAAAAGCTGTAGTGAAAATTTTCTTTGAAATTGATGGCAATCTGTTTTCCATCTTTCCAAAGTTCAATCCCCACGGTATTTTTGCCCGGAAATTCTCCAGTTTGAGGATCCCAAACTTTAATACCGGCCGTGTATTTTGTCCACACGTCATATTCTCCGGCATAAGAACGAGCCTGGATGTAACCATCCGTCGCCCGCCATCTACCTATATCGTTATCTGCTACTGCCTGGCTGGCAAAAAAAGCCAAACTCACTATTACCATTAAAAAAATCGAAATCCTCTTTTTCATTTTTCACTCCTTTCTTTTTTCAGGGTTATCATTTTAAGGTGCTATAAAAAACTTTAGTATTTAATACTAAATAAATATATATTTTATGTCAACTTTTGAAAACAAAAAACCGATGCCTATTTTAGCACATCGGCTTTTTCAATTTTTAAAGCACTATCTTTATTATCATTAAAAAATAAAGGAGGCCGCGGCTCGATTGAGCTGCGGCCCCTATTTGATTAAAAACTAGTCACAAATCATTTCCGATGGCCAACTAATTACTCGGCCTGCTAATAGGGTTTGATATCGTCCGCCATCCCAGACCCGTATTCCATTGCAAGCAATGAATCCAGCTTCACGTACTGCCGGTAAAGCTAATTGCTGGCAAGGAAGATATCTCTTACACCAAACGGTGTAGCAAAGCCCGGAGTTTCTATCGTAATAGTCCACCTTAACCTTTAACCATCCTTCTGGCTGGCGATTAAGGCACCAAAACATTGGAGTCGCTCCTTCCCTTTGAGCAGCTTTTATAAAACGCCATTCCCAAGAAGAAGGAAAATATGGCCGTTCTCCATTCCAGGAGAAAACTTCTCGCAAAGCCGGCCTTTCATCTTCAGCGGCACTCGTCCCAGGAACCATCAGGCCTAATATAACTATTAAAAATCCTGTCATCAAAACCTTTTTCATTTTTCATTCTCCTTCTTTTAGATTTTTTTGAAAAAGGCCGCGGCTCGATTGAGCTGCGGCCCCGTTTTTCTTGTTTTGTCTGGCTTGCTTATTACTTCAAGCAAACCATACCGGCTGGCCAATTGGTTACTTGGCCAGCTAGCAAGGTTTTGTATCGTCCACCATCGCGGACGATAACACCATCGCAAGCGGTGAACCCGGCCTGCCGAACTGCCGGCAAAGCTGATTGGGTGCAAGGCATATATCTCTGGCACCACACCGTGTAGCACATTTTGGTGTCACGATCGTAATAATCAATCTTAACCTTCAACCAGCCACCTACATCTTCCGGCTGACGGTTAATGTACCAAAACACCGGTACTATTCCCTCTTTCTGGGCGGCTTCAATAAACTGCCATTCCCAGGAACTGGGGAAGTAAGGTTCTCCGCAGTCATTATCTTGGCGAAAAGAAGCCACACCTGGCGCTACCGGCACCGGTTTTTCTACCACTACCGGCGACCGCGCTTCTAATTCCTGGCACCTTGCTTGGGCTTGGACAAGCAACTCTTCAAGATTGTCAATCTTCAACTGCTTGATCCGCAGCTTATCGATTAATGCGTCTTTAATACGCATCTTCTCGATCTCTAAGTTCTCGATCTTGGCATCCCGGATTTGAAGCTGATCAATGTTCATTTGATCAAACTTTGCCATTTTGACATTCAACTCCTCAATTTCGGCTTTCTTGACTCGAAGTCTTTCGGTGATCTCGGCCAGTCGGATCTTAAGCTGGTCGACTTCCATATCCTTGATCGCTAACTTTTCTTTGATGTTAGCAACCCGAATATTCAACTCGTCGATCTCGGCCGTATCCACTTTCACCCGATTTACCCGGAAAGTGGTGGATTGCTTCGCCAACCAAGCATCGTAAAAGGGTTTGCCCTTTCTTAAGGCTGCCTGGAACTCTTCAGTCGTCTGGGGATATTCAAAACACTCTCCAGCTGCAACCACATCGGGATTCTCGATCCCGTTATGGCCCATCAGCACGATTAAGTTCCAACCATGCTGATTGCAAAGGTTGATCAACGTCCCGCCTTTGGGCACCGTTCCTTCAAAGACATTACCTAAGATGGACACAATTTGTGTCGTGTCACCTTTCACTTCGGCAACAGAGCCCTGAAGCCTATCAAACTGTTGGTCAAAATAAGCTTGACCCGGCGTCTCGTTCCCGCCTCCACCGGCTAAAACAAACGCTGGCGTCAGCACCATTGCCAAAACTGCAATTACTGCTGCAAAAAGCTTTTTTTCCATGATTTTCTCCTCCTCTTTCTTTGTTGGGTTATCTTAATAATCGCGGAGATAACCCCCGCGAAACCTACCACATCAATTAAATCTGTCGTTATCCCCTCCTTTCCATTCTGAAATTATTCGATTTTCAAAAAACTCTCTGCCCGCTGTATTTTTGAAATACAGATAGGACAACTACAAAACTTTACTAACTTTTTTACTTTAAAAACTTTCTAACTTCTTTACAGATCTCCTTTCAACAATTTATTCAACCTTTCCTTTACCTCATTTTCACTAGGTTCCTTATTATCTTCACTTTTCTTGCCTTTGTCAATGCTATCCTTTTCCAATTCTGCAATATCTACAAAACCATTATCTTCTTTTTTGCCCTCTTCCTCCTTTTCCTCCTCCATGAAAGGCAGATTTTCCGGCGCAGCTGACTTTTTCTCCAAGGAAGGAGCAGTTTTGAATTCTTCTGCTTGCTCTTTCTCCTGCTCTCCAATTATCCGAAAACCTTCTTCTGCTTGTTTCATTTTCTTCTCATCGGATTTTTGGCTGGCTTCATCGCTTTCCTGAATTAAATCCTTTTTATCCAATAGAGTTTTTTCATCATAATTTTTTTCCAAATCGCTCATTTGTTTTTTTTGCTGGAATCTCTTTTTTAGGTCCATAATTTTTTGAATAATTTCGTCTCTTTTCTTATCTTCTTCTCTCGAAAAATCTTCGCCTTGCTGATCGCTGCCGCCGCCATCCCTAAAAGATTTTCCTTTTCTTTTCTCAAAAATTTTTAAATCAAAATCTTCTATAAAATAAGCCAAGCTGATGGAACCAGCCAAGCCAATAACTAGAGCTAACAAAGTATTTAACAATAAATTAGGCTTAGCCGGATTTTCGGAAGTGATCGGACCGTCAATCAAAGAAATTTTTACTCTGTCCCCTCCGCCATGGTATTTTTCCCCTCTTACGCTATATGCCCAATCAACAGAACGGGCAATCTTCTCCGCCTGCTCCCGGGATTCGTCATAAACAATAACTTTAATAATGCCAGTGTTGTTTAATTTTTTAACATCCAGTTTGTTCTCCCATTGTTTTTTCCTTTTTTCCGACAAGTCAGAAAATTTTTCTTTATCAACTTCATACGGAGCTTCCAGGACATCAACTAAAAAAGATTCAGTATAGGCAACTCTGGCAAAAATATCGCTTAAATATTCAGCCGATTTGGCAGCAGAAAAAGCATCCACCTTATAACTGGCCTGTTTTTGAATGATAATCAAACTTATTTCCGAACTATATTTAGGAGGAATAAAAGCAGAAATAGAAAAAACTACGGCGGTTAAAATAAAAGTAGTTGCCACTATCATCTGCCATTTTTCTTTAATTTTATAAATTAATTCTCTCATAATTTTTACTTAATCTTTAAATATGAAATATGCTGAAATTCTAATTTTAATTAGCGAAAAATATTAATTCAAAGCGATCTTCTCCTCATAGTTTTTTACAAAAATCTCCTCCTGCGATTGCGCTCTGGCAAGCAAAGCTATTTTTTTAATTAGGTAATCCTGAACCTTTATTCGGCTGGTTGACTCTTTCTTGGTTAAAATATGGTATTTAGTTTTGGAAACATAATCCTGAAAACCGTAAAGCGTGGCGATCATTAGCCCTTCCCTTCCGTCCAGAAAACCTAATTTTATAACATACATATAAAAAAAACGCAAAAATGAAGTGGTGGGAATAAAAAACCATAAGTCCTTAACCACTGCCTTGAAATAATAGAAATTAGTGAAAAATTTCTTGTAATCAATTTCCACTTTGCTGTCAGCGATCTTTCTCATATAATTAGCCTGGTAGGTGCTGTAGCGGTTGAATCTCTCAAAAAATTGCGTAAAATTCCTATCGCTAAAATGAAGCATATCTCCATTTTTAGGTTTAATATTTTTAACATGCTTTTTTTCCAAAATTATGTGGGCATGGACATCCCGATCTTCATAACGGCAAGATCTTTTAAACAATCTGACATTGTACAAGGGATAGCGTCCGCCCCAGCGCAAGAATTTGCCAAAGAAAAAATGCTTTCTTGCAATTCCAAAGCCTTTATATTTATTTGCCTCTTTTGAAGCCAAAACGCCGCGAATGGTTTTTCTCAATTTTTCCGTTACCATTTCATCACTGTCTAAAAGCAAGACCCAATTGTGCTTAGCCCGAGGAATAGCCCAGTTTTTCTGTTTAGCGCTATAGATATATTTATGGGCCAGATAGCGGCAATTATGCAAATCGGCCAAATTTTTAATTTTATCAGAAAAAGAGGAGTCCACTACCAAAATATCTTCTGCCCATTCAATTGAGCTTAAAGCGCCTTCTAAAATTTCTAAATCGCTTTCCTTGGTCGGTATAATTACCGACAATTTCTCCCTTTTCATAGTTAATTTAATAATCAATTTTTAACTTTAAAGTCTATAATACTTTTTATATTTTGTCAAGTAAATTAAAAAGCGCTTCGTTCTTCACAAAGCGCTCTTTTATATTCCGTTGAATATTTCTTCAAACAACAAAGTCTCTTCGACTCTTGCTGTTTGCCTTTAATTTTATACTCTAACTGGATAATATTATAACCATTATACCATTTTTAATTTTTCCCTATCCTGTCGGAGTTTCGCCTCCCCAATTGGAGACATAGACTCCCTCTTCCAGAGTTTCTCTTCCATTCTGGAAATCCCCTTCGTTGCTTTTCGAAGCATTAGAGGAAATTTCCTTTAATCTTTCGTACCGGCCTTGGTCATCCGGCTCATAATCCTCTATCTGTGAGGCATAGATAGCTCGGATGGTATCGTCGATTTTCCAATTTAGGTTAAACCAGTAAATCCGGCTCCCATTATCCTCAAAATATTTCTTGGGATTGAGGATAGAAAGTTCGATGATTTCCTGCTCAAAGGCCGCCAGCTTAGCCATGGGCCCGAATTTCACGTATCCTGATTCCTTGCCCCAATGATGGCCAAGATAAGCATTGAAACCAGGAGTAATCCTCCAAGCCCGATCTCGGGTCAGATAAAAATCATAAACCCAGAGATTGCCGCCGATTTGAAACCAGTGCTCGTCATAGGCAAACTCGTCGCCTACGAAGCCCCGGGAATCACGGTAATCGGTGTCAAATGGCCTTTGGTAACGAGCAGAAAGATTGAACTCCGGGAACCACTTTTTGTTGTGGAGCCTTCTCCACTCATTCTTATAGAGTAGGCCTAAATCCCAGAGCTTGTTCTCTTGATGGGACCAGCGGTTATCCGTCGGTACTCGGCCGTCAGTCTCGTGCCAGAGGACACCAAGTTCCAAGTCCCACTCATCCCACATTCTCTTGTACTGGGAGCTAAACGAAAGGCCGTAGTACTCAAAATCATATTCTGAGTAACGACCATCGCTTTCCCGAGTGACCTCCGTAGAACCAGTACCATATTTGGCTCCCAGTCCTAACCGAATTGATCCAAAACCCAAGTCATCGTAATAACCAATGTGCTTGAATTTGAAAGGCCGCCATTGAAGCTTGGCTCCAAAATTCCAGCCTTCCCGCTCCCGATCTTCACCGGGATAGGCACCATATTGGCCGTAGTAAAGATTAAGCGTATCCACAGCTTCAAACGGATTTCTAACTTCAAATTCCACTTTCTTCTGCCGCCTTCGCTCATGACAGGCTTTTCGAGCCCTCGCTTGAGCTTGGGCAATTTCTATGGCCTCATCCAAATTATTCACTTTTTTATCAGATTTGGAAGCTATCGTTGCCGATTTTTTAGACTTTTTTGCCTCAGCAACCAGGCCAGCTATATTTTCCGCTTTCTTAGCCGGCTTTTTGGGAGATTTCTTTTCCCAAAGATCACCTAACGCTTTACCGGCCTGTTTTTCAGTGATTTTTTCCAGTGTCCTTGGCTCTTCCTTGCCTCTTAGCTCCGGAATCCAAAGCTGCCAACCAATTTTAATAATATTTGGCTTGGCAATTCGAATTATTTCACCATTCTTGATTCTTTTGATCTGGCGATACTTCTTCCAGTTGCCCATTTCCTTTTGGGCAATCCGGGAGAGTGTATCGCCGCTCCTCACTTGATATACTTTCGCCTGCACTGTGGCTGAAAAAAACAGCCCCGCAAACAAAAGCATGAAAATTACAAAAATCTTTTTCATCTCTCTCACCTCCCCGTTTCAAGTTGTATCAGCTTCCGCTGATAAAAATCATTTAAGAAAACTAGTTGCTTGGCCACATCTCGCCGTTGGCATTCCGAGCGGGCAGTTTTTCCGTTCCATCGGCTTCCCAGCCATGCAGCAATTCCACCGCGAGCTAAACTGGAAGCGGCGCCAAAGGCCATTCCTTCCGGAGAAGGAAAAATCGGAATGGACAGCGCTTCCATAAACCTCTGCCAGCCAGTCATCCTGGGATTTTTCATCATCTCTTTTTGTAAATTTTCCCGGGAAATAAATCCGGCTCGGATTTTGCCATCCGGCATCCGGTAGCCGTTACCCATTTCTCCAAGTAAGCGCTCCCGAAATTTTTTCCACTCTGATGAACCGATCTTAATTTCATTCACGGCTGTAAAATTTTCAGCCGTAGTGATTCCTCTAGCATTAGAAAATTTTCGCCAGAAATCGCTAATTTCCGCCAAAGTCAGGCCGCCTTTTTGAAAAATTTGATGGCGATACTCAACATCCTCCTCAAACCGTTCACAGTTAAACTCCCCTTTTTCCGCATCTAAAAAAACGCTGTTGGGAGCTGCCAACCAGGCACCTCCATCCTGATTAACATAGGCAATTTTAGAACTTTCCAGCTCTTCTTGGGAACCGAGAAAAACAAATCCTCCGATCACTACCCCCCAGGGTAGTTCTTCGGAAAGATTTGTTAATGAATAAACAAACCCTTCTTTATAGCCGTCACCGACTTCCGCCAGCGCCGGCCAAACTCCCTTAAGACCGTCCGCTTCCACCAGAAAAGCGGGATTGATAACCCCCAAGAAGGTTGTTATCATTTTGGCCTCCTGCTGGATTTGGTCCGGATGAGGCACGCTCACCCGTTTTTCCTGCTGAGTGTAGGCAAATTTCGGAACATGCTTTCCGGCACATCCAGACACTACTGACATTAACAAAATTACCGCTAAAAATAGTCCTTTCTTTTTCATTTCCTTTCCTCCTTTCAATCTTGAAAAATTTTTGCAAAAATATTTTTTCCCTTTTATAAAAGGGATATTCTATTGTCAAAGAATCGGCTTTTTTAAATTTTAAAATAAACAAAAAATTAAAAAATCCGAACCGTTAAATTAAGCATAAAAATTAAAATTTGTCAAATAAAAATTATACTATTTCCGCTTTTCTATGCTAAAATAATGTATAAATTAAACTTGTAAAATGTTCGAGAGAATAAATAACTTTTTTCAAAACCTCACTCTTAAAAAAGTTATCCTGCTTTTTTCTATGATTGGCTTTATTTTGTATGCCAATAGTTTTTTTAATCAGCTTTTTTGGGACGACAATGAAAGCATTGTTAACAATGCCTACATAAAGGATTGGCAATATTTCCCCAATTATTTTAGTGAAAACCTAACTGCCGGCGCCGGCATAAAAGATAATTATTGGCGGCCACTCTTGCTTTTTAGTTTCTCTTTGGATTATAAGATAGGCGGCTTGGCTCCTTTTTTCTATCATTTGCAAAGCCTTTTTTGGCATATTTTTTCCGCTATTCTAGTTTTTAAATTTTTAAAGATAACTTTAAGGAAAATTCCTCCCTTGAAGTCAAATTTTATCTCTTTTTTAACTGCCCTCTTGTTTTTGATTCATCCCCTGCAAACCGAAGCGGTTGCCTATGTGGCTGGCCGGGCTGATCCAATGCACAGTGCTCTGATGTTGCTGTCTTTGATTTATTTGGCAAAATTCTGGCAAAACCAAAAAGAAAAGTTCAATATTTTTTATTCGCTTTTATTTTTTTCCTTGTCTTTGATAACCAAGGAAAGAGCCATCGTTTTATGCGCTTTGGTTTTTTTATACTTATTTTTATTAACTAATCTGAAAGCTTTTGAAAAAATAAAAAATAAAATTCTCGTTTTTCTGCCTTATTTAACCTTGGGTCTTATTTATCTGATTTTACGCACTACTATTTTGCATTTCAGCGACACTTTTGATATTGGCGCTCAAGAAAATATCGGCACAGAAAATCTTTATCAGAAAATCCTTATTGTCTTAAAAGGATTCGCCATTTATCAAGAATTGATTATTGCTCCTGTAAAATTATATATGGAAAAAACTATCAGCGTGCCCCAGAATTTTTCAAACCCAAGGGTGATCATCAGCTTTTTGGCTGCCATCGGATGGCTTATTGGAATCTTTTATGGTTATAAAAAAAATCGCTATATCGCCTTTGGTATTCTTTGGTTTTTTTCAGCCATGTCTCCTTCTGTCCATGTTTTCCCTATCCAAGGATTGCTTTATGAGCATTGGCTTTATTTTCCTATTATTGGAATTTTCTTGGTGCTCTCTTTTTTAATTTACAAAATAATCTTTGAAATAAAGAAAGGGAGTTGGCAGAGAATTATTCTGGGATTATTGGTTTTGTGGATAATCTCCCTTTCTGTGAGGACTATCATCCGCAATTTTGATTGGCAAAATCCAATTAAATTCTATGAAAAAAATATTTCCCTAGGCGGCAGTTCGGCTCGAGTTTTTACTAATTTGGGAATGGCCTATGCCGATGAGGGCCAACCGAAAAAAGCGCTTGAAAATTATCAAAAAGCCATTGAATTAAATGAAAAATTGTTTCCCCCTTGGTTTAATATGGGAAATGCCTATAAGGAGTTAAACCAAACAAAAAAATCCATCGCCAGCTATGAGAAAGCTATGGAATTAAGCCCTAAGTATGTTCCGATTTATAATAACTTAGCCACTGTTTATTTAGAAAACAAAGACTACAAAGAAGCTCCGGAAATCTTGGAAGAGGGAATTGAAAAAAATCCAAAAAATATGCAGCTTTATTATAATGCAGCTGTCATTAGCTTGGAAAAGGGAGATAAAAAAAATGCCAAGGATTATATAAATAAAGCCTTAGAGATTTATCCCGATAATCTGGAATTAATGCAATTTTTATGGAAAATAAAAGAATGATTTTTTCTAAAAATAGAGGCCTCTATAGAGGCCTCTATTTTTATCTAGACAAAACTTAGAAGAAATTCCCGCCTGTATCATCTAAGGGCAGACAGGGAACCTTCATGACTGGCATCACATCCCGAGTGCTCGGGACTACCATTGAACTATCCTGTAACATTTTGGGCGACTAGAGGGAATTGAACCCTCATAACTGGTGCCACAAACCAGTGTTCTACCATTGAACTATAGCCGCCATATAAATTTTATTCCAAATTCAAACTAATAATACTATCCTTTCCCTTTTTAATCAATAGTTCCCCCGGCACTATTTATGACCCCTCTTTTTCTGGATTATTCTCCTGCTTCTTCGCTTCCCGCATTATCTTTCAGCTCTTTTTTCACATCTTCAAATTCATTTTCTACTTCCTGAAGCCGAGCACGGCTGGATTTAATAAGCTTCACTCCGTCTTTGACTTTCTCTAGTCCTTTTTCTACGTCCACTTCATCTTGGCTGTCAAACCACTCAGTTATCTCCTCTAATTTTTTTAATGATTCTGATAAATTTAGTTTATCCATCTGTATTTTTTAATTGTTAAAAATTTCTTTAGCTTCTGATTTGACTTTGCCTTTGCCTAATTTGCTGACTAAGGCGTCTCCTTCTCTTACTTGGCTGGCAGATTTCACTACTTTCCCGTTTTTAGTGATAATGCTATAACCTAATTTTAATTGCCGTTTAGGATTGTTTCGCGATAATATTTTTTCGTAACTATCAATAATCTTTTTCACATCTGTTATTAATTTGTTGAAATAATTGCCAAAGATCTGGGGAAACTTCATTAATTGTTCTTTCTTTTGCCTTAGGTTGTATTCAATTTGATAAAAATATTTTTTTATATCCTGTTCGCATTTTTCAAACC
This sequence comes from uncultured Bdellovibrionales bacterium, assembly GCA_964393045.1. Lineage (GTDB taxonomy): Bacteria > Patescibacteriota > Minisyncoccia > Moranbacterales > DUUL01 > CAYMRZ01. Next base: position 1,557 of record CAYMRZ010000030.1, on the reverse strand, counting down.
TTTCAAAGATCGCCTGATAAAAATCTCTAAACTGAGAGGACGTATTCTCTAAATTGTATCTTGCGTCTTTCAGCAATTCACTATAAGTTCTTATAATATTATTTTCATAATAATCCAATTTATCTATTGCCCGTTCCCAGGATTTGTTAATTTCTCTCGCTACCACAGATGGAGTGGAAACGGCTTTATCCGCTGCATAGGAAAGTAAGGGAATGTCTTTGTCATGTCCTATTCCGCATATTACCGGCATCGGCGAATCTACTACTTCTCTTATTAAAGCTTCGTTATTAAATGCCTGAAGGCTTTCCAGGCTCCCGCCTCCCCTGACTATTACTAAAATATCTACTGGATTATTTTGAAAATATTTAACGGCATTTATCAAATCTTTAACTGCCATTATTCCTTCTACCCTAGAATCTACAAAATTTATTTTGTAGCCGAATCTGCCAATGTTGTTAAGAAAATCATTAATAACTGCTCCGTCTCTGGAAGTTATTAGACCAATTCGACGGGGATAATGAGGAAGCATTTTTTTTCTCTCTTTGCTAAACAAGCCTTCTTTCTCTAAATTCTTCTTTAATTCGTCGTAAGCTTTCTTTAGAGCTCCTTCTCCTACCAGCTCAACAGCGCTTGTTTTGAATGATAATTTCCCAAAAGGTTTGTACACTTCAGGAAAACCATGAATAACAATTTCCATCCCTTCCTCTATTTCAATTCCGCACATTTCATAATCTCCGGCCCACATAAAACAGTTGATTACGCTCTCATCATTTTCATCCTTCAAAGAAAAATACAGATGATTTTGAAATTTAACGCTGGAAACTTCACCTTTGATAGCGGTTTCCATTTGACGCAAACTTGAATTTACCAAATCCAGGAAATCGCTAACAGAATAAACTTTCTTTTTATCTTCTTGGGCTCCCTCCGGTTTAATGGCTTCATTTTGCCTCTTTTCATTAATGCATTTTTTAATAATAGACAGCATTTCATCGCCATATTTATTAAATTTTTTTTCACCGATTCCCTTAATAGATAAAAACTCTTCCTTGTTCTGAGGAAGAATAGCAGCTATGTCCTCAATAGTCTGATTGTGAAGAATTCGGTATAATTCTACATTCTCTCTCTTGCTCGCTGCTACCCGCCAAGCTTTAATTTTTTTAAGCACTTTTTGGTTCATCCCTAAATTGCATATTTTTTAATTTTTATCTTTTTTAATTTACATAGTAATAACACTGCGGATAAATTTCTTTCCAACTTGCTCCGAGCATATTTTTATGGATTATCGCATTCTCTTTTTATTTTGGCAATAACAAATTTCCTAATTTGCCTTTATATAAAAAAACACTTTTCAGGTGTCTTAAGTACATATCATTTGTTACGTAGCATGCTACGTAACAAACTTCTTCTTCTCCAAGACTGCATAACAGAAAAAGAATAGAACAGCAATAAAGATGCTCTTGGGGAATATGCTCAGCTTTTTTTATCTTTCTTGGTTTTTTGGGAAGAAGCTTTTTTGGCTTTTTTAATCGGTTTCTTTTTTTTGCCTTGCTTGCCCTT
>CAYMRZ010000029.1:0-13638 GCA_964393045.1 uncultured Bdellovibrionales bacterium | reverse complement strand
GGTCGATTGCGCCTGCTTGGAGTGCAGGTATGTCTTTATGGGCATCATGAGTTCGAATCTCATACCCACCGCTAGAAGCTTGATAAGTTCTGAACCTACCGGTTCACCAGCCGTAGGCTGGAAATCCCTGTCTCTCCGCTTTCGATCCGCCGAAGCGGATCTTCCGGCGTGACACAGTCTGCATAAAATTATAGAGGCCTCTATAGAGGCCTCTATTTTAAAATTAGCCTAATTATTAAAATTCACCGATTTGGAGTAGCTGATTAGTCTAAATTCCAAATTATTCTTTTTATATCCTTATTCCAAATTCCTGCATGTTTAGCGTGCGCTGTTTTTTTCTTTACATTTAAATACTTTTGCGTTAAGCTTGTTTACTGGTTAGTTCATTGAAAGTTTTTTGGAAATTTGTAATCTGATTTTTCAGGAAAATGGAGGCTAAACAAATTTAAATAATTAACCAAGCTATTTTTGGCTCGGACTCTATTTGTGCGCAATTCTTATAATTTATCAAAAAACAAAAAGGAGGAGAGAGATGGATCTAGAGAGAAGGCTTATTGTCGTGGCGGCTGAGGATGAAAAAATAACGCGGGAAATAGTAGCCAAAATGGCAGAAAAGATTATGGAAAAGCTTGGCCGGAAGTGCAAAATTCTTGAGGTCGGTGACGGACAGGAGGCTCTTAAATTGTTAGGAAACAATTTTGTCGATGCGTTGATTTCCGATATTGAGATGCCTAAATTGGACGGAAACGGGCTGTTTCACGAGTTGGAAAACAGGCACTACTATTTGCCGATCATATTCATCTCAGGCCGGGAGGAGAATCTAGAGAAGGTTGAACTCCTTGCAAATAAATTGGCCTGGCCAAAACCGGTTTTTTATTTGGCAAAGCCATTTAAATTGGCTTCGCTGGAGGGTCCTCTGAAGGTTATCAAGGAGGACATTGAAGCGCATATGCCATAAAGGCAGTTGCACAGATATTTGAAAATTACCAATTAAAAAGCTCCACAGGAACGCTGTCGGAGCTTTTCTTTTTGTTTCTTGACCTTTTTATATTATATAAACGGGAATGTTTTGTTTTTTCGAGAAGGCTTGAATAATATAATTTTTATTAAACCTCTGAAGGCGAACAGTCCTATTCTTGGAATAAGCCGGGGGATTTAGCAGCATATTCGTCTGCTTCTAGCAAACTATGCAATAAACCCAAAATTTTAAACGGCTTGTTTAATATTCAGGGCAAGCACATAGCAATTACAGTATCAGCGAATAAAAATAAATCGCTTTTAAATTAAAGAAACTACAAGAATCAAGCTTGAAATAGCTTGATTTTTTAGAAGAGGGAAGAATCCTCATTTTTTTTGAAAAATAAAAAGGCCTTAATAAGAAATATCATTAAGACCCTGGATTTTTTATGGAGGGCTATAACTTTTTACGCCACCCCTATAATTTTTTTGCAAAAAGGACAAACAAAAATGCTTACCTGATGAGAATTGCCATTAATGCTGACTGCCCTTTCAATTGTTTCCAGTTCTTTTCCACAATAGGGACAAATCGGTAATTTATCAGTACTAATAATTTTAACTGGCTGCATTCTCCTCCCCCTTTCTAAATTTAGAACAGAGTTTAAGTTTTTTATAAACCTATTCTTTTTATAGGGATTTGTCAAGAGTTTGTACTGGCAGAGTTTGTATTAAAATTAAAATAATGTAATTCTAGAAAAATAGCAGAAGCACTAAATATTTTAATTAATCTCTTTTGTTTGGCGCCTTCGTAAACATATAAATTTAAAAAGGAAGCGCTGTTGCTGCTTCCTTTTAAGTTTATTTTGGATTTGAGATCCATTTTATTCGAGAGCGTAGCCTCCGTGAATAATATGTTTCCCCCCATTAGTCACCGGTCCGTTACCAAAGATTGCGCCTTCAGAACCCCGAAATTGGCTGGATGGAGAATGAACTTCCTGGAAATGGCTGATTTTTTGGCAATTTTTGCACTCAGGGTGCCTAAGCTTACTTTCTTTCTCAAATTGACATCCGCGGCAAGGGGAAACCATTCTATTCATTACGCTACCTCCTTTGAAAAAATGTTTTTGAAGAAGAACTGCCATACAACATCATTTAAGGCTAGAATAGGTTAATTGTCAAATAGAAAACGTTAACATACTAACTAACATTTTAACATACTAACATTTTAGCATTTTAACATACTAGCATTTTAGCATATTAGCTGTTTAGTCCCGTGGGATTATTAACATATAAATAAAAAATGTTGAGAAAATGCTTGACAAAATTTTAAAAGGGCCACATAATTTCTTGAAAGCAAATAATTGAAAATGGAATAAATAATTTATAACACAATTGGAGGCGATGACATTCTGAAATTAATTTGGTCGCTTTTCCTTTCGCAGCAAAATCGCAATAGGAAAAATTTCAGAAAAGAGCCAATAGCGAAACCGGTCTATTTTTAGGTCGGTTTTTTTGTTTTAAAAAAATTGAAATTAAAGAAATTTTTATAATAAGCTAGTACCTTGAAATTTGAAGATTAATTGGAATTAAAATTTTTTTGGACTCGAGATTTATTTTAATCCAAATAAAAAGGAGAAGTAGGGTATGAAAAACAGGGAGAGGTCTTGGTATCAGAGGATACTTAATTGGCGATGGTGGTTGGGCATGAAGCCTAAATTTGTGAATGAGTCATTGGGTAAAAAGTATAGCATCTCAATTGTTATACCAGCATTTAATGAGGAAAAGTCAATTGGAGACACAATAGATAATCTTAGGGAACAGACTGTTTCTGTTGATGAAATTATTGTAGTAGATGATTGTTCATCGGACAGAACGGGAGAGATTGCTAGGTCAAAAGGGGTTACAGTAATAAGGACTGAAAAAAATCAAGGATCAAAGGCAATGGCTCAGAATTTTATAATTCCACAGATTAAGACTGACCTCATTGCTACAATTGATGCGGATACAACATTGGCACCAGATGCCATAGAGAGAACTCTACCTTGGTTTAACAACCCTAAAACGGCTTCAGTTTGTGGATTCTCTATCCCACAGAAAGTTGAGACTATATGGGAAAGGGGAAGGTTGATAGATTACCTTTTCGGTTTGATTATATTTAAGGGTGCTCAAAATAATATCGGTCTGATATTGGTTAGCTCTGGATGTTTTTCTGTCCTTCGTACCGAATTGGTTCATAAGATGGGAGGATTTGATCCAAAAACCATCGCAGAAGACATGGACTTAACTTGGAAGTTTCTCATAGAAGGATATGGTGTTTATTGTGATCAATGTGCTTATTGTTATCCTATTGAACCACCAACTCTTAAAGTTTTTGTTAACCAAATAGATCGTTGGTACAGAGGATTTTTTCAAAATATTAGCATTCATAGCTTTCGAAGGAAGAAATGGCTAGGTGCGTATGTGTATGGAAGTCTCATTGATTCTTTTACTGCTATCATAATTTCTATCTTTGCTTTTATTTTTTTCAAGGGGAATTTATTAAAGGTCTTGATTACAATAACTATGATTAACTTGATTGCTACAGCGATACCATGTCTTATTAAAGGATGGAAAATGGGAATGGCTGGAAAGGTTTTTACGTCATTACCGTTTTATTTCCCTGTGAGGGCCATTACCCTTTTTATATTCTGGAGATCTCTTTGGAAAGAGTGGATAATAAAGGACAAATTAACCTCTTGGAGTAAAGGGCATTAGCCTTGGTTTCAAGAAAATAATGGAGGATTAATAATCATGACAAGGATCTTTAGATTAATCTTACTCTTTATATTTTTATTGGGAGAAGGTCACCTAGGATTATTCACTGGAGAAAAAGCATTTGGTTGTGCAAAGGGAGTTGTTAGTATTTCGTTTGATGATGGCGCTCAATCAATCTTTTCTAATGGATTTCCAATAATGAGAAAGTATGAGATACCGGCGACGCTATCATTAGTTACGAAATTCATTGGCAAAGAACCATATTATATGAATTGGAAGCAAGTTAAGATTCTTTCAAAAAATGGATGGGAAATTGTCTCTCATACCCACACTCATCCTGAGTTAACGAAGCTTAATGATTCAGAAATAAAAAGTGAATTGGATAAATCCCTGAAGACACTTCACCGACATGGTTTTTTTTCACGAACTTTTGTATCTCCCTTCGGAGATTTCGATAAAAGGGTTTTAGGCTTTATTAAGAAAAGATTTTCCTCTCATAGAAAGGCATGGGAACCTGGGAGCCCCCCAGAGACCGGATTCAATTCAATTGAAAATTTTAATCCTTATTATATCTCAGCTCTTACGTTGGAATATAAAATGTCAGCAAGGGAAATCAAAGAAAGAATTAAAAAAGCGGCTAGCCAAAGGAAATGGTTGGTTATTGTTTTTCATTCTATTACTGAGAAAGGAGGTGAAGGAAAATATACCTTAGGAAGAGAGAAACTTGAGCAAATAATAAAGTTTATCTCAAGACTTGTTCAAGCTGGGAAATTGGAAGTAAAAACAATTTCTCAAATGGTAAAAACCTTAGAAAAATAAAGGAGAAGAGAGAATGAAAAAAAAGTTCAGTTTTTTGACAATTTTTACATTGGTAGTTTTGGTATTTTTTTCTTATTCATCTGTGTTGGCTAAGGATGATTTTCCTTTAGGGTATCCTTTTTCGTCCTGGGGGGAAATACGCTACGGGAGCAGTGATGTTGAAGATGGTTTGATTCTTGATTCCTATTTTGAACAGGGAATTAATTGGTACCAATGGAATGATTTTACCTTCAATACTTTCCTGGGTCTGCGTTTAGTCCAAAGCACGGAGGATCGGGACTTTTGGAATAACAAATACGGTCCCTGGCTTGGCTTTAAAATCAAACATCCTTTAATTTTCTTCCCTAGCGCTTGGGGAGAATTTTGTGTCGGAATTCGAGGAGAACTCTATGACTATACTTCATTTCTTGTGGATGATAGTGAGATAAGGGCAGTTTATTTCGGGCAATGGTCATTTGGTGGAGATTGGAAAAACTATAATTCGCCGAAGAAAGAAGTGATTTCTTCCAATAATTTTCCGTTAGGTTATCCTTTCTCTTCTTGGGGCGAGCTTCGCTATGGGAGTGGAGACCTTGAAAGTGGACTAATTCTTGACTCTTATTTTGAACAAGGAATTGATTGGTGGCGCTGGAATAACTTCACCTTCAATACCTTTTTGGGTCTACGCTTAGTTCAAAGCACAGAGAGCCAAGAATACTGGAACAATAAACTGGGACCATGGCTTGGTTTTAAGATCAGGTTCCCTTTTGAGATTTTTCCAAGTTCTTGGGGGGAACTTAATCTTGGAGTAAGGGGGGAATATTACCGTTATACCACTTCATATGCAGATCAATACCTTGATGATGATCAAGAGATTAGTGCTGTCGTTTTTCTTCAATGGTCATTTGGTGGAGATTGGAAAAGAATCAATCGGGCAGTAACTGAGCAAGAACGAGAACAGGAGCGGTCGGAAGGCAGATGGGGATCAACTCAGTAAAGATAAGCTTAAAGGAGGTGAAATAAATGTATAACCCAATAAGCAGCTGCAGTGCTTTTATTCATGTCCTATTAAAGCATCCAGTACTAGTCATTGCCCTGGGGATTATCGGGGCTACTGGAATGCTCAAAGGAGATGGTTCAAATCAAACAGAAACAATCTTAATAGAACAAATTGAATCAGCTGAAAAGGTAGCTGGCAAAGAAACAGCGGCGGAGGCTAGCAAGTGGTTCCAAGCTATCCAGCAGACCAATATCGGACTGAGCCATTTAGCAGTCAAGGACGTGCTTGGCAAAATTCCGGCTTGCCAAAACTTAAGCCAGGAAGCACTCCAAGACCAGCCGAAAATGGTAGAGTCAATCGCCTTTCTATATTTTCTGGATCTAATCAATAGATTCGGGGATATTGAAACAGCGGTGGTTGCTTTTTACTCCGGTCCCACTCAAACACAAGAATGGCTTGATGACGGAACCCCTCTTCCAGAGGATTACTTAAACCAAGTCAAAAAGTACCTTTAATGAAATAAAGCAGCAGGACAGAAACACGCCTGCTGCTTTTTCAATCTTAAATAGAGCAGTTTATAAATAAAAAAGGGAAGCAGATATCATCTGCTTCCCTTTTTCTTTTCTTTTTTTTGAAGAATCAACCTCCCCTGTTTCCCCTCCTCATCTGAGGAGGGGACTTAAGGGGTAGGTTTGTTATTCCCCTCTCTGCCTCGCCGGCAGGCGGGCTTTTCAAGGAGGGGAGTTAAGGGGCGTTTTTATTTATTGTTTTATACTTGCTAGGTGTTAAACATTTTATCCCTTCGTATGGCTGGGACACACTCCGGCAAAGCCGGAGGTTTTTGCTGGTAATAAAAAAAAGCCACCATTGTATAAACTAGCGGCTTTCATTTTTTGGCAATTCCTGCTTATTTTTTTGTTAGAATTGCCAAGTATTTTTTGGGATCGGCGGCCAAGCTAACCAAGAGAAATATTACAAAAAGGATAAAAATTCCAACCAGATAATCAAAGAAGAATTTGAGGAACCAGCTATATTTCATTTCAAAGGGGATAGAAAAAATTTTTTCTATTGGCAAATAGGCTGAGAATATATGGCCGAGATAATAAGCAAATAATATTGTTGCTAAAAATATAACAAACAATAATCCTGTCTTGCTTAAACTTTTGATAATTCCCATTTTCCTCCTCCTTTCTGGATATTAATTCAGATATATGTTTATTTAGCTATTTATTTTTTAAGAGCTAAGAACAGTATTCCATATTATAAGCCTCAAGTCAATAAAAGTTCAGAGAACATTTATTTTCAAAAAAACTTGACAAAATTTCAAAATTTGCGAATATGTCCTTATGCAAGGAAATCGTTAAATTAAAGAATTCAAACAGAAGCGGCTGTTTGCCAGAATAAAACCATAATAGATAAAAAGAAAAATTGAAGAGAAAAGAATTGTGGAGGGAAACAATTTCAGAAATTAAGAATTATAGATTTGAATAGAAATCAGGCTTTGGTCTGGTTTTTTTATACTCCATTATAAAGTTCATAAAGTTCATAAAGTTCATAAAGTTCATAAAGTTCATAAAGTTCATAAAGTTAGAAAGTTAGAAGGTTAGAAAGTTTATAAAGGTAGCGGATTCAGCATTTTAAAATTCAAATAGTTCAAAATAAAAGAAAGCTGTGATTTTTTAGATTCTACTTGGTCGCCTTGTCTTCTTCAAAGACAGATCTAAAAAGGAGCTAGTGGCGAAACCGGTCTTTTTAATAGAGATCGGTTTTTTTGTACTCCATTAGTAGAAAGTTTATAAAGTTCATAAAGTTCATAAAGTTAAAAAGTTAAAAGGTTTATAAAGTTTATAAAGTTGGAAAGTTAGAAATTTTAAAACAGCAAAGTTTATAGATATTTTGGAGGGAATTCATAATAAAGGTCGAAAGTTTTTGGGAAGCTTCAAAAACCCAAAAGAATAAAATGTCATTCCGGGTTTGACCCGGAATCTAAAATCCTGATTTAAGATCCTGAATCGAGTTCAAGATGACAAACAAAAAAAATCAGGATGGCAATTGACATAATAATTAATAAAAAACTATGAAAAACATTTTACGAAGCTTGCTGATTATCGGCGCCGTAGCGGCAGCTGTAATTGGCGGAACTGTAGCCTATTTTTCTGATGAAGAAGTTTTCACAAATAATAGTATCACTGCCGGAACTATTGATATTGCAGTAGAAAATGAAAACCCTTGGACATCAGATGAAGAATTTAAATTGGAAAATATGATGCCTGGAGCTCACGAAGAGGAAATTGATTTTACTATTGAAAATGTTGGAAATAATCCCTTAGTAGTTTGGAAAAAAATCAGCATTATTAGCAGGAGCACAGGAACCCAAAGTGAGCCAGAATGCGAAGCAGAAGGTGGAACCTGGGATGGTGGTGTTGACACTTGTAATAGTCCGACTAATGAAAATAATATGATTGACAAGAAAATTCACTATAGCATGGATGTGGAAAATAAAACCTTAATTGATGAGGACTGGGATGTGATGATGTATGACATCAGAAATCTCTGGATTCCTTTAGGAAAAATAGCAGTTGGCGATTCTATAGGTGTTGAACAAACATATTTATTGGATGAAGATGCTGGCAATAAATTGCAAGGTGACGAAGTGGTATTCAATATTGAATTATATGCCGAACAATTGATGGGTCCTGGACCAAGTTCAACCAGCCGAGGTGTTGTCCTAGAGAATAAAGATGCTAGTGATCACTGGGTACCAATTATTGACGGTACCTGGGGTTTCATCACTTGGAATGGATCTGGAGATTATACCACTAAAGCTTGGGGGTTGGATGATGGTTTAGATTATAGAACCGCTTATTATGACGGCGCTACTGAAACTGGAATCGATAGTAGCTATACTTCACCCTCCTCTGGAGCAGTTGAAATTAGTGGAAATTATACTGGTTTCAATTCTAATCCTGATGCCAAGTATTGGCTAAGACCAGATAGTGGGTCAAACGGCAATACCCTTTGGGAAGCTAATTTAGTTAACTAAATTTAAGCTTTCTGACTCCTCCCTCTTTGGGAGGAGAACTGAGAGTTTAATTAAGTTAAAGAATGAATATTATTAAAAAGATTTTTAAGATTTTTTATTTCCTAATTATTGCTTGTTTGATAGTGGTAGCAGTATTTTTATTTCTTTCAGCGATTCCCAAAATTCCAGTTAGATCATTTGTAGTTTTATCCGGTTCAATGGAACCGGCGATACACACCGGAAGCGTGGTGGCAGTGAAAGCACAGGGAGAATATAATGTTGGTGATGTGATCACCTTTGGCGAGAATGGCAAAACCAAAACCCCGACTACTCATCGGATTGTGGAAATTAAAGAAAATGACGGGGATAAAAGTTTTATTACTAAAGGAGATGCCAATAACGCACCGGACCAAAAGTCAGTAAAAGAAAATGAAGTTTTGGGCAAAGTTTTATTTTCGGTGCCCTATGCGGGATATGTGGTGAATGCGGCGCAAAAGCCGATCGGCTTTGTGCTGATAATCATAGTGCCAGCGGTGATTGTTATTTATGATGAGATTCTAAAGATAAAAAAAGAGATTAAGAAAAAGATGGATTATAAAAAAAGAGTGAAAGAGAGGAAAAACAATAAAAAAAGTGAAGAAAGTAAAGAAAGTGAAAAGGATTCGGATGATTAAATTTCTAATTCATAACTCCTAATTTCTAATAAAATTTTTTAATGCCTGAATTTTAAATGATGAAAAAGCTATTGAGATCAAAAATTAATCAGAGAGTATTCAAGTCGATGAAAAAAATCGGTGTGATGTTTTTGGTTTTGCTTTTTTCCAGTGGAATTTATTTTATGGGCGGAACTAATGCTTTTCAAACTGATAATGAGGAAACTATTGCGATTATGGAATCTGGTCGATTGGATTTGGAAGTTTCTTCCAGCGATGCCGCTTTGGTTTTAGCGAGTGACGCGAATGATTTTGGTCCCGGGAAAGAAGTTTCTCGGCAGGCGACGGTTTCAAACAATGGTACAATGGATATTAAATATAAAGTAGCGTTTGAAAAAATTTCCGGTGATAACGATTTATGCGATGCTTTACAGTTGATTATTAATGACGGAAGTGCCGATATTTATAATGGAGAACTTTCTAGTTTGGATTATGAATTTTTGGCAGTCTTAGGCGTCGGCTCGAATAATAATTACAGCTTTAAAGTTTCTCTGCCGTCTGATGCGGATGAATCCTTGGAAAATTTAAGCTGTGGATTCAATTTTGTTTTCACTGGCTGGCAGAGCATATTTGCGGACAACACGCAAGGTTGGAGCGATGAAGAAAAAATAGTTGACAATTTAATTAATACTGGAGAATGGTTGAGCGAGGGTGATGTAGTTATTAATGAAGTGATGTGGATGGGAAGTGATGATTCTACAGCAGATGAATGGATTGAACTGAAAAATATGACAGACAATCCAATTAATCTTAAAAATTGGGATATTTACGGCGCGGTCTCCGGTGGCAGTGGACACTTGGAAATCGCCCACGGAGTGGATGCTTATATTCCAGCTAATGGATTTTTGCTGATAGCCAATAAAGATAAAGATTATTCCGATTTGGATGTTAATGTGGATGTAGCAAAAACTAATATAAGTTTACAAAATAATTATAATACAAATGGAGCGTTGATATTAAAAGACAAAGACGGTAACATGATTGATGCAACACCGATCCCGAGTGACAGCGATTGGCCAGCGGGAGAGAATGGCTCCAGCACCAGTGATTATCGTTCCATGCAGAGAAAATTAGTGCCGGGTGACGGGACGGATGAAAATAACTGGTTTACCATTAATCATCCGGCGGCCAACGATACTGATTATTGGGATGATGAAATTAATAATTACGGCACGCCGGGCAGCGAAAATTTATTGCCGATAGTGTTGAATGAATTTTTAGCTAATCCGACCGGTACTGATACAGCTTCAATGCCGGATGGTGAATTTATTGAACTGTGGAATAACGACAGCGAAGATTGGGATGTGGATGGTTGGATTATTTCTAATGGACACGGAGATGAAATTGAAATTTCTGTTTCTAATGGTGATAATGACGATAACACTTCGGATGATGGAGAAACTATTGTACCAGATGGAGGCAGCCTAGCAGTCTATGTTAATGGACAATTCAGTCCAGATGAATTTTTTGACAATGACAGCGATGGCAAATTATATTTATACGCAAAATATGGAGACCTAAAAACGAAAAATGACTATTATGATTATTTAGATCCTAGTGGATTTGGTGAGGATAAAGCTTATCAACGCATCCCGGACGGAAACGGTCCTTGGACTGATCCAGATCCTACGCCAGGAGAAGAGAACAAATTAAATGACGATGAAGAAGATTATTACCGTGAATTGGTTTTTGAGAAATGTTTTGACGGCCGGGAATTTGATCGAGAGGAAGAGAATCCGCTTTGCAAGGGAATATTTCTGGAATATTTAGGACTTTTAGATGATCAGTATGATGATGAAATGCCTAAAGATGTTTATAATAAGATGCTGGAAATAATAGCCGACCCTGGTGAGATAAAAGATCAATCTCACGGGGCAAGTGATGAAAACGGCGAAGTCGTAAGCATGGACGTAAGTACGACCGTAGGTACGCAAGGGGATACGGCGGAAACGGAAGATAATGGGGAGGAAGAGCTTCTTTCTCCGATTGCGAAAAAAGAAAAGCCTAAGGAAGTTTCTGATGGTGGTGAAGTTTCTGAAGAAATATTTATTGAAAAAGAAATTGGAATTGACTTTTCGGGAGAACCGAAGGTGAACGAAGGATTGGAAATCGAAATAGAAAAGAAAATTAAAAAAGCGTTTTTGAGGATTCCAGCGGATTCTGTGGAAGAGTTGGAGGCGATGGAAGTTGATTTGTCAAAACTTGAATTTGACAAGGAAGGCAATTTTGAATTTGCCGCTAAAGACCTTCTTGATAAGAAGGCAATGGAAGATGAAGAAATCGACTTGATTGAACCGGAGAAAGATGCCATTGTCTTGGAGGTTGAAGTTTTCTCTTCCGAGAAAATTATAGAAGTAGAGGTTAGTGTTTCCGGAAAATTAAGCCTGGAGGATGGGCTGGAGATAGAAAAGCAGAAATTAAAAATAAAGGAAATTGAAGTTTCCGGCTGGGAGGAAGAAGAAAATGAGATAGAAATTGATTTGAGCGGTTTGGATAAAGCGGACAAGGCGGGAGTGACTGAAATTAAAATAAAAGATTTGGATTTACCGAAAGAAGCGGAAGTTGTTTCGCATAAAAAAAATGAAGTTGTTCTAAAAATAGAAATAGCGTCAAAAGAAGAAGATGACGAAGAAGCAGGGGATGAGGAAGAGGATGAGGAAGATGAAGAGGATGAGGGAGAGGAAGAGGATGAGGAGGAAGAAGCAGAGGATGATGAAGATGAAGAGGAAGAGGATGAGGAAGATGAAGATGAAGAGGAGGAAGATGAGGGAGATGAGGGAGATAAAGAAGATAAATGATCATATTAACATATAAACATTTAAACATATTAACATTGAAAAAATATTTCTGGAAAAACCTAATAGTTGTAATTGGAATGGCTTTTTTGCCTTTAATGGTTAATGCTCAGACGGTTGATATAACTTTAGGGCCGAATTTTCCTATTGACGAGAAAAATTTTCTTCCCGGAGAGTTTATTATTAGAAGTTTTTCAATAGAAAATAAAACAGATGAAGACCAGAATGTTATGCTTAAAATGACTGGCACTTATGGACCAGTTGATCCGCCAATTGAAGAAAGGATTATCGTAACTATTAAAAGGTTTTCAGATGGAGCCTCTCTTGCTTTGCCAGCTAAGACTCTAAGGGAATTTTATAATTATCAAAATCCAGATTCTGATTATGAGAACGCTTTTTATTTTGATACTTTGCCTGGCGGAATTGGAAATACTGAAAATTATGAAATATTTTTTACTTTTGATTCAGAGGCTGGAAATGAATATCAAAATAAAGGAGAGGATGCGATTAAGACAATTTTCGACCTCAGTACGGGGATAGCTGTTTCTTCTGAAGAAGGGTCAGCGCCAGAAGCAGTAGATGATTACTATGAGATAGGTATGGATGATACTGAAAATTTGGGAATTCTTTTTAACGATAGAGTTTCAGATAGCCCCTTAGACCTATCCAGCATTGAAATTGTAAATAATCCAGTTCATGCCTCATTGACTGTTTATACCAGTGGAGGTTTGGCTGGAGTAGTAGCCTATAATCCAGAAAATGGTTATGAAGGAGATGATTCTTTTACTTACCGAGTAAAAGACTTAGATGGAGATTTATCTAATACTGCTACCGTAGAAGTTAAAATTGAAGACGATGATGATGGAGACAATGATGATGATGGCGATGGAGGAGGAGATGCCACTTTGGCTGGTTTTACTCCAACTGGAATTATTTTGCCAGGAACAACACCTTCTGGAGGAGTGCAAGGCGAACAGGAGATTGCTCCAGAGGTTGAAGAACAAGCAGCGTCCACTGGAGAAGAAGAAGGCGGAAAAACGGAAGTAGGTGGAGCCCAAAAAGTTTGTAACGATTGGCCTTGGTGGGTTTGGGCTTTGATTTTAGCTGGTTATCTGGCCTTATTTTATAAAACAACTTTCACTAAGAAAAACAAACAAAGCGAAAAAATTCCTTGGGGCTGGCAAGCAGTTATGGCAGCGGCAGCCGTTGTTTTCTGGTGGTATTTTGATACCTGCCGGGATTATCTTTGGTTTTTATACGGCTCTCTGGGCGGTAGTGGCTTGGAATATGTGATATTTTTATGGACTAGAAATAAAGAACGATATAAAAAAATTAAGGAAGAGCAGAAAAATTCCTAATGATTAAATTATTAGAAAGAATATTTAATATTTAGGAATAAATTACAGAGTTAATTACAGAACAAATTTATACTAATATATTAATATCTTAGCAAGGGAAAATTGTTTCATTGCTAAGATATTGGAAAATTAAAAATAGAAATTAGAATAGGTGAGACAAATAAAAAAACGCGTTTGAGAGGGGCGTTTTTTGAAAAGTTTTTCAGGCTTGTTTGTAATAAGCTAATAAGAAAGGCTTTTT
>CAYMRZ010000028.1:0-14251 GCA_964393045.1 uncultured Bdellovibrionales bacterium | reverse complement strand
TAGGCGGCCCCACTCATCAAGCCACCGCCTTTGGCGGGGGTGTAATGACTAAAACCCTGTAGAAAATTATATAAATTTTTTTATACAATTTAACAGGGCGAGTAAAAAATATGAGACAGAAAGTCCATAAATTAAAAAAGAAAAACAAATATAGCTATAATTTGACCATTCCCAAGGAATTCATAGACAAATATGGCTGGAGGGAGAAACAAAAATTAGTGGTTAAAGACAAAGGCCGGGGAGTTTTGGAAATCAGGGATTGGAGAAGGAGATAGTTCATTAATGAAAAAGAGCCTGGCAATTCGGTGCCAAACTCTTTGGTTTGTTTTAAGCCTTGGAAGAAATTTCTTCTCCCGATGTTATTTTAGGTAACACCTTAAGTTTAAAATAAAATAGTCCTGCGAAAGCTCCAAGAAGAAATGGTATTTCTAATAGTAATATGCTTGAGTAGCTTATAAATATAATGGCGATTATCATCAGAGAGACATTTCGCACAAAACGTTTCTTGGAAATACTTTTTTCAATCTTTGTATCCCACAAAACACTAAATTCGACAAGAGAACATATGATTCCGGTTAAAAATCCAACAAAGAAAAAGATTATTATCACAAGGATAGGATTCTTTATTAGCTCTTCCATTATTAAGCCTCCTTTTATTTTTTCAATTTTCTAATTTATGTTTTGAACGTTCATAAAAACGTTTATCATTTTTTTCTTCTTTTTTAAAGTATTCTTTTTCAATGTCGATGTTCAATTCAATGCCAACAGCAAAGGCCATATTGATTACATCAGTTATCTCTTCGCCTACTTTGTACGCTATTTCTTTATTGGAATCAATATTCATACCTGAAACTTTTCGGCAAGCCTTGGCGAGCTCACCGATTTCTTCCATTAGTAGAACCAAACGCTCTCTCAAGGTTTCATCTCTGAAGCCGCGTTGGTCAATTTTCCAGCTAACATATTTTTGAAGATTTTTTATAGTGCCAGGTTTTAATTTTTTCATATTGGATTATTAAATGATTATGATTTTTTCAATTTGAGTATTTTTTATTTAAGAGGACGGAATATTAATTAATTTAAAAATTCTTTTAATACTGAATAAATCCGGGCTAATTCAGATTTCACTTCCTGGCTGTCATAGTCTGCGTTATGGGCCTTTTGGTTTTCATAAACAGTAGCTGCTTGGTCCAGATGAAGATTAAAAATAATTTCGTCTCCTGTTTCCTTTAGATAAAGATGAAAACGGGGGTAGCGGTAAGAAGTTATTTTTCGGATGTAGCTGTTTTTTTGAGTTTGCCTGTCATGGATTGCCATATAGCCGCATCTTCTTAAAATAGAATTAAAATTTTCAGAAAGATTATTTTTTAATTTGAATTTCATTTAAAAATTTTTTAAAATTATTAAAGTATGTTATAAATAGGATAACATAAATAAGAAAAAATGACAGCCAAAAAGAAGAAAATAATTATTAGTTCCGCAATAGCGCTGATTTTAATAATGAGCTTAGTTTTTTATTTTAGCAGAAAAAAATCTCAAACAGAATATATTACCGAAGAGGCTGGTTATCAGGATATTATTAAAACCGTTTCTGCCACTGGAGAGCTGAAGGCGGACAGTGAATTAAACTTGAATTTTGAAATTACCGGACGGCTGAAAAGCGTGGCTAAAGTCGGAGAGGAAACAGCCCAGGGTGAAGCAATAGGCGCCTTAGAAGATTATGACTTAAGTCAGGAAGTCGAGAAGGCTAAATTAGCTCTCGATAAAGCGATGGCTGAGGCAGGAATAACTGATGATAAGATTGAAGAAGCTGACCAGGCGGTAAGCAATGCCAAGAAATACTTGGAAGGCGTGGAAGATTTGGAGGATCAAAAGGCGGAAGCTGCCCAGCAGGCCTATGATGACGCTTGCGATTATTATGATGATGCTGAGGCCTACTATAATAAGGTAGTCGAAGAAGAGGGAGAGGAAAGCAGCACTGCCAAATATGCCAAGCTTACCCTAACCAGTGCTTTAAAAAGCAAAAATAGCGCTCAAGAAGCCTTGGAAACGGCGGAAGAAACCAAGGACCTTAAT
Organism: uncultured Bdellovibrionales bacterium; assembly: GCA_964393045.1. Lineage (GTDB taxonomy): Bacteria > Patescibacteriota > Minisyncoccia > Moranbacterales > DUUL01 > CAYMRZ01. The sequence continues at coordinate 12,178 of CAYMRZ010000028.1, read as the reverse complement.
ATACTTTCTGCTGAAAACAGCCTGAAACTAGCCAAGGATCAAAGAAGAACGGTGGAATCGGATTTTGCCCAAAAAAGCACTAATTCTGTGATAGAAACCGCTCGCGTAAATTATAACCTGGCCCAGTCTAATTTGGAAAAATCCCAGCTGAAATCACCGGTGAACGGCATAATTACCAAAATGAATTACGAAGCGGGGGAGGTGATTGGCAGCGCGGCGGCCGGAACTCCTTTTGGCCGGTTAATTTCTTATGATTTATTATTGGAAGCGAATGTTCCGGAAGCTGATATAGTGTTATTAAAAAAAAGCCAAATGGCGGAAGTAACCTTTGACTCCTTAAGTGAAGAAGAAAAATTCCGGGCAGAAATTATTGAGATTGATCCAGCTTCCACAGTAATTCAAGATGTAGTTTATTATAAAGTTAAATTAAAAATGAATAATTCTGACAGCCGATTGAAGCCTGGCATGAGTGCTGACATAGACGTGAAAATTGACGAAAGAAAAAATGTATTAGCAGTGCCACAAAGAGCGGTGGAGAATGGAGAAGTAAAAATATTAATTGAAGGAGGCAAAGTGGTTGAAAAACAGGTAAAAACTGGATTGAAAGGGGACGGCAGCATGCTGGAAATAAAATCAGGAATTTCCCAAGGCGACAAGGTTATTTTAGCAGAAAAAACTAATTAAAATTAACAATTTTAATATGTTAAAAAAAACAAGAAAGAAGATAAAAATAGTTTGGATTATTATTTCAATTTTGGGAGTTTTGGGAATGCTGGCTTTTACATTAGTGCCGTTGATGCAGTCATACTAATTTTATGAAAAAGAAAAAAAATAGATCCGCAAAGGAAAAACAGAATAGCAGTTTTTTATCCAACTTTATATTCAAAGCTCTAGTGCTGCTTGGCTTATTGGCGCTTTTTTTCATATTTTACAAGTTATCCCGGCAAGTTTATCGCCAGAAAGAGATAAACGAGGAAATTACAGCACTCCAAGAGGAGATAGACCGGCTTAACCAAAATAACAGCAAATTGGAACAATTAAGCGATTATTTTCAAACTGATCATTACAAAGAAAAAGAGGCGCGGGAAAAATTAGGCTTGATCAAAGAAGGAGAGCGCATAGTTGAAATTAAGGAAAAGGAGATTCCTACAAAAGAAAAAACACAAGAACAAAAACCTGAAATAAAAATTAACAAACCTAATTATTACTATTGGTGGCATTATTTTTTTAATATAGAATAGAATTTAATAATTATTAAAGAAAAAAATGGTAAAAAATAAAAAAACGGTTTACCAGAAAAATTTTAATAAAAAATCCGGCTTGCTTATGATTTGCACAGGCGTGCTGGGAGCGTTAACCGTTTTTATGTCAAGCGGAGGCAATTATGCTTATTTAAGCACTCAAATTCAAACAGAGGGAATTAAGGCGGCAGGAAAAGGCTCAGTGCTTTTTAAGAATGAATTAAGCTGGGAGGCAATAATGGCCATAACCCTCTCCACTGCTTTAGTGATTGCGGGAATAATTGTTTTTTTCGCATCTAAAAATTTAGCAAAAAAATAATTTCTTGCCGTGTATGCTGCATATTATAAAATTATCCAAAAATGAGACCTTAAGAGAAATTAATTAATTTTTTTAATAATTTATTTTTTTAAATTATGCCAAGTTATAAAAATCTTGAAAAGCAAGACAAGAGGGTAAAAAAAATTATTGATGCGGAAGCTCGCAGGCAAAAAGAGGAGTTGGAACTAATTGCCAGCGAAAATTATGTTTCCAAAGCAGTAATGGAGGCTATGGGCAGCGTGCTCACTAATAAATATTCAGAGGGATATCCCGGGCATCGCTATTATGGGGGAAATCAGGTTATAGATGATATTGAAAACTTAGCCATCGAAAGAGCGAAAAAATTATTCAGGGCCCAGCATGTAAATGTGCAGCCATTAAGCGGTTCGCCGGCTAATGCAGCAGTTTATTTTGCTTTTCTGGAGCCTGGAGACAAGGTAATGGGGTTAAAATTAGACCATGGAGGCCATTTGTCTCATGGCCACCCGGTGAATTTTTCCGGAATGTTATATAACTTTATTCAATATGGAATAGATAAAAAGACAGGCAAGATTGATATGGAAAAAGTTCGGAAAATAGCTTTAAAAGAAAAACCAAAAATGATTGTAGCTGGATACAGCGCCTACTCCAGGGAAATTGATTGGCGAGGATTCAAAAAAATTGCTGACGAAGTAGGCGCTTTTACTTTCGCTGATATTGCTCATACTGCCGGCTTAATAGCAGCTGGGGCAATGAAAAATCCGGTGCCAATTTTTGATGTGGTAACTACTACCACCCATAAAACTCTCCGCGGTCCGCGGGGCGCGATGATTATGTGTAAAAAGAAATATGCAAAGGAAATAGATCGGGCGGTATTTCCAGGCATGCAAGGAGGGCCGCATGACCATATTACCGCTGCTAAAGCAGTAGCTTTTGGCGAAGCTCTGAAGCCTAATTTTAAAAATTATGCCAAACAGGTTATCAAAAATGCCAAGGGAATGGCCAAAGCTTTTATGGGGAAAGGCTATAAAGTAATTTCAGGTGGCACTGACAATCATCTTTTAGTAGCAGATATGACAAGTAAGAATTTAAGTGGCAAAGAGGCAGAACAGATACTAGACAAGGTTGGAATTTCTGTCAGCCGCAGCACAATACCTAATGATCCTAACCCTCCCATGAACCCCTCTGGTGTGAGATTTGGAACTGCGGCAGCTACTACCCGAGGCATGAAGGAGAAAGAGATGATTTTGATAGTTGATTTAATTGACGAAGTCATTACAAATAAAAATAACTCCAAAATTATAAAAGACATTAAAAGCCAAATAAAGAAATTATGCCGAAATTTTCCCTTAAATTATTAGGAAAGGAGGTGAAAAATGGAGTCAGACAATTCAGCTAATGGCAAAAAGATGGAACGCATAGAATTGAAAATTCAAAATTTAATAGAAGAAACAGAAGATTGGGACGAACAGTTGAGAATTAAATCCGGTTGGGCACATATGAACATAGAGGAGATTATTTTTTTGGTAGAAAACCACCTAAGGAAAATTTCTAGGTTGTTATCAGGATTAGCAAAGCATGGAGCGTCTTGGAAAGTGAGGAAGGATTATGAAAATTGGCTGGAAGAAAAAAATAAGCTTATTGAGGGAGCAAAAAGTTAAAGGCATAATCCGTTTGGCATAATGGCATCAATAAAAAAAATTGATGCCATTAAGATTTATTTTAAATAACATTCTAAAAATGGGAAAAATTATCGATGGCAAAGAAATTGCCCAAAGCATATATGGTAAAATCAAAAAAGAAATGGAAGCTAGGCCGAATTTAAAGCCTGGCTTAGCCGTTATTCAAATTGGAGAGAGAGAAGATTCAACGCTCTACATTAAACTTAAAGAAAAACAGGCAAAAAGATTAGGCATAGAAACTCACTTGTACAAATTTTCTGAACAGCCAAATGAAAGAGAGATCATGGAAACGATTGATTTTTTAAATAAAGATAAAAACATTGACGCTATTTTGGTTCAATTGCCGCTGCCAAAAAATTTTAACACTGAAAAGATAATAAAAAGCATTGTGCCTGAAAAAGACGTGGATCGTTTTCACCCAAAAAATATTGAAAAATTTTTTAGCACTTGCAACCATAGCGATGTAATGCCTCCGGTAGTCGGAGCGGTTTTAGAAATTTTTTCTCATATAGATTATGAAATTAAAGATAAAAAAGCAGTAATTGCCTCTAATTCTAAAATTTTTGGAGAAAGTTTAGCTAAAGCGCTAGAATGCAAAAAAGCCAAAGCTGATAATTTTATTTTTCCCAAAAAAGACTTGAAAAAATTTTTGCAAGCCGACATACTTATCAGCGCAGTAGGGGAAAAGGAATTTATCAAAGAAGACATGATTAAAGAGGGAGCGGTAGTCATTGATATTGGGATTGTTAAGCAAGGAAGAAAAGTGCGAGGGGACATAGATTTTGAAGAAGTGAAAAAGAAAGCGGGATACATCACGCCAGTTCCCGGGGGAATAGGGCCGATAACTATTGCTATGCTTTTAAAAAATACAGTAGCCTTAGCTGAAATAAATAATAATTAATTTAAAAAAATGTTAAAAAATAAGCCTTTAGTTCATTTGGTTTCAGATGAAGAAGCCCAAGGCAAAGCCAAGGAGCTATTTAAGCAAATTAAAGGTTCCACCGGGAAAGTTCCCAAATGGATGAGAGTGATGGCCAATTGTGACGATGTCTTAGTGGGATTTTTTACTCTTTTTAAGGCAGTTATGGATGATGCGCCAGTAGATAAAAAATTAAAATGGAAAGTGGCTTATCGGATATCGGAAATAAATAAATGCGAATTTTGTGTGAGTGTTTCCAGGATGCAATTAAAACAATTTGGCTTAAAGGAAGAAGAGATAGGCAGTATTGAAAAAGCCAGCAATGGAAAAGAAAAGATAGCCTTAAAATATGCTGAAGCTGCCACTGAACATGCTTATAATGTTGATCCAGAGATTTTCAAGGAAATGAAGGAAAGTTTTTCCGATGAGCAGATTGTGGAAATTACCAGTGTGGTGGGGCTTTTTAATTTTATTAACCGTTTTAATGACTCCCTGAGAGTTTTGCCGGATGTGGAGTAAAATCTATGTTTACTTGTTTGGCTGAAAGCGGAGAAAGCATAACCACTATGGAATTGAATTCCATGGGTTGAATTAGAGCTAAAAGTCAAATTTTCTAAGTTTAACCATCCTTGATGAGAAAAATATCTTAGGGGGAGCGCAGGATAAAAAGCCAGATGTGCTATTTTTATTTGAGAGGAAAAAGTTAAATATTATTTGATTATAAGTGGGCGACCGGTTCCTGGGATATTTTTCGAAGCAAGATGGTTGAACTTGGATCAAAAGATGAGCAGCAACTGAAAATTCTTGCGCTAAGGCGCATAGTTTAAGCTAGCAGTCGAAATTAATTAAAACCTGTAATCGGTTTTTTCTAAAAAAGCTTTAATTTAGAAGTTAATCATTTTTTAAAATGAAAAAAATTATTAAACTTATTATTTCTATTTTTATTTGCCAGGCAGCCGGAGCGATTGGTTCGTTTTTTACTGCTAATTCAATTGCTACCTGGTATACGACTTTAGAAAAGCCGGCTTTTAACCCGCCTAATTGGATTTTTGGACCGGTTTGGATTTTTTTGTATTTCCTTATGGGCATAGCTTTGTTTTTAATTTGGCAGCAGGATTTAATGCCCAAAAGAAAAGCGGTAATTTTCTTCTTTATCCAATTGGCTTTGAATGCTTTATGGTCAATTTTATTTTTTGGCTTAAAGTCTCCGGGCTTAGCTTTTTTGGAAATAGTTATCCTGTGGATAGCCATTTTATTTAATATTTTTCAATTTAGCCGCATATCCAAGATGGCAGCCTATCTTTTAATCCCTTATATTTTCTGGGTGAGTTTTGCTGCTATCTTGAATTTTAGTATTTGGAGATTAAACTAATTTTATTTGATTTAAATTTTTAAATTATTTAAAATAATTTTGAGTTTTAATGTTTTGTTGGAAATAAATATCTAGGTTTTTTGTAAGAATATATAGCGCATTAACAAGACAGGTGTGTCAGATGTTACCGAACAAATAAAAGAAAGGATAAACGTAACTGACTTAATTGGAGAGTATTTGAAGCTAGAGCGAGCAGGTTCGAATTTTAAAGCGCTTTGTCCTTTTCATAATGAAAAAACTCCCTCTTTTATGGTTAATCCTGAGAGGAATTTTTGGTATTGTTTCGGTTGCCAAAAGGGCGGAGATATTTTTTCTTTTGTCCAAGAAATGGAGGGACTAGAATTTCGGGAAGCCCTGGAAAGGCTGGCAGAGCGGGCGGGGGTGGAAATTCCTCGCTTTCAAAAAATTAACAAACAAGAAAAAAACCAAAAGAAAATAGTTTATGAAATATTAGAAATTGCCACCCGTTATTACCAGTCAGAATTAACGAAAAATAATGCCGGCAAAGAAGTCATCAAATATTTAAAGGGAAGGAAAATAAGCGGCGAGGAGGCGCGAGATTTCCGAATCGGATATAGTCCGGACGGATGGGAAAATATTTTGAATTTATTATTAAAAAAAGGCTATCAGCTAGAAGATATAAACGCCAGCGGATTATTGGTAGCTAAAGATAAAATTAATCAGCAGGATAAAACCGGCTACTATGACCGTTTTCGAGATAGAATAATGTTTCCCATTTTTGATATTTCTGGAAAAGTAGTGGGTTTTTCTGCCCGGGCGACGCCGGGCAAAGATGGTGAAGGAGCTAAATACATCAATACTCCCCAGACAATAGTGTACGATAAAAGCCAGGCTTTGTATGGAATTTATCAAGCTCGTTCTGAAATAAGAAAAAATAATAGCGTTATCTTGGTGGAAGGCAATATGGATGTGGTGGCTTCTTTCTCCGCGGGAATTAAAAATATTATAGCTATCTCCGGGACGGCGCTTACCCAGCAACAGGTGGATATTCTAAAGCGCTATGCAGAAAATTTTAAGTTTTGCTTTGATGCAGATGAAGCTGGGAGGCAAGCTACTGAAAAAAGCATAAAAATGGCGTTAAAATCAGACGTAGATGCGGAAGCAGTTGTTTTGCCAAAAGGATGCAAGGATGTGAATGACTTGGTTATTAAAGATGAAAAAGAATGGACAAAGGCAGTTTCAGCGTCTCAGCCGGTAATGGAATATTTTTTCACCATTGCCTTTGAAAAAAATTCTCCGGAAAATCCTCAAGGAAAAAAAATTATTGCCCGAGATTTGCTTAACATTATAAAAGATATTGCTGATCCAATTGAAAGAAATTTTTGGTTAAAAAAATTATCTGAGAAACTGGACACAGAAGAAGAAATTTTGACACAAGTGCTGGAGAAAGTTAAAATGAAAGAAAGTTCCAGGCCTTTGCGTAATCAGGCCAAGGAAGCAGAAAAAAATAAAGAAGATAAAATTGAAAAGAAAACAAGAGCAGCCGCCCTTCAAGAACGGCTGTTAGGCATTTTGAGTTTATATGCAGATGAACTGCCTGACTACGCTAAGAATTTTGATATGAAGCTTATTAGCCCGGAATATCAGCAGTATTGGGAGAAGATAATTAAAAAAGAAATTAATGAAATCAAGGATGATTTAAATCGTTTTGAATTGTCGGTAAAATACGCTTACGATCCGAATGAGGGTTTTTATGAAAATGAAATAGATCCGCGCAAAGAATGGGAGTTAGTTTTAGAGGAATTAAAAAAAGAACAAAGAAAAATTTTATTGAATAACTTGGCGCAAGACTTGAAAAAAGCGGAGAGAGAAGGAGACAGGGAAGCCGCTAATATCTTAGCTAAAGAATTTTCTAATTTATGCAGAGAAGAAGAGAAAAAGGAATAAAGGCAAACAATATTCGACAGACAATAACCATTCATTAATTAATAAATTTAAATCGGATGTTGAATTATCAAAAAATTATGTGAAAGTTTAACGCTGGGCATTACTAACATTAATAATAAAATATGGCTCGAAAAAAAAATAATTCTGCCAAGGAGCGTTCCTCTCAAAGGAGGACTGCTAAGCGGAATGTTAAAAAAAGGAAAAGGCAAAATTCTCGGACAACCAAAAAAACAGCAAGAAAAAATACAGCCGCAAAGAAAAGGAATAATAAAAAAAAGGCTGTTAGCCAAAAGATTTATGCCAAGAAGCGGACTCCTAAAAAAAGGATTAAGGCTAGCCAAAAAAGAAAAAAGCCAGGAGCAAAAAGAGGCCGGCCGAGAAAAAATTCTTCTAAAAGAAGAGGAAGGCCGAGAAAGTATCCCAAAAAGCGAGGGAGGCCGAGAAAAAAAAGAATTTACAGAAAACGGGGAACTTCTAATAATAAGCCGACTAAGGGAAAGCCGTCGATGGTAAAAAAAGAGAAAAAGCAGGACGGCGCGGAGATTTTAATAAAACGGGGACAAGCTCGGGGTTTTTTAACGGAAGATGAAATTCTGCATACCTTGGGGGATATTGAAAAAGATATTGAAAAATTGGAAGAATTTTATGATAAATTGAATTCTTACGGAATCAAGGTTATTTCTTCGGAAGAAATTCTTAAGGATGAGATAGAAAAAGAAGCGGAAGAAATTGATGAAAGCAAATCAAAAAAAGGCAAGAAAAAAAGCGCTAAAAAAGCAAATAATTTGCCGGAAGAGACTACCGCCTCCGATTCAGTGCAGATGTATTTGCGGGAAATCGGCAAAGTTCCTTTGTTAACCACGGAAGAAGAAGTTGCCTTAGCAAAAGGCATAGAAAAAGGGGACCAAGCTTCTAAACAAAACCTAACTGAAGCCAATTTAAGGCTGGTAGTTTCAATTGCTAAAAAATATGTCGGTCGAAGCCGCAATCTTTCCTTTTTAGATTTAATTCAAGAAGGCAACATCGGCCTATTTCGAGCAGTGGAAAAATTTGATTACCACAAAGGCTATAAATTTTCTACTTATGCCACTTGGTGGATTCGCCAAGCCATTACCCGGGCAATTGCTGATCAATCTAGGACAATTCGCATTCCGGTCCATATGGTGGAAACTATCAATAAATATATTCAAGTTACCCGCCGGCTGGTGCAAGAGTTGGGGCGCGAACCCTTGCCGGAAGAGATCGCCACTGAAATGAATTTAGATGTGAAAAAAGTGCGCCATATTATGAAAATTTCCCAGGAAACAATTTCCCTGGAAACTTCCATCGGCGACGACAGCAATGAAAGCGTCCTAGGTGACTTCATAGAAGATACAGAATCAGTTATGCCGAACCAGGAAGCTGCCAGAACTTTATTGAAACGTCATTTAAATGAAGTTATGGATCAGTTGAGCCTAAGAGAGCAAAAGATCTTGAAAATTCGTTTCGGTTTGGAAGACGGCGTAACCCATACCTTAGAAGAAGTCGGCAATGAATTTGGAGTTACCAGAGAAAGGATTCGCCAAATTGAGGCCAAAGCTTTAGAAAAAATCAGAGAAACCAGAGGAATAAAGAAATTGAAGGACTACTAAGGAAAATTTCTAATTCACCTAATTTCCAATTCCTAATTCCGTAAATTTACTTTGCTTAAATGGAGCAGGTAAAATTACAAATAATTAAATATCAAAAAAAGGTTTTTAAATTTAAAAAACTTTACGAATTTTTTTACTTTGCTACACTCTATTTGGGGAATAATGGAGTGTTTTGTAGTTTTTTGGTATTTTTAATTAGAAATTTAGGCATTAAAAATTAGGAATCTTTATCCACATTGTCCTGGTGGCGCTCCGAAGAATAAGCTTTGTTTAGCTACAGAATAAAAAATTGGTTTTAAAAAAATGCCGGAGTGGTGAAATTGGTATACACGCCAGCCTTAGGAGCTGGTGGGGTTAATCCCGTGGAGGTTCGAATCCTCTCTCCGGCACACAGCAGGTTAGACAGGTAATAGTTCACCTTTCTTGGGGTAATCCCGCCATTTGGCGGGACGAATCCTCTCCCTTGGTATATTTTAAGTTACGTTTGTTTTGAGAGTTTTAACATTTTGTCTCCGAATTAATTTCGGAGCAACAAAATGAAATCCGCCTTTGGCGGACGAGTCTCTGCCTGCCGGCAGGCAGGTCTCCCGGGGCACAAGTAAACCAATTTTTTTGTAAAAGAAAAATTTTAGAGGAGAGTTTTGATTTTTATCAAAATTTGTGATTTTGCCAAAAAAATCAATCTCGTCGCATGACGGGACGAATTTCTGTCTGCCACTCGCCCATCTTAAGTAGATTTTATAATAAGACTAGAAGAAATTTTGAAATAATTTATAAGTTAATTTAACGGCAATATTAAATTAAAAGGAGGAAAGAAGGCTATGGAAATGTTTGGCTATCCGGAAATGGGAAATTTGGATTGCATTTTTCTAACCTTGGGTCTGGTTTTTGGCGGATTTCTTTTTACCCAGTTTGTTTTAGGCGCCAGTTGGGCGGGAAGTCCAATGATAAAAAACTACATCAACCGGCAAGGTACCCGATGCGTTTGGTTTCCGCTTCATCCCAACAACCTTTCTTATTTCAGGATTTTTATGGTAGCGGTTTCTCTGGCCTTATTGTTCTTTGCAAAATTAAAAATCAGCGCAGTAATCTTTATTTTAGCTGCCTTTACTGATTATCTGGATGGCAAAATAGCTCGAAAATGTGGATTAACAACATCCTTAGGGAAGAAACTCGATCCCTTAGCGGATAAAATTTTGGCAATTCCTTTTCTTTTTTATTTCGCTTTTACGGGGGTAATTCCTGAATTTTGGACCTATGCCATGATTTTAGTGGATTTAGCTGGACAATTTTTGATAAGGCCGATTTTAGTTTATTACGGAAAAACTGTTCAAGCCAATTGGTGGGGAAAAATTAAAACCGTATTAATTATCTCTCTTATCTTATCCTGTTTCAGTTTAAAGATTTGTTCAGTGGTGCCGGGGCTGGTAATTTTAATTTTATTCTGGCTAAGCTTTGCCTTCACCTTAATTTCATTTTTTACCAAGTTTTCCAGAATACGCCGTTAAAATTGAACAAGTTGCTGAGTATAGAATTATATTCAGCAGCTTTTTATATCCATTATTATGCTTTTAAAAATTTTTAAATAGTTTAATTAAGATTTGAGAATTGAATTTAAGCTTTAATGGTTGACTTTTAATAGTTATTATGCTTTAATAAGCAAAATTAGCTAAAAACGCTAAAGTTCTTATTTGAATAAAAATTTAATAAAATTTTCAGAAAAATGAGGAGGTGAGGAAATAATGAAAATATTAAAGTTAGGCTTTGACTTCGATAACGTAGTAGCTGATACTAACAGATTAAAGGCCAGGTTGCTAGAGAGAAAGGGGATTTTAGTTCCTCAATGGCTATGCAGGAGGAGAAGGTATTTGCGGAACATAGAAGAGTACAACGAAGTCCAAAAAATGGTTTATGAAGATAGCTATTGGGGGATGCAAATTAAACCGGTAGATGGCGCTATTCCCACTATTAGAAAGGCAAGGGAATTGGGCCATAAAATTTTTATTCTAACTTCTAGGAGCAAGCCCAGCTCAAGACTAGGAAAACGTTTGCTCACAGAAAAATTTGAATTGAAGATCAGAGCTCCGAAACCAGAAGAGCAAGTAGGAGACAAAGAAGAACAAGCAGAAGGCGAAGAGGAATGGGATATTGAAGAGCTTTTGAGCGTTGGCAGTTCAGAGTCGAGCCAAAAGAGGAAGACGGCAGAAAACAGAGAGTTGGAATTTTATGCAGATGATGATGATTTCAAACTCCAACCGCTTCTGGGAGTAGTGGAAAATTTGATTTTATTTTCACGTTTTCCAGGGGAATATGAGAATCGGAGATTGCCGGCCGTTGAGTTTGGCCAAGTTAAAAAAATGTCTTCCTGGAATGAAATTTTTCAGGAAATTCTTCAAATTCAAGAAGAATAAACAACAAAGGTTTCTTGCCAAAATGAGAAGCCTTTGTTTTAATTTAAATATAATTAAAATTCAGTTATATAGTTTTTCCTAAAATATTTTGTTTTATTGTGTTCAGCCGCCATCGCTTCATAAAAAATTTTAGGAACCAGTCACTCCAGAAAATAAGTTTTTTGGAAAAGCAATATAATACCCAGAAAATAATATTTCATATTCCCTGATTAGTTCCCCCTAAAACTTTTTACTCATCGACAGCGGTTGAACGGTTATTTTAAAAATAATTAAATGAAAAAAAATATTATCATAAATCCAGAAGATGAAAAATTTACCAGCCAAAGGGCGGATAAATTTTTGGCGGAAAAATTTCCGGAAATTCCCCGGGCTTTTTTTCAAACAGAAATGAAAAAAGGCGGCGTTCTAATCAATGGCAAAAAAGCTAAGCCTAGCTATAAATTGAAAAAAGGGGACTGGATAAAAATGGATTGCCGTTGCCAGCCGGAGGAAATAAAATTGATTCCCCAGGATAAGATCCCTTTCAAAGTGGTTTTTCAGCATCAGGATTTTTTAGTGGTTGAAAAGCCAGCCGGCCTTTCTGTTCATCCTTCGCTAAAAGAGCCGAGAAACACTTTAGCCAATGGCTTGGTAGCAAAATTTTCCCAGATAAAAAATGTCGGGGAAGATAAGTTGCGGCCTGGCATTGTCCATCGCCTGGACAAAGAAACTGCCAG
>CAYMRZ010000027.1:12674-14287 GCA_964393045.1 uncultured Bdellovibrionales bacterium | reverse complement strand
ATAATAAAAAAACATTAAAAACTTCCAATAATCATAAATCAAAATATCTGTGTTCAGAAATAATTTTATCTATTGGAAAAAAAGAAAGATGTCGAAGATGCTTGCCTGCTTCGCCATAAATCCAGTGAGGCGAGCCGACGAGATAGGCAAGTCTGCAGATTTTATTATATAAGCTAATATGATAAAACCAGAAAATTGGTTTTCAAAATAGATGCTTTTAGAGAGACCTCCTTCAATGCCCCCAGATAATAAAAATACCCATTCTTGTAAATCCGCTTCGGATGGAAAATTGCAATTTTGATGGGTATTTTTTTATCTAAACTTGTCTAGAGTCTAATTTTTGAAGAAAGTTTAGAGTTAGATTCCAGGGTTAACCGATGACTAGTGGTTTACCCCATAGTTAAGCCGCAGGCTTATACCACCGAGGCTATTGTCAGATGACTCTTTATTTTCTGATGACCGATCTCTATTGACTGATGACTTTTCATTTTCCGATGGCTGATCCCTGTTGATTTATCCCGTAGTTAAGCCGCAGGCTTATACTACTAGGACTGTTGACCAATGACTAATGACTCTTCTTTCCTTACTTTCCTTGCCTCGCTTGCCAGAAATTGGCTTCTGGCCAAGGCTGGTTAAATTGTGTTTTTATTCATCCCGTTAAATTAATTTACTATTTAACCGGGGTGAACTTTCTAACTTTATGAACTTTTCAGCCTAAGGCTGATCCGCCTCTGGCGGGCTTTACTTTCTCCACTTTCTAACTTTTTCTACTTTACGAACTTTATAAACTGAGTCTATTTTACCATAAAAAAATAAAATGCAAAAATAGCTTTTTGGATTATTTTAAGATCAGCTTAGAGCCGGGTTTTCTTTTTACAAGGATTTTTTAGGATATATTTTTAAAAAAAATTAAAGTATGCTAAAATTTAAAAAAATAACTTAAAAATAATGGAAACTCTTGCTAAAACATTAGAAAATTTTAATGCCTTTCTGGAGCAGTCTTTGTGGTTTCGCTCTTTTAAATTTGTTTTAGGGCTTTATATGCTAATAATCGTAGCGGCGCTTATCCTTATTCTATACCGTATGATAACCAAGTATGCCTATTTCAAGGTTTTGCGGGGCGGACAGGAATTTCCGGTTATCAAGCCGGGAAAATTCCAGTCCAGATGGAATGAGGCGGAGGCGCTGGTTAACAGTCCCAAGCCGGACAATTGGAAGGCGTCAGTGCTGATGGCGGCGGAAATGTTAAATGAAGTTTTTGAGATTATCGGCTACAAAGGCGAAACGCTGGGAGAAAAGTTGAATAATTTAAACAAGGCCCAGGTGCCGAATTTAGAGCAAGTTAAAAAAGCCAATGAAGTTAAGAATAATATTGTTAAAAATGAAAAATTCCAGCTCAATCAAGAAGATGCCAAGGAGATGATGAGAACTTTCAAAAAAGCCTTGCAGTCGTTTGAGGCGATAAACTGAAATTAATTTTAAATTTTAAATTTTAAATTTTAAAATAATTTTTATTTCTTAAATTTCAAAAATAAATAAAAATTTCTAGAATTAACCAATTTTTTAAACGACCCTTAATAATTTATTTTCATGAAATATTCTTTCCCAAAAAA
>CAYMRZ010000027.1:9003-12664 GCA_964393045.1 uncultured Bdellovibrionales bacterium | reverse complement strand
GCGTATTCTTCCCACCAAGTGGAAGGGAATAACACAAACAATGACTGGTGGCGGTGGGAGCAAAAAGGAAAAGCCGAAGATAAGTCCGGCTGGGCTTGTGACAGTTGGAACCGCTATTTGGTGGACCATCAACTGGCCCAAGATTTGGGCTGCAATGCTTTTCGGCTTTCCCTGGAATGGTCAAGGATTGAGCCGGAAGAAGGAAAATTTTCCGATGAGGCGATTGAGCATTACCGGAAGGTTTTACAGGATTTGGAAAATCGGAGGATGAAAAGAGCGATAACTCTTTGGCACTGGACTTCGCCAGTTTGGTTTGCCAAAAAGTATGGCTGGCACAAAAAAGAATCAGTGGAGCTATTTTCGAGATACTGCGGAAAAGTTTTAAAAGAACTGGGGAAAGAAATTGATATTTTTATCACTATTAATGAACCCAGGCTCCCTTTGAATAGAGGATATCTATTAGGAACCTATCCTCCCGGCAAAAGATGTCCATTGGCTTTCAGGAAAGCAAGGAAAAATATTATAAAAGCGCAGAAAAAAAGTTATAAAAAAATAAAAAATTATAGTAAAGACATAGAATGCTGCCTGAATGAATATTTTAGCCCTTTTTATTTCTCCAAGGCTTTAAAAAATACTTTTATTTCAAGAAAAATTGAAGATTTTTATAACTGGAAGACCATGGATGAAACTGTTAAAAACCAAGATGTTATCGGTCTTGATTATTATAGAAGTTTTCATGTCGGGCTTAAGTCTCCTTTTGTAAAAAATAAAAAACAGAAATTTAAAGAAAATGATTTAGGCTGGGGAATTTATCCCAAAGGTATTTATAAGGCAGTTATGGAAGTCTGGCAGCGCTACAAAAAACCGATTTATATTTTTGAAAACGGCCTGGCAGATGCCAAGGACAAATACCGGACAGAATTTATTAAAGACCATTTAATTTGGCTGCATAAGGCTATTCAAGAAGGCGCTGATGTGCGCGGTTATTTTCATTGGTCATTAATTGACAATTTTGAGTGGACTCATGGATTTGAACCGCGCTTTGGCTTGTGTGAAATGGATTACAAGACTATGCAGCGCCGTCCCCGGCCGAGCTACTATTATTATCAGGGAGTTATAAAGGAGAATGGATTAGAAAGCTAGCAAATTTGTAATTAGCAATTGGTCCTAGCAGTATAAACCTGCGGCTTAACTATGGGATCAGTAAATCAGTAATCAGCAAATCAGTAACTAGTAACTAGTAATTAGTAACTAGTATTTAGGATAATAAAACTGTTAGGATGTTAGGATGCTAAAATGTTAGAATGTTAGTATGTTAGGATGTTTAAATGTTAATATGTTTTTATGGATTTCATTCTCGTGGCTATTAGCGGATATTTTCTTTTAGCGCTAGAGGCCGTTGCCAGTAAGTTTTTGCTTACCGGGAGAATTAAAAGCTGGCAAGCTTATGTTTTTTATGTAGGAATTTTTTCCGCTTTTAGTTTTTTATTATTTCCTTTTGCAAAAATTGGAATTGATATTTTTACGCTTATCCAGCTGGTTTTTTCCGGGATTTTATTAGCCCTGGCTTTAGTTTTTCTTTTTCAGTCCTTAATTAACTCAGCCGCTTCTCGGGTTTATGTGCTTTTTGGCGCTATCACCACCTTATCCACTTTGATTTTATCTTTTTTGCAGGGCCAAGTTATCGAAATTTTTCAGTTAGCCGGCATTGCCGCTTTAATGTTGGGAGGATTTTGCATTTCTTTTAAATTTTACAAAAAAAGATTTTTTAGCAGCTACAAAAAAATAATTTTAGCCGGCATATTGAGCGGCTGCAGCTGGGTGGTTTTAAAACAAGGTTTTCAAGGAGCGGAATTCATCAGCGGTTATATTTTTTCCAGGATGGGGATTGTTTTAGTTGCTTTGTTCCTTATGTTCGCCCCTTCTTTTCGGCAGGCGGTTCAGAAAAAAATCAAGAAAAAGGACAAGGCGAATGCCTTTAATTTCTTGGGAGTCTTGGGCGCTAAAACCATAGCCGGATTGGGCAGCATTTTGATTAGTTATGCGATTTTTCTCGGCAGCGTTACCACCGTTAACGCCTTGGTTTCTGTGCAATATCTCTTTACTTTTTTCCTAGCCACTGTTTTAGCCTTTTATTTTAAAAAAGAAATGCAGGAGAGAATTTTTCTAAAGAATTTAATTTACAAGGGACTGGGAGTAGCCTTGATTATTTTAGGCGTAGTGATGGTGAGCACGTAAAATCTTTCTGGTTAATTTAAATATCCATTTAAATTGCAATTTTAATGGATATTTTTTGTAAATGCGGTTCGACCGTTTAAGCTGTGCTTAAAGCGGTCACAAAAGCAAGATTGTCCAGAAAATTAAAGCCAGATCATTTTTTACAAAAGGTACGTCTGCTAAGCTATGAATAATGAAATAAGCCAAAAGGGCTGCCCGAAGCATATTTTCGGGATTTTTTTTGATTAAAAATTGGTATAACTTTAAGAAGACTAAAACTGCCAAGGAAAGCAATCCCAATATTCCTATTTCTACGGAGAGATAAAGCCAGAAGTTATGAGCATGCGGCACTGCCCACTGGGGATAAGGAGGGAATTTTTCCTGGTAAGCCAGATATTTTTCTTGAAAGTTTCCCAAACCAACGCCAAAAGGGAAGTAATCTCGATTGATTTCAGCCGCCGCTTGGTAAATAGCTTTTCGGGAATCAATCGAATCAGGCAGTTTGTTCTTATGCGCCGGGTAACCATATTCCATCTGCGGGTGGAACAATAAAAAGAACAAGCTGCCCAGACTCAGGATTATCAGCAAAGCATAGTAAATTTTTTTCCAGTTTGCTTTTGATTCATAAATTATGACCAAGACCAAAGCGCCTGCCAAACCTCCCATGGCTCCGATTGACTGAGTGTAAAAAAGGCAAATGGCTTGAATAGAAGTTAGAGCGGCTAGCAAGAAAGCCGATCGCGCTTGCTGATTTTTGAGTTTGTTTTTTATTAAAAATACCCCGATAATTATTCCGATTGCCAAGCTCATAGCTAATTGGTTGGGGGATTGAAAAAATATTTTCAGCCGGCCGTCAAAAGTTATTCGGCCTATGAACAGATAGCCAATTCCCCAAAAGGAAAGAAAGCAGCCATAGAGGAAATAACCCTTGAAAACAGTTTGGCCGTTGATAATTTTCTCTTTTTTTAATATTTTCAGCAATAAGGCAAACAGAATGGGCAGAAGAAAAAGGCTTTTATAATAACCCAGGCTGCTTATTAATCCGTTGCTTGCATTAGCTAAAAAAGAAAAAAGAATAGAAAGGTTTAATAAAAACAAAAGCAGCAACACAGGCAGGCTGTTTTTCAGCAAGATTTTTATTTTATTTGAATTTAATTTTCGCTTAACCCAGACAGCACTGGTTAAAACAAAGGCGATTAAAAAAATATCTTGCAAATTTAAGCTGCCTTCCCCCAAGGGGAGATAAACTAAATAGGAAAAAGCCAGAATAAATGGCAAAATAGCCAAGATTTTAATTATTTTTTCTTGCATCGATAGAGAGTAAAATTAAGATTAAAGGAAAAACTCTTACTGAAAAAAAAGGAGTTTCAAACATGCCCTGGAAGATCACAATCAAAAAGGAAAAGGCCAGGTTGCCGGGATTTGCTCTGACTGTTCTGGAAGA
>CAYMRZ010000027.1:0-8987 GCA_964393045.1 uncultured Bdellovibrionales bacterium | reverse complement strand
TAACAGTCCAGCTTTTTGAGGGGATTTAGCCAAAGCGGCTACAGGGGAGAGCAATGCTAGGATTAGAAATAAAGCGCCGAATATGCCTGTTTCTGCGGCAAAATCTAGAAATAAATTATGGGCATAAGCGGGATTCCTCAGCTCAGAGCCGGATTCCAAATGATGGGAGAAATTTCCCAAGCCTACTCCGCCAAGCGGCTTTTCTTCTGCCAGCTCATATCCAGTTTTCCACATTTCTAGGCGTCCCTGAACGGAGCCTTCCTGAAAATTAAAACTTGATAATAACCGGTGAGAGATCGGATTAGGAACTAAAAATAAGGAAAAAAGAATAACTAAGCCTAAAACAAAGAAAGCAAACCGTTTTTTGAATTTTTTCTTATCTTTAAAAAGATAAAATAAGAAAGCTAGGGCGGCAACAGCAGTCAAACTTATCAAGCTAGCTCGGGCAAAACTTAATAAGCTGGCAGATAACACGGAGATTAACCCCAACAAATAGATTTTTTGTTTGTTTTTAAAGAAAACATAGAAAATCAAAGGCAAAGAAATGTTAAGGTAAAGAGAGAAGAGATGAGGATCGGGGAAAACTCCATAAGCTCTTAGGAGAGTTTTCCCTTGAAGGTTGACCATCCAGCTGGGGTATTGCTGGACTACTTGAGAAAAATTTTCTCCTAAAAAGAAAGGGTTAATGGCTTTAGTAATTTCCAGCATAGCATCTATGCCAACCACAAATTGCATTAAAAATTGCAGGATGCCGCAAATCGATAAAGCAAAAACGCTCCAGAAAAGTGTTTTTAGAAATTTATTTAAGATTATTTTTTTCCTTAGGGTTTGAAAGCTTATAAAATATATGGGTAAAAAAGAAAAGATAAACATTATTTTTCTCAGCGCCTTGCTTTGGTTTTCTGCCCAAAAAAAAGAAAATGCGCATATCAAAACAAAAAATATTAAAAAGAAAAATCGAGGCCGAATATCAATAATGAATTTTTTATTTAAAAAAGCGCCAAGAAGCCATCCCAGAAAAAACAGGGGAATGATCAATCGAAAGACCGCCAAATCAAAATTTTCCGTCAGATTAAGAGCGAAACCGAAAGGCAGTAGAAAGGCAATTATTAAAAAAATTTTTTCAGAATTCATTTTTACTTGAAAAATTTTAAAATATTTCTCATTTTTTTTAACAAAAATCCCTGCCAAGCCGCTTGGTGTTTTTCAAAAAAATATTCTTGGGATTGATAATAGTAATTTTTCTTTTTTCTTGCATTATTTTTCCAGCTTTGGCCGTCATAGTGCAGGACTTGCAAATAGGGATAAAAAATGTTTTTATAACCTGCTTTTTTTATTCTTAAGCACAAATCTTGGTCTTCAAAGTACATAAAAAATTTCTCGTCAAAACCGTTTAATTTTTCAAAGAGGGATCTTTTAACCAAGAGGGCGGTTCCGGAAACCCAGTCCACTGAAGTGGCTTTATTTTTATTCCAGGGCTTATTGAAAGTATTTCGAAAGAGAATGTTCCACAAAGAAGTTTTCTTGCCGCTGGTCCAAGGCTGGGGCTGATGGCGTTTTTTTTCTATAATTTTCAGGCCCATTGCTCCCAGAGAGGAGTCTTTATGAAAGCATTTCAAGATTTTTCTCACAGAACCTTTAGTTAAGCGAGTATCCGGGTTGAGAAAGAAAAGAATTTTCCCCCGGGCCTCTTGAGCTGCTAAATTGTTAGCTTTGCCATAGCCGATATTTTTTCCATAATTGATGGTTTTTAATTCAAAGGATAGTTTTTCCTTGTTAATTTTTAGCCTTTGCTTGTCATTATTAAAAACAATCACCTCGCAGCTATTTGCTAATTTTTCTTGGCTTAGGAGTTTTTCAACCGAAGCCAGGCAGCCATCCAGCAAGCCTCGGCTCTTGAAATTTATAATAATAACAGAGATTTCCATAAATTTATTTTAAAAAAGAGGTATTTCAATATAGCAGATAATAAATTATAAATCCATAGCTTGGAGGAACAACCATTATTTTAATGGCAGCTGTTGGCTTTAAGGAGAATATAAGAATAGAAGCCTCCTTTGCAGATATTTTTTTAGAGTCCGGCTCCTGGCGGAACCGAGGGTCGGGCTCTAATCTCTAGGAAATTTTGAGGAATTCTCTGGAAGTGGGAATTCGGAGAGGGGGATTTATTGATAAAAACAAAAAAAACACTCCGAGCACCCGGAATGTTTTATATTTCGTTTTGCTTTTCTTTTTTTGGCATAATCCCGCTTTAAAGCTTCTTATCTTTTTATCACTTGCCCGTCAGCTTTTTTTATAAACCCTGCTTCTGTTAAAAGTTTTTCATAATTATCATCATCTTTTTTTCTTTTGTTGTTTATGATTTTGATTTTTTCCTTCCGAGATAGTGAACCTTCCTTGGACATTTTTTCTTCCAAAGATTTTTGCAGTTTATCTAAAAGAAAATTTAGCTCTTTGCATCTTAATTTTAGTTTAACAACTGGCGGCAGGGATTTGTCTAAAGGATAAAACTTTAATTTATCAATATCCAAAGTTTCTTTGTTATTTAACTCTAATTCACCCCTTGATCCCTTCTTTCCCTTTAATCCCTTTTCTCCCATTACTTTTTTTATGACTAATAATTCAGGGTAAACTCCTCTCCAAATGTCATCGCAGTCTTCTTCTAGTTCCGCGATGGCTCCAATGGAAAAACCAAGAAAATCATAATATTCCTTAGTGGAATTGCGTTTCCAACCCTCAATGATATTTTGCTTTCCGCTTCGCGCGGAACGGTCCATTTGATCAGCCAAGTCCAACAAAGTTTTTGTTTTGGGAAAGTTAGCTGTTAGCCATCGGCAATTTTTCTGCAGTTCTTCTGCTTTTTTATAAGCCAAAAGCTTCTTATATCCATAAGGGTTAGAATAGGGCTTTAACATATTTTAAGAATTAAAGGGTTAAAAGGGTGAAAAGGGAGAGAAAGGGACCAAAAATGGGGCTAGACCTGTTCCGAAAAATGTAGAAAATTCGAGGTTCGACCTCGAATGGGGATTGAATTATTTCTTGTATTTCTTTTTTATATTTCTTTGCTTTTTCCAGCCTTTTTTGAAATCTCCGGAGCCGAACACCCGCTGCCAGGCCCTTTTCAAGTTCAGGATTTTTCTTTTTTGAATTTGATATTTTTTAATAAATTCCAAAAGTGGCTGCTTGAAATCATTATTTTCCACCACCGCTCCCAAAAAATCAATTTTAGAAATTATCAAATTGACAGTTTCGGCTGCTGTTTCCAGCCGGGCCAAGCCGGCAGCCAAACTTTCAAATTTTTTGCTGTGTCCCTCGGCAATAAAACGGGGAACCAGCCGGGAAAGCTCTTTTAATTTTAATAGCTCTTCCTGCAGCCCGGGCTTTTTCCGGTATTTCTCCGGCAGCTTCAAATCAAAGACTTCCGCTGACAAAAGGGTAGTGTTTTTATAGACGTCCAAATCCCGGAAAGTTTTTATTGGCGTACGGGCGCGGTATTTTTTATACTCTAATTTATTGTAAGCCATTTTTATTTTTTAATCTTTCAAAAATTTAAGCTTTTTCCTTTTCTTCTTCTTTTTCTTCTTATAAACCACATGTAAAGGATAGAATTCAAAGTAATCATCCTCGTCAAACCACGCGCACTTAAAATTATACAGCCGCAAAGAAGTCAGGCGGGACAAAGCCAAGGCGTAAATAGTTAATTGCTCCACCGGCTTGACTTTGGAAGCGGAGGGCTTGTAGTCCATAATATGGATCATTCCATTGCGTAGTTGAATAAAGTCAATATGGCCGGTAATCACCGCTTGTTCCGAGCTTGTTTGCAGTGAGCCTGTCGAATCTGTCGAAGGGTCATTTTTATCTTTCAACTCCAACGGCACCTTAAAATTAAGCATGTTTTTGAAATGGTCCAAATCTTCTTTGTCCAACAGCACCGGCACTTCCACGGCAATGGTAGTGGAGTCGCAAAATAGCATAAATTCCTGGAGTTTCTCATGCCTCAATTTGTTGTTAGCCACCGCCTGCATTACAAACCGGCACATCTCGCAGGCTCGGTTGTTTTTCCTGACGATCCGCAACTCATCCAAATCAAAAATATCCTTGAATTCCGACGACCTGGTTTCGCTTTCCTTGAAAACCTGGTGAGGGCATTCCGCCACCGCCAATTCCAGAAACTCTTTAATTGCTCGCAATTTGTAATTTTTATAATCCTCGTCCAAAAGATTTTCCAGCTTGGCTCGGTGATAGCCGAAATCATAAATCTGCTGGTGAAACAGCCGGCTTTGGAAGATAAAATCAGACAACTTGGCTTTTTTGTTATTCAATTTTTTGGCCAGAAAATCCCTCATTCGCAAAAAAGGCTGGTAGTCTTCATACTCCTTGATCCAGCTGAGGACAGTTGCTAAAGAAACATCATGCCCATATTCTTTTTTTAAATTTTCGATAATTTTTTCGCCAGTTAAAAAACGGTTATAATAAATCAAACTTTTCAAAATCATCGCTACCGGATAAGTTTTACTCCTAGTTACCAGGGGAGTAAATTTTTTTCGGCAATGCTTGCAATAAAAAACTTGGACATTTTCCAGTTTTTTCTTGCGTATTCCCGACTTGATTATTTTAGTTCCTTGGCAATAAGGGCAAACTGTAATGTTTTTTATTTCGTTTTGCTTCATTGCTCAATAATCAATGCACAGCGACCAGTGATCAATAATATTTATTGTTCATTGTTTTTTGTTCATTGATTGTTGTTTTGTCCAAACCTGTTCCCTAACTGTTCCGAAAAATATTTAAAAATAAGTAAAAATGCGAATTCTGCCCTAAACTTAGCCAAAAACAAGTCATATTGCCGATTCTTGCCTTATCTTAGCTGAAAATCGGCTTTTAACTCCCAGATTCTGACAAAAATACCTCTCGAGTTTTTCCGTTATTTTTCCCTTTTGCAAAGGGAGACTAAGGGGGATTTTTGCTTTAAATAAGCTAAAAATGGGCTTAAAATATTTTCAAAAAACTTTTTTGGCAGAAATACTTTTTCAGGATTCGAGAGGTCTACCCCCACGCCAATTTAGCTATTTTCCAATGAATTATCGATTCTTTTTCTCAATTGGGTAAAAGCTCTACTTCTTAACTTTAAGTTATGTTCTCTGTGACGAGCATCCTTTTCTGATTTATAGGCTTCATAATAAATTAACTCCAAAGGCCTTCGATGTCTAGTTGATTCTACTTTGCCTTTATTGTGCTCTTCAAATCTTTTTCTTAGATCACTAGTTGATCCAATGTAGTTATTATTATCTTTTTTACTTTTCAAAACATAAACATAGAACATAAAACTAAATTATAACTAAATTGGTGTGGGGATGAACTAAGCTAATTTTCACCTAAAATTTCTTTAGTATTATTTAATTTTACCCACTCACTACTATCACAACCATAGAAATTTTTATCTTCTCTATTGTAATACATCTCACCCTCATTTTTTTCATTGCATTCGGAAATTTCTTCTTGTCTATTAAGCTTAATAAGTTCAAATTGGCCTTTTCTAATTTCTGCGTTATCACTTTCAATCTTCTCCGCCTTCATTTCTCCCGCTACTTCCAAATTCTTCACCTTCAAGTCTCCATCCATTTCAAAAAGATACCCGCCCTCCGCCAATTCCTCCACCGAAAGCAGAGAATCTAATATGTTCAGGTTTTGGTAATTGTCTATTGCAATTTGGTCACTGTTTGTATCTTGTGTCTTGTATTTTGTAACTTGCTCTTCAAGAGCTGTTATTCTTTCTTCATGACCGGAAAGCGTTTCCGTCATTAAAGCCGTTAGGTCCTCTAAATCAGAATAAGCTTCGGAATAAGCCAGGGAAAGCTCTTCAATATCATCTTCCAGCTCTTCCAAGCCGTCCTCAGCGCCTTCCAAACGGCTGTCTAAGGCGTTCAGATCTTCCCCAACAACAGTAATCTTCTCCTCTACTGTCAAATCCTCATCCAAGTCCCCAATTACTAACTGCAAATTACCAATCTCTTCCTGATTGCTGATGACTGATGACTGATTGCCGATGACTTTGCCGTTTATTTCTTTCACTGCCTCAATCAAAATTGGAGAAAGCTTGTCATAGTGGACTCCCAGGTATTTTTCTCCATCCGGGCCGGTAATGTCAAAAGTAAGCTCCGGCATAACAGCTTCTGCTTCCTGGGCGATAATGCCAATGGTTTTATCATCCACCATAGCCTTATCTTTCCAATTGAAGGTGACTCCCTTGATGCCTTGGACTATATCCAAAGCATTGCCTATAGGTTTAATATTCTTTTTTAACCTTCTGTCTGATGCTGTTACCCCGATATCGCCGGTGCCGGAATTATAATATACGGCCGTATCTCCGTCAGCTGTCCAAGTTCCCATCCTTATTCGGCCATTTACTTCCAAAGCTTGATTTGGCCCCGTCGTCCCGATGCCGACGTTGCCGTTGAAATCAGCCCCTCCGTCCACGCTTAACTTGTTATCTGGCTCCGTCGTTCCGATGCCGACGTTGCCGTCGTTGTTGATTACCATTTTTCTTCCATCTCCAGTGTCAAAATATATATCACCAGCGCCATCCAGTCCCGATACTAACTCCAAATTATTATAAGCCGATATACCATCTGAATGTAGTGCTGTATACCTGGTAACATCATCCTCTATTACAACCACAGCAGGCTGAGTGCTTCCATCGAAAACACCTATATCAACATTATCTATGGATGTATCGCCAACTACAAACAGGGGCACATTAGTTGCGTCCCCTTCCGGCAGAATTAAGTTTAAGAGATTAGCATCGGCATCCACTGTTTCCCAGACAAACTTTGCATCAGCACTGGTACCAAGCCCAATATAATCATCATCTGGAAGATTTAAATTTGTTTGAGGACTGGTAGTTCCAATCCCAACCTTCCCTCCGCTCTTATCCAAATACAAATCATCCGAGAAGAAGGCAATATCTCCATTGCCGTTAGCATCAGTAGAAAAGTTTAACAGGCTGGTAGCGCTATTATAGGAGACAGTGGCTTCATTGGTATTGGAGGCTCCCAAATGGAGAGTTTCTCCTCCCAGGTATAAGTCTTTCCACCTGGCAGCAGCCGAACCCAAGCTGTAACTATCATCCGCATCCGGGATTAAATCTCCGGTTAGAGTTAACCCTCCGAAAGTGGGAGAAGAGCTGGCAGTTAAATGCTGTCCGGTATTGTAGGCTAATTGGCTGTCTCCGATAGCATCAGTATTGATGGAGAGAGAAATATTAGCGGTTTCTGTGCCAGAGCCGGAAACTCCTATTTGAATGTTGCCGGTGATAGTGGCTACATAGTTTCCAGTAGTATCTGTGCCTAGGGCAACAGAGTCGGCCACAATGGTGGCATCCAAAGTGCCGGAGGCTAGGTTGGAGAGAGCCACGCTTCCGGATAAGTCAGTGCCCAGGGTAATCGTAGGATCTTTGTCTATAACGGTAGTATTATCAATACTTCCTCCGGTGATGGTTAAATTGTCGGCTACTTCATCATCCGCCCAGGGATTAGCGGTATTCACCCAGTTTCCTGTGATAGTTTCATCTTCATTTAGCATGGCGGCGTTTTGGGCAATATCCTTGCCGTCTACTGTGCCGGAGAGAATGATATTGCCGGTGATGTCCAAGCTGTCTGCTAAGTTTAATCCTCCGGTGGCGGTAAAGTCGGTGCCGGCTGCGCCGATGTTTTGGATCAGATTGTTATTCATGTTTAAGTTACCAGAAAGAGACAATCCTCCGGCAGTGATAGAATCAGCATAGATATTCGCCCATTCGGTGCCTACTGCTCCCAGATTAAAAGTAGAATCAGTGTTAGGGAGAATATTGTTGGCAGTAATACCAGCGCTGTTAACTGTTCCGATGTTGGTTAAATTGCCGTTGTTGAAATTCCAATCTCCGGTGAAGTTTTCATCGGTGATGGTATTAGCGCCTAAGTCTAAAGTGGTAATGTTAGCAGTAGTGGCAGTTATAGAAGTTAAGCTGATAGAGTCGGTGGTAATATCTCCTACAATAGTGCCGTAGATGGTGCCATTTACTTCCAAGTCATTTTTAATATAGACATCTCCCTCTCCGGCCCGGGCGGGAGCAGTGGGAGCGGTTTCGTGGGCATCAGCTCCAAAGTAGGCATAGCCGGAGGGATTAAAATAGAGATTGACAAAATCATAGACATTGAAATAGTCTTCCTTGGGCAATCTGCCTCTGATAGCCAGGTGGGAATTGGAGAGGATGTTGGAGATATTGGCCGTATCGGTGGAGAGGGTGTCACTGGTCATGGTGGAGATGGAAGAAGAGTCTCTGACGTAGAGGGTAGCGTCAAAATAGGCTTCTTCTTCTACTTCCAGGTTGGAGGAGATGTAGGCATCTCCGGTGTCTAGGGTAAAATGGGAAGGATCACCGGTGCCAATGGTCAGCTTGTCTAGAGTTAAATCTGTAATGCTTAGCTGATGGCTTAAATCGTCGCTTTTGATAGCATTATCTTCAATAATTCTTGAGTCTACTGCTCCGGTGTGGAGATGGTAGTCATGGACGGTTCGGCGGGCCAGTTCGTCTTGTTCTACCGCACCAGAGGCAATATGCTGGTCAGAGACTGAATCTTTTTGCAGATAAAGGGTATAGGCATTGTCTTTTTCTTTTGCTTGGATGGTGTCGGTGGGATTGATGGTGATAATGCCGGCTGTCTGGGAGATAAAAGGATTGTTGTTATTGGCTTGGTTGGCTGAATTAGCTTGGCTGGCCGAGTTGGGATTATTGCTGTTGTTATCACTATAATCTTCTGCAGAGGAAGAAGAATTAAACTCTAAAGTATTAACTTCTTGGTTTTCTAAGTCTTCCCCGAAGGAAGGCCTGGTAATATCGCTAGCAGCTTGCCGGAAAAGATCTTTGAGGCTTTTATGGGGATTTTGGCTTTTAAGGCGGTCGTAATAGAAAGAGCCGGTTAGGAGGGCAGCAAACAGAGAAAAACCAGCCA
>CAYMRZ010000026.1:0-14323 GCA_964393045.1 uncultured Bdellovibrionales bacterium | reverse complement strand
AGTGAATGGCAAATTGCGGGCGACAGCAAAAGCGTCGAAAGATATTTCAGAGAAAGAAGCAATTGAGCTGGCTAAGTCTCAGAAAAAAGTGCAATCCTATATAAAGGATAAAGAAATTAAAAAAGCTATTTTTGTGCCTGGCCGGCTGGTAAATTTTGTTGTTTAGCCTCTTGCAAATCGCAAATGAGTAAGAATATATAAACTATAAGTTTGAACATAGTTTTGCTTAAAATTTATTTTATATATAGCTGCCTCTTGACTTTTTTTAGTTTTTTGCGATAATGGAAATCACTTTGCGCTAAGCGCGATAAGAAAAATAATTTTATCCTAATGAAAGCAGTTAAACAACTGGCCGTTATTGAAACTGGCGGAAAACAATATTTGGTGGAGCCGGGCGAGAAGTTAGCTATAGAAAAAATTTCAGGCGATGTTGAAAAAAATAACCAAGCAGTTTTTGATAAAGTCTTAATGGTCGGAGACGAGAAAGACTTGAAAGTGGGCAACCCCTACATTAAAGGCGCTAAAGTTACCGGTGAAATAAAAGAGCAGAAGAAGGGAAAAAAAATAACCATCATTAAGCACAAGCCCAAAAAGCGTTATCTAAAAAAGCAAGGGCATCGCCAGGCTTTTACTGAAGTGGAAATAAAAGACATAAAAGCTTAGCATAATTGACAAAAGTATTTTTTTCATATAAAATAGCAAAAGTTTTAATATTTTTTGAAAATTTAATTTAAAGATTAAATGGCAAAGGAAAAAAATCAGCAAGAAGAAGTGAGAACTCGCATCAGGATAAAGATTAAGGCGTATGACCATAAGGTAATAGACCAGTCTGTTAGAAAAATTATGGAAACTGCCCAGAAGTCCGGTGCAAAAGTAGTAGGCCCGGTGCCTCTCCCGACGGCTATTAAAAAAATTACCGTCAACAAATCTACTTTTGTCCACAAAGATAGCCGGGATCAATATGAAGTGCGAACTCACAAAAGGCTGATCGATATTTTAGAGCCCTCTGACAAAACGATTGAGCAATTAACCAATTTGGACTTGCCAGCCGGTGTGGGAATAGAGATAAAGATGTAGCAAATATTTTTCTATCCATACTAATTTAAGTCCTTGTTTTTGGAGAAAATAAGGATACTGAGTTAGCTTTTAAACCGAATATTTTATAAGAGGTTTTTAAGAGCCTATTCGAAATCTCCCTATTCTGCTGTAATTTCCTATTTTCGGCAAAATTTCCCAAAAATTTTCTTGCCTTAGCTCCACTAAAGCTTCGAAAATTATTTGAAAAATTTTCCTCGAAACTAAGAAATTTCGCGAAGAAAGAGAAATTTCCAATAGGCTCTGGTTGATTTAGTGTCTTATAGGATATTCGGTTTTAAAGTTGATAATAAATATCTGCATACAATCAATACTCGTATACTCGTAAAAATTTTTAATTTGTGGGAGATTTATGAAATTTATCTTAGGAAAAAAAGTCGGAATGACTACTATATTTCAAGAAGATGGAACAGCAGAGAATGTTTCTGTTTTAGAAGTGGGAAAGAATGTGGTTAGCCAGCTAAGAACTGAAAAAAAGGACGGCTATTGCGCCGTACAGCTGGGGTTAGTGAAAAAGAAGAATGAAGAGCTCAAGAAAAAACCTTCCCCCGGGAATCTTTTTGAAAAAATTTCTGAAATAAAGGTAACTGAAAAAGATTTAGAGAATTATAAAACAGGCGATGTGATTGGTGCGGATATTTTTCAAGAGGGAGATAGGGTAAAGGCCATCGGCATTTCTAAAGGAAAGGGATTTCAGGGCGTAGTTAAGCGCCATGGCTTCAAGGGTTCGCCTGCTAGCCACGGCCACCGGCATGATTTGCGGGCGCCTGGATCCATTGGGAGTGCTTTCCCGGAACATGTCTTGAAAGGAAAAAAAATGGCCGGTCGTATGGGAAGCCAGCAAATATCTATTAGAAATTTAGAAGTGGTGAAAGTTTATAAGGATAAATCATTGATAGCGCTGAAAGGCTCTTTGCCGGGGAATAATGGTTCAGTGATAAAAATAATTTTTAGCGAATAATTTTAAATTATGATAAAGGCAGAGGTTAAAAATATGGAAGGCAAAAAAGTAGGAGAAGTGGAACTGGATCCGAAAATTTTTGGCGTAGGCCTAAACGAAAATTTAATCCACCAGGTTTATACCAGCCAATATGCCAATAAGCGGCAGTTAATTGCCCATGCCAAGGACCGCAGCGAAAGAAAAGGTTCCGGAGCCAAGCCTTGGAGGCAAAAAGGCACTGGCCGAGCGAGAACAGGCTCAATAAGGAACCCAATCTGGAGAAAAGGCGGAGTAACTTTTGGGCCGTCCAAAGAAAGAAATTTTAAAAAGAAGATTAACTTAAAAATGAAAAAAAGAGCTACTGCCATGGCATTGAGTGCTAAATTAAAAGCTAAAAAATTATTGATTATAGAAAAATTTGATTATAAAGACAACAAGACGCGGGAAGCTAAGAAAATTTTGGATAACAATAAATTAACCGGCTCTGTTTTATGGGCTTACAATTTAAAAGACAAAGACAAGGAAAGAGCCAGCCGAAATTTAGATAAATCTCGAAATGTAAAAGTGGAAAATTTGTCAGTTTTCAATATATTAAACAATCAGTATTTAATAATTGATCAGGTCGGAGTTAAAAAATTGGAGGAAAGATTGTCATAATAAAATAATAGTGTTTGCATTCTTAAAATTTTAGTTTAGTCAAAGAGTAAGGGATTGTTTAAGTTTAAATAAGCCAGCACATAGGAGTGTGTAAATCCTATTAATAATAATTAAATTTTTGAATGAGCGCATTTTGGGATAAATTTAAAAAAGAAGACGGGAAAAAGCCGGAAGCGAAAAAAGGGGATGCTGTTAAAAAAGAGGATAGCAAAAAAAAGCCGGTTCAGCCGAAAAAAAATTTGCCTGTCAAAGAGAATAAGAAGCTTAAGAATAAAGGAAGCAAAGAAAAGAGGGTTAAGCCGATTAATTTTGAAGAAAAAGCAGATTTAATAACGCGAGCTATCGTTCGGCCGGTAGTTTCAGAAGATGCAATGTCCAAAGAAGCTTTTAGTAAATATGTTTTTGTGGTAGGCAAAGAGGCTAATAAAAAAACAGTAGCTCAGGCAGTAGAGGCTAGATACGGAGTAAAAGTTTTAAAAGTCAATATAGTTAATTATAAGCCTAAGGCTACGCAATTTCGATTTAGAAAAGGGATGCGCAAAGGCTATAAAAAAGCGATTGTTACCATAGAATCGGGCAAGAAGATAGAATTATTTAGCAATAAGAAATAGTTTGATAATCATATGAGTGTCAAGATTTATAAAAAAAATAATGCTGGAAGAAGAAAAATGACCGTTTTGAAGCCGGCTAATTTAGACAAGAAAAAGCCTCAAAAAAGCTTATTGATGAGTTATAAATCCAAAGCTGGCCGGTCCAGGGGAAAGATATCCATCCGGCATCGAGGTGGAGGCGCCAAAAGAAAATATCGAAAAATCGATTTTAAAATGAACAAATTCGGCGTGCCGGGCCAAGTAGCCGCTATTGAAAAAGATCCTATCAGAAATGCTTTAATTGCCTTAGTCAATTACCAGGACGGAGAAAAGAGATATGTTTTAGCCACTCAGAATTTGGAAAAAGGCACTAAAATTATCACTCAGGAAAAAGCACCCATCAAAGAGGGCAATCGGGGAAAATTAAAAAATTTCCCGGTAGGCACCATAGTTTGCAACATTGAAATGGTTCCCGGCAAAGGTGGGCAATTGGCGAGAAGCGCAGGGACTTCTGCTGTTTTACAGGCAGTGGAAAAAGATTTTGTGCAGCTTAAAATAGCTTCTGGAGAAATTAGGCTAGTAAAAGCCGATTGTTATGCTACAATAGGACAAGTGAGTAATTTTGAACATAATACTGTAAAAATCGGAAAAGCAGGCAGAAAAAGGCATTTGGGTTGGCGGCCGGTAGTGAGAGGTTCAGCTATGAATCCGGTAGACCATCCGCACGGCGGAGGAGAAGGCCGGCAGCCGATTGGCTTAAAACATCCGAAAACGCCTTGGGGAAAACCGGCTTTAGGCAAAAAAACCCGCAAAAGGAACAAAAAGTCAAGTAGATTTATTTTAAAAAGGAGAAAGAAATAATAATTAGCATAGATTAATGGCAAGATCACTAAAAAAAGGCCCTTACGTAGATGAGAAAATATTGAAAAAAGTTAAGGCCATGAAAGATGGAGAAAAAAAATCGATTAAAACCTGGTCGCGGGCTTGCACAATTGTTCCAGAGATGGTAGGCTATACTTTTAATATTCACAACGGAAAAGATTTTATTGAGGTGTATATTTCAGAAAATATGGTAGGCCATAAGTTAGGCGAATTTGCCCCTACTCGAAAATTTGTGAAGCATGGAGGTCGAATTCAAAAAGAATTGGAAGTCGCGGAGAAACAGAAAGAGATTGATGCTGCCAAAGCGGAAAAAGAAGCGCCTGCCGCTAAAGAGAAAGAATAATTTTGATTAGCTATAATTTAATTTTATGGAAACAAGAGCAGTTTTAAATAGATATAGGAAATCTGCCCAAAAAGTCAGAGAAGTTACGAAGAAGATTAAAGGCATGCCGGTAAGCGAGGCGTTAGCGCAACTATATAATTCCAAGAAAGGGTGTAGCCCAGAATTGGTAAAGTTAATTAATAGCGCCGTTGCCAACGCTAAAAATAATTTTAATTTGAGCGAAGAAAGCTTATTTATAAAAGACTTTCGGGCAGATGAAAAGATGACGATGAAAAGATGGAGGGCGCGAGCTTATGGAAGGGCTGCCAGGATTATGAAAAGGACCTGCAGCGTAACATTAGTATTGGATGAAAAAAAATCCGCTAAAAAGAAAAGGCAGGCAGAAATTAAAGATAGGGTAAAGTCCATCAAAGATGAAGAGAAAAAAATAGCGGAACAAGGCCAGTCTCAAGAAAAGACAGCGAAAAAGCCGAAAGAAAAAGCATCGGCCAAAAGGAAGAACGCTAATTTAAAAGATATTAAAGACATAAGAGAGAGAAAAAGCGTTAAAGAAGCGCCGAAAGACAAGATTTTTCGAAGAAAATCATTTTAGGTAACCATTGCAAAGTCATTTCAGGTACCGCGTTATCAAAATGCAAAGGGTTGCTGTCAGGATTAAACCTTAAAATTGCCGCAAATTTACGAATTCTTTGGAAATTTACAAATAATTGAAGTATTAAATCTCTTTTTTATTTGTATATTTGCCCGCCTATCCTGCAACTAGTTATTGGTTAAATTAGTTTTTTGGGCAATTGGTTTGGTTGTAGCGTGATATATTTAGAGAATTAAGATTTCATTAATAATTTTTTAATAAACATTTCATGGGACATAAAGCAGACCCTCGGGGACTAAGATTGGGAATCAATAAGAATTGGAAATCCAAATGGTTCGGGGGAAGAGAATACCAGAAACAATTGAAGCAAGATATTGAAATAAGGGAAGAATTAAAGCAACTGCTTAAAAAAGCCGGCGTTGCCTCTATTGAAATTGAAAGGAATTTAGGAAAAATCAGGATAGTTATTTATACCAATAAGCCGGGAGTTTTAATTGGCCGGGGAGGGAAAGAATTAGAAAAAGTGAAAGAAGGGATTAAAAAGAAATATTTTTTCAAGGAAAAGCTGGAAGTAATAATAGATGCGATTGAAGTGAAATCACTGGAAGAAAATGCCCAGTTGTTGGCAGATGACATAGCTTTCCAATTGGAAAAAAGAATGCCGTTTCGCCGAGTAATGAAATCCACTCTGGGCAAAGTAATGAGAGACAGGAATATTTTGGGTTGCCGCTTGGAGATTTCCGGAAGGCTGGGAGGCGCGGAAATGTCGAGAAGGGAATGGTTGTCGGAAGGAAACATTCCGCTCCATACCTTAAGAATTAACATTGATTTCGCCAAATCAACCGCCTATACCACTTATGGAACCTTGGGAATCAAAGTTTGGATCCACAAGAAAAAAGAAGAGGGAAAAAATAACAGGCGTTAATTATTAGTTTATTTAAAGAGATGCTATTTCCAAAAAAGGTAAAACATAGAAAACATCAAAGAGGCGGGCTGGGAAAAGGGATTTCAAGCCGCGGCACCGAGATAAATTTTGGAGAATTTGCCATTCGGACAACAGATGCCGGCATGTTAAATTCCAGAGAGATAGAGGCGGCCAGAAGAGCTATGACCAGATATGTGCAAAGGGGCGGAAGGATTTGGATTAGAGTTTTTCCGGACCATCCACTGACTCGGAAAGGGACGGAAGTGCCAATGGGAAAAGGGAAAGGCGCACCTGAATTTTTTGTAGCCAAGGTAAGGCCGGGGCGAATCATTTTTGAGATGGGCGGTGTAGAAAAAGACATAGCCAGGCGGGCAATGAGGTTAGCCGCTGATAAGTTGAGTGTAAAGACTAAATTTATTGAAAAATAGAATTAATTATCCATAGAAAATGAAAGCTGAAGAATTAAAAGACAAGACAATTGAAGAATTAGAAAAAAATCTTAATGAAGAAAAATCTAAATTAAGCCAGTTAAGATTTGATGTTAAAGCCAGGCAAACCAAAAATTATCGGGAAGTCAGAATTATTAAGAAAAATATTGCTCGCATTCTTACTATAATTAAAGAAAAGCAGGCAAAGGCTGAAAAGCCAAAACTATCAAAAGATAAAGAATAAAATATTAATTTAGAAATTTATGAAAGTCAGTGAGCAAAAAAATCAGCCAGCTAAAGATTCTGAAAAAATTTTAAGAAAAAAGAAGGGTGTGGTAGTGGGTGATAAATTGGATAAAACTATTGTAGTGAAGGTGGAGGAGATTAAAACCCATCCGCGTTATGTCAAAAAAATTAGGACCTCTAAGAAATATAAAGTGCATGACGAAGATAATCAATATAAAGTTGGTGATGACGTGGAATTTTTAGAATGCCGGCCATTGAGCAAAGACAAGAAATGGAAAGTGGCTTAGCAACTAATGATTTGCGAGGCAGTAATTGGGATTTTCAAATCACAAATTTCAAATTACGAATTACGCTAGTTTTAATAAATTTTTAACAAAGATTCGCAAGCTGGGTTTTTACAGAAGATTATAAGATTAATTTAAAGATATGATTCAAGCAGAGACAAAATTAAAGGTAGCAGACAACTCCGGTGCTAAAACAATTGAATGTTTTAAAGTGCCCGGAGGTACTCGGCGCCGCTGGGCTGGACTAGGAGACATAATAATTGCTTCCGTGAAAGAAGCGGAACCGCGGGGAATGGTGAAAAAGAAGGATATAGTAAAAGCAATAATTGTGCGGCAAAAAAAAGCTTATCGCAGGAAAGATGGCACTTACATCCGTTTTGATGAAAATGCGGCCATTATAGTAGAAGGCAAGGAAATGAAAGGAACTCGAGTTTTTGGTCCAATTGCCCGGGAAGTTAGGGAAAAAGGCTTTTCCAAGATAGTTTCCTTGGCAGAAGAAGTTTATTAGTACGATGCGGATATTTGCCGATCCCGAGTACTTGGGACGCAAATTTATGCAGATAAGATTTATAATTTATTTTAGTCCATAAGTATGAAGATTAAAACAGGAGATCAAGTAAAAATTTTATCCGGGAAGGATCGGGGAAAAAAAGGAAAAGTAGTGCGCTGCCTGCCTCAATCTTTTCAAATAGTGGTAGAAAAAGTGAATATAGTTAAGAAGCACCGCAAGCCCAAAAGAAGGAATGAAAAAGGGGAGAGAATCAGTTTGCCTATGCCTATTGATATTTCCGATGCACAGCTGGTTTGTCCGAAATGCAATAAGCCTGCCAGAGTTGGATATAAAAAATTAAAGAATGGCAAAATAAGAATTTGTAAAAAATGCCAAGCAGAGATTGATTAAAGTTAATTAGCAATTTTATATTATGAATAATTTAGAGAAAAAATATAAGAAAGAGATAGTGCCTCAGCTCATGAAAAAATTCGGGTACAGCAACAGCTGGGCGACTCCTAAATTGGAAAAGGTTTGTTTAAACACGAGAATTTCCCAAGACAATAAAAACCCCAATTATGTTGAAGAAGTGGCAGGGGACCTCAAGGCCATTACCGGGCAA
Source organism: uncultured Bdellovibrionales bacterium (assembly GCA_964393045.1). Classification (GTDB taxonomy): domain Bacteria; phylum Patescibacteriota; class Minisyncoccia; order Moranbacterales; family DUUL01; genus CAYMRZ01. Next base: position 6,229 of record CAYMRZ010000026.1, on the reverse strand, counting down.
GCTCCGGTTTTAACTAAAGCCAAGAAAGCCATTTCCGGTTTCAAGATAAGGCAAAATCAGCAAGTAGGAGCGGCCGTAACCCTCAGGGGAAAGAGAATGTGGGATTTTATTGAAAGGCTGATTTCTGCTGCTTTGCCAAGGATCAGGGATTTTCAAGGAATTGATTTGAAAAATTTTGACGGACAGGGCAATTTGAATTATCCCATAAAAGAGCAGCTGGTTTTTCCGGAAATTTCCCATGATGACGTGAAAACAATTTTCGGCATGCAAGTTAATATAAGGATAATCTCCCAAAAGAAAGAAGAAAGCATTGAATTGCTGAGGCTGCTGGGTTTTCCCTTTAGAAAAGAAGATTAAAAGAACGAGTTCCAAATTAATAAATAATTATAGTAAAAAATTATGAGTTTCGATCAAATTGCAGATATGCTAACCCAAATAAGAAATGCCCAGGCGGCTAAAAAGCGGGAGGTGCTAGTGCAGGCTTCAAAATTGAAGTTGGAAATTGCCAAGGTAATGAATAAAAGAAATTATTTGGGAAACGTGGATATGCAACAGGAAGGAAACAAGAAATTTTTAAAAATCAGTCTAAAATATCAGGATGACCAGCCAGTGATTAAAGGCATCAAGAGAGTGAGTTGCCAGGGGAAAAGAATTTATGTTGGCAAAAAAGATGTTCCCACTATTAAAAACGGCTATGGCATTGCCATAATTTCCACTTCCCGAGGAGTCCTGACTAATGAAGAAGCTAAGCAAAAAGGAGTGGGAGGGGAAGTTATTTGTGAAATTTGGTAATTTTATAAAATATTCGCATTCTTTAATTCGTCAAATATTAGTTGCTTTTGCGTTTAATGGCAAATTAGGATTGGAAACACCAATAGAAAAAACGAATTAAAGGCGAAAATAATGAAATAATGTTTTAAATTTATGGCTAGAAAAGCAAGCATCGCAAAATCGCAAAAAAAACCTAAGTTTTCCACTCGCAAAGTGAGGCGCTGTTGGAGATGCGGAAGAAAGAAGGGTTATATGAGAGGTTTTGATTTGTGCCGCATATGTTTTAGGGAGTTGGCGGAAAAAGGAGAAATTCCAGGTGTTAGAAAATCAAGCTGGTAAGTTTTGTTTTTATGATTACTAATTAAATTAGAAAAAATGTCAAGAATTGGACAGCAACCGATAAAGTTGCCCCAGGGAATTAAATTGGAATTGAAAGAAGATAATTTGGTCAGCGTTCAAGGCCCCAAGGGCGTTTTAGAATATAAATTTCCTCGTCATGGAGCAAAATTTGAGCTTAAGGAAAAAGAATTGGTAGTGAAGAAGGAAGAAAAAAATCCTAACGCTGCCGCCATGTGGGGAACCGCGCGAGCCATAATTAATAACATGGTGAAAGGGGTAACAGAAGGATTTGAAAAAAAATTGGAACTGAACGGCGTGGGGTTTAAGATGTCTTTGCAAGGGAATAAATTAGTTTTAAATCTGGGTTTTTCCCATGAAGTAGTGCGGGAATTGCCGGAAGGAATTGAAGCAGAGATTGAAAAAAATATCCTTGCCATTTCCGGAATAGACAAACAGCGGGTGGGGCAATTTGCCGCTGAGATCAGGGGATTAAAGAAAGCAGAACCCTACAAGGGAAAAGGCTTCCGTTATATTGACGAGCAAATTATCAGAAAAGAAGGCAAGAAAGCCGTGGCCGCCGAATAATCGTTAAATTATTAATTATGCAAACTAGAAATAAACTGAGGTTGATTCGCAAAAAAAGAAGCAGTTGCAAGACTCAGGGCACAGCTCAACGGCCGCGCTTAGTGGTTTTCAAAAGTCTTCGCAACCTTTATGTTCAGGCTGTGGATGACACAAAAAACCAAGTAATTTTTGGAACAGACAGCCGGAAGGTAAAAGGAAAAAAATTTGATATTAAAAGCGCCCAGAAGTTAGGAGAGCTATTGGCAGCGGAACTAGCTAAGAAAAAAATAAAGCGAGTAGTTTTTGATAGAAGCGGATACCGCTATCATGGTAAGATAAAAGCCTTAGCGGAAAGCGCCAGAGAGAAAGGCTTGCAGTTTTAAGCAATTCAATATTAATTATTTATATTTATGAGATCAAGTAAAAGAAGAGGATTTGATAAAAACAATAAAGCGCCTGAATTTGAGCAACGGCTCTTGGATTTAGCTCGAGTTACTCGGGTAGTTAAAGGCGGAAGAAGATTTTCTTTTCGGGCTACTATGGTGATTGGCAACCGCAAAGGCAAGGTGGGGGTAGGCGTAGCCAAGGGTTCAGATGTTTCTGATGCGATTAATAAAGCAGTCAGCAAGGCCAAAAAAGAAATAATTATAGTCAAGAGAAAAGATGCCACCATCTCTTTTCGCCAAGAAGCGAAATTTGGAGCAGCCAAGGTTTTTATTAAGCCGGCCAGGGAAGGGCAAGGAATCGTAGCCGGAGGTGCTATGCGAACAGTTATAGAATTGTCTGGCATTAAGAATATCACTGCTAAATCGTTAGGCTCCAGCAGCAAAATAAATGTTGCTCGGGCGACTATATTGGCTTTATCCAAGTTAGAAGGGAAACGCAAAGAAGAGATGACAGCTGTGGGGAAAAGCGAGCTTAAAAAGAAGGATGTTCCGGCAGGCGGCAATCAACAGACTGCCAAAAAAGCAGAAGCAGAAAAGGAATAATTTTATTAATCTAGATAAATGCAAATAAATCAAATTAAAGCAACCACTCATCGAAAAAAGAAGAGAATAGGCCGAGGAGGAAAAAGGGGAACCTATAGCGGAAGAGGCATAAAAGGCCAAAAGGCTAGGAGCGGATATAAAAAAAGAGCTACCTTCGAGGGTGGACGCTCAGGCTTGGTGGAACACACTAAAAAAAACAGGGGCTTCAAAAAAGATGAGAATAAAGTTAAAATTTTTAATTTAAATAAAATTGAGTTAAAATTTGAAAAGGGTGAAATTGTAAATTTCCAATCGCTCCAGGATAAAAAATTAATTAGCGGGAAAAATAAAAAAGCCAAAAACATTAAAATTTTAGGCGATGGAGAATTAACCAAAAACTTAACCTTTGAAGGTGTTTTAGTTTCTAATTCAGCTGAAAAAAAAATAAAAAAGGCTGGCGGAGAAATAAAAAAATAAAATTTCAAAAGTATGTTTAATAAAATAATCCAAGGATTTAAAGTTAAGGAAATCAGAAATAAGATACTTTTTATTTTGGGAGTTTTAGTGGTTTTTCGCTTGGCCGCCAACATTCCTATCCCGGGAGTGGATGCGGCTCAATTGAAAAGCTTTTTCGAAGGCAATCAGCTTTTTGGACTTTTGGATATGTTTTCGGGCGGAGGCTTAAAAAATATTTCCATTGTAATGCTGGGGGTAGGCCCTTACATTACCGCCTCCATCATTATGCAGCTGATGACGATGATTTTTCCCAAGATTGAACAGATGTATAAGGAGGAAGGAGAGGCAGGAAGACAAAAATTTAATATGTGGACCAGGTGGCTGACCGTTCCCTTGGCGGGAATGCAATCCTTTGCCATGATTTCCCTTTTAAAATCCCAAGGGGTTATTTCTGATTTGTCTGTTTTTAATTTCATAACCATTATTGTAACAGCCACAGCTGGAACCATATTCTTAATGTGGCTGGGAGAATTAATAACAGAAAAGGGGCTGGGCAACGGCGTTTCTTTAATAATTTTTGCCGGTATCGTTTCCAGCCTTCCCGGCACCGTTAAACAATTAATCGCCACTTGGGATTCTACGCAAGTTTTTATTTATTCAGGTTTTGCTGCTATTGCAGTATTTACCATTGCCGCTATCGTTTTTGTCACGGAAGGCCAGCGGAATATTCCCATTTCTTTTGCCAAAAGATTCAGAGGGAACCGCGCTCAGGGGGGCGGGAATTCCTATTTGCCGTTAAGGGTTAACCAAGCCGGAGTTATTCCGATAATTTTTGCTATGTCGATAATGCTTTTCCCGGGCATGATTTCCAATTTTTTAGCCGGCAGTTCCAACGAAAAAGTGGCGGAAGTTGCTTCCAATCTTGCCAATTTTTTTGCTAACCAGTGGATTTACGGGATTTTGTATTTTGTTTTAGTGGTTTTGTTTACTTATTTTTATACCGCCGTTACTTTTGATCCCAAAAGTGTTTCAGAAAACCTTCAAAGGCAAGGCAGTTTTATCCCTGGCATAAGGCCTGGCACTCCTACCATGGAATATTTGAACTATATTGTAAACCGCATCACCCTCAGTGGCGCTTTATTTTTGGGATTAGTGGCAGTTTTGCCTTTTATAATTCAAGGCATAACCGGAATTCAAACCCTAACTATCGGCGGCACGGGAATTTTGATTGTGGTTTCCGTAGTTATCGAAACTATTAAGCAAATTGAAGCCCAGTTGGTAATGAGAGACTACGAAAAACTTTAGACTTCCTTGACTATCCTTTTTAAATATTTCAATCCCCATGTTTTTTAAATTACAGCCGCTTATATACAGCCTGGCTTATTTGGGCCTTTTGGAAATCTTGGCTTTTAACCGCCACTGGTTTTTTCCTGTTTTAATCTTAACGGTACTTTTTTCAATTTTCCTGGTTTGGCCACTGGCTAGAAAAATAACTTTTTTAGCCTCTCCTCTTTTTTTAAGCATGAGCTCAATAAGCTTGCTTTTTTTTATAAGCTCTCTCCTGGAAAGCCAATTATTTATTTTATTTTCGGGCGGAGTTTATTATCTTTCCTTATTAGGGACTTATCGCCTTAAAATTTATCCCTGTGATAAAACTGCCCAGGGAATGATAAACCTAGCCTCTATTGCTACTGCCTTTTTCTTTTTCTCTGCTGTTTACCGCTGGTTTTTTAATTACGCTATTGATATATCCATATTATTGCTCGTTATTTTTTTTGCGATTTTTTTTATAAATTGGTCTGTTTTTAATATCTACCTTTCTGATTGGAAAAAGCTCAAAGAGAGATTTAAAAGAAGAAATGAAGAATATAAATTAAAAGCTATCAGCAGCCGAAGCAATTTGCTATTATTAAATATCGTGGTCTCTATGGTAATAGCTGAGATTGCTTGGTTTCTGCATTTGTGGCCATTTAATTGCATTACTACCGGAGCGGTTATCACTATCATTTATTACGGTTTTTGGGATTTATCGAGAAATTTTATTCAATACAATTTTTCTTGCAAAAGAATTATTTTTAATGTAATTTTAATTTGTGCGGCTAGTTTCATAATTTTGCTTACCGCCCAGTGGGATTTGATAGTTTAAGCTTAAGGGTGCAAAATTTATATAATTTTTCAAGAAAACTATGATTAAAAAAGCTGTAGTTAAATTTATAAAAATTTTCCTATTTATCATAATTTTTATGGCGATTGGCGGTTTTTCCGGCATTTTAGCCAACCGTTTTGTGATGCCTTGGCTTTCCTCTATGGAGCAGCTATCTGGTTTTAAATTTCTTCAAAAGGCCAATCAAGACGTAACAGTGATTAACCGCACCGAACAAGTTACGGTAAAAGAAGATTATTCAGTAAGGGGAGTTACTGAAAATATTTTGCCTTCCGTAGCAAGCATTATTTCTTTTCCCGAAGAGGCTGAGAGGGAGAAGCCGGCCAATCTGATAAAATCTAGCCAAGACATTAAAAATTCTATCAAGACAGGCCTGGTAATTACCAGCGATGGGCTAATAGTGAGTGTTTGGGATAGCTTCATCCGGTCCCATGAAGGTGAAAACTTGAATAAGAATGTTAAATATAAAGTCTTGACGGCCGACGGAAAAGAATTCGACGCCCAAGTCCAGGCGGTAGATAAGCATTTGGAATTAGTTTTTTATAAAATAGAAGCGGAGAATTTATCCGTGCCTCCTTTTGGCAATTCCAGAGAGCTGGAAGCCGGGGAGAAAATAGTGTCTTGCGGTAACGCCAGCGGCAATTACCAAAATTCTTTTTCTTTGGGCGTAGTTCAGGAAAAAGATTGGACTTTTTCCCTTTTGAATTCTGAACTTTCTTTTTCTGATAAGATGGAAGGAGCCATTCTTTCTGATTTAGTTATAGACCAGAGCAATATTGGCGGACCGGTAGCGGATTATTCAGGCAAAGTAATAGGTTTGGCTGGCCACATTATCAAGGATGATGAGGCCAGGGGATTTATTATTCCAATGCACAAATTGGAAAAATCTATTGACAAGCTTATTGTTACTGGAAAAATTGAAAGGCCGAAATTTGGAGCTTATTATTTATCAATTAACAAGGAAATT
>CAYMRZ010000025.1:9283-14370 GCA_964393045.1 uncultured Bdellovibrionales bacterium | reverse complement strand
GCGAAAAAAACAGCGGCTACGACTAATAAATTGGCAATATTTTTTTTGTTCATAATAATGATAATTTTTAATTTTTAATTTTTCAGCCCGCCGCGGCGGGCTGACTAGTAAAACTGGAAATTTTTAAATAATTTTTAAAGAGTTAATTTTTAATAATTCCTGCGAATTACCACAAAAAAATTATTTCTTTACAGTTTCGATGAATTTAGCAAATACCTTGGGTTTTTCTACGGCTAATTGGGAAAGTATTTTTCTGTCTAAGCTAATTTTTTTATCTTTTAAATTTTTAATAAAATCTGAATATTTTAAGCCGTGTTCACGGACGGCAATATTTAAGCGGGTAACCCATAATCGGCGCATTACTCTTTTCTTGGCCTTGCGGTCGCGATAGGCATATTTTCCAGCTTTAATTACCGCTTCTTTGGCAGCGCGATAGTGGGACTTTCTTCTCCATTTATAGCCTTTAGCGGCTTTGATGATTTTTTTTCTTCTTTTGGAAGCAGTGACGCCTCGTTTTACTCTTGGCATTTTTTTAGGTAGTTAGGAGTTAGCTAGTTAGCTTATTAGGATTTAAACACTTGATCTCCAGTTAAAGCGGGGATGACAAATATTAGCTGTAAATAAAAAATGTTTAATTCAATTCGCGTTTGATGTTTTTCGCCATTTGTCCGTTGACTGTTTCGTCCGTTCTTTTCAGTCTTTTTTCTTTGGGATCTTCCTTGGCATTAAAGTGATTTTGGTTGGATTTTCTTCTCATCACTTTTTGACGGGCAGTTATTTTAAATCTTTTGGCAACTGCTTTTCTAGTTTTTTGCTTTGGCATTTTTTTAGGTAATTAGGAATTAGCTGGTTAGCTTATTAGCTTCTTGGTTTATTATTTTTCCGGAGAGATAACTATGTTGAATCCGTTAAATTGTTTTTGGATGTCCTGGTCTATTTTATAGGTTTTTTCAATTTTGTCAATAAAAGCCCTCAATCTTTCTTTGGCATTTTCTCGGAAAGCGTTTTCCCGGCCGCGGAGGATTATTTCAATTTTCACTTTGTTTCCCTTGGAAAGAAATTTATCTACCTGTTTCAGCTTGAAATTCAAATCATTTTCTCCAGTAGAGGGACGAACGCGCACCCCTTTCACTTCTGTTCTTTTTTGCTGTTGCTTGTTCTTCTTTTCTTTCTTGGCTTGAAGATATTGATATTTTCCCCAGTCAAGAATTTTGCAGACCGGCGGGCGAGAATTAGGATTAATCTCAATTAAGTCTAGCTCTTTTGCTTTAGCCATCTGAAGGGCCTTGGGTGTTTCAATGATGCCGACTTGCTCTCCCTTTTCATCAATCAGGCGAACGGGAGAAATGCGAATCATTTCGTTGGTCCTGACGAATTTTTTACTTTTTTGCTGGGGATTGAATTTTTTAGATTTTATGGTTGGTTAAATTAATTGTTATTTAGGATTTAGAAGTTAGCTTGTTAGCTAATTAGATGTCAGCTTAATATTTAAGATTTAAAAAACTAAAAAACTAATTGGCTAATTAGCTAATTAGCCAAAAAGCTAATAAGCTAATTTATGGTGGAGGTGATGGGAATTGAACCCATGTCCAGTATTGGCATCTAAAAATTTTCTACAAGCTTAGCTTATTTTTATTGTGCTACAAATACTTTAAATAAGCAAAAAATATTTAAGCATTTCCTTTGAGTGCGCTTAGGTTTTTGCCAAGAGAAAACAAAAACTTGCATCTCGATGATGGCGCCGAGTTAGCTTATCGAGAATCAGCTAGTCGACGGGCTGTCGCAATTTAGGCGACAGCAGCAGCAAATTGAGGAGCAAAAGTGTTAGCTAGTGCCCTTTTTGCTTTATTTAGTAAGTTTGCACTTATTTACTTTGTCGTAGGTTTTATGAGCATACGACAAGCTCAGCTTGCTAATTTTTAAATGTTCAATCTGTCGAATCCGGGCACCCCCATGGGGTAAATTACAAATTACAAATAACAAATTCCAAATAAATTTTAAATTTTTAAATAATAACCAATAATTAATATCCGGCTTATAATAAATTTTTTACTTTTAGCAATTCAACAATGCAACAATGAAACAATTTTAATTCATTTTCTCCTTCATCACTCTTTCTATACGTCTTTTTTCCTGTCTTTCTTTGATATTTTCCCTCTTGTCAAATTGTTTTTTACCTTTGGCTAGAGCGAATTTCAATTTAATTTTACCTTTTTTAGTATAAACAGAAATTGGCACTAGTGTCAAGCCTTCAGCGTGAACTTTTCCCAGTAGGCGGTCAATTTCTTTGCGTTTCATTAAAAGTTTTCTAGGACGGGATTCTTCGTAGTTTTTTATTTCTCCGGCTTGCTTATAGGGGGGGATTTTAGCGTTAGTCAGGAAAAGCTCATCCGCCTTAGCAGTTACAAAAGAACCTTTTAGGGAAACATGGCCAGTTTTGACCGATTTTACCTCGCAGCCTTTCAAAACTAAACCGGCCTCGAAATTTTCCAGGAATTTATAGTCAAACTTGGCTCTTCGATTGTAGGCGAATGTTTTCATTGGAACTACGAATTACGAATTTTTGCGAATATCCGAATGATTATTCTTAATAAAAGCATATAATAAATTTGGGGAATAGGCAACAAGGTTAGCCGGTTAGGTATTAGCTAGTTAGCTTGTTAGGGAAAGGAAAAGGAATTTTTAATTTGAAATTTGAAATGAATTTTTAATGATATTAAAAATTAAGAATTTCAATAAAAAAATGCCTCGGTATTCATTTGACCAAGGCATTGAATGTGACAACATAAGTGCAGGTTATTTTTACTGGCAATGTACACACACATTTGGCACTTTTTCGATCACAAACAATATTACGTAAAATATTACGTAATATTATCTTTATTATACAGTATTCCAGTATGCTAGATGATATTATGTTGTATCACGAAATTTTTATTAAAATTCAATTTCCACTAGGCGACATTTTTGAGATAAATCTTTGTAGAATTTTATTTTAGGTTTTTTTACTAATTAAATTTTTTAGTATAAAATAAAAAAATTCCATTACTTTCAAAAAGGAGGTTGAGCTGATAATGAAAAGAGCGGCAATCGCAGGAAGTGGCATGGCAGTTCCAGAAGAAATTTTGGATAACAAGTTCTTTGAAAAAAATGGGCCCTATCGAATTTATGGAGGAGAAGACAAGCAAGGCAATCCCATTTGGAAAAAAGATGAGTGGGAACAAGAGATTTGGCTTCCGGTAAGCTCAGATGAAATCGTTAAGCTTACGGGGATAAAAGAAAGGAGGGCATTATCAGGAAACCAGACCATTGTCGATTTATCATTAGAAGCAGCAGAAGATGTTTTGCACAATACTAAAATATCTTCAAAAGATTTGGATGCTATAATTTGTTCTTGCGTGACTATGCCGAGAGATTTCCCTTCCATGGCTTGCCATATTCAAAGCAGGCTAAATGCCAAGAATGTGAAATATGCCGTAGATATTTCAGCCGGTTGCGCTGGTTCAGTGCATGGGTTGGATCTAGGCGCAAAGCTTATAAGAGGGGGGTATAAAAAAGTTTTAATAATCGGCGCGGAAGGGTTGACGCTGAGAACTGATTATACCGATAGGAATTGCATTCTGTTTGGCGATGGAGCGGGAGCTTTGATTCTAACTCAAGCATTGTCTAGTGAAGGAATTTTAGCTACAGACTTTCTCAGCAATTCCTGTGAAGGAGAAATGGGATGGCTGTTTGCCGACAAAAAGGGCTGCGTCCGGATGCCTTATGGAAAAAAAGTAATGAAGCTGGGGATTCGGAATATGATAAAATCAACTCTTATTGCCAAGATTAAAGCTGCCAGAAAAGCGGGCGTCACTCTTGAGGAGCTTAATAAAAAAATAAAATATTATTTCCCTCATCAAGCCAATATTCGTATGTTGAATGGCATGGCGGCAGAACTTAAGACAGACAATATTTATAGAAATATTGAAAAATATGGCAACATGAGTTCAGCCACTTGGATTATCGCTTTGCATGAAGCTTTGCGAAAGGACGAAGTAAAAAAAGGAGATTTTATCGCTATCACCGCTTTTGGCTCTGGTTTAGCCACTGGAGCAGCGATAGCTCAAATGTAAAACAAAAAAGGCGAGATTTTAAAGATTATTTCTCGTCTTTTTTTATGCAGCGAAAACTGTTGATAACATCCTCGGTGATTTTTATCATACAGTATTCCAGTATACTGGATGATATTATGTTGTATCATGAAATTTTTATTAAAATTCAATTTCCACCAGGCGATATTTTTGGGAAAGGTCTTTGTGGAATTTTATTTTAGCCTCAGAGAATCTCTGGAGGATTTCTTTTTTTATTAAATCTTTTTGTTCAGGGGAGATTTCGAGGAACAGCTTGTGACTGGCAGCTTGTAGCTGGTGGTTAGATGATTTCAGAGTTTTGATTTGGTCGAGGAGTTTGCGGTAATATTTCAGGCCGTCTTTGCCAGCAATTAGAGCTTTTTTTGGTTCATAGCTTTTGACGGACTTGGAGCAATTAGCATAGATTTTTGAAGAAAGGTAAGGGAGGTTGGCCAATATTAAAATATTGGAATTTTTAATTTTAAATTTTAAATTTTTAATCAATCTCTTCCTACTCCTCTCCTTTTCAATGAGGGGAAACAAAAGGGAGAGTAAGTCGCTTTGGATGAATTTGATTTGTTTGGCTACTTTATGTTTTTGGGCATTTTGGCGGGCAATTTTTAGGACGGAGTTAGAAATATCAAGGCCGAGAAAGTTAATGTTTTTATTTTTTATATTTTTAGCTAGTGCAGTAATAATGCAGCCGCTGCCTGTTCCAACATCAAGGCAAAATATTTTTTTATTATCTAATTTGTTACGTAGCATGCTACGTAACAAAACTATAGCCCTTTCTACCATTAGTTCGGTTTCTGGGCGGGGAATGAGGACATTTTTGTTAATTTTAAAATCTAAACCATAAAAATTTTTATAGCCTAAGATATAAGCCAGCGGCTTGCCAGCAAGGCGTTTTTTGATAATAGAATCAATCTTATTTTTTTGGATTGAAGTAATATTTTTTTCCGGATGAGCCAGAAC
>CAYMRZ010000025.1:5802-9273 GCA_964393045.1 uncultured Bdellovibrionales bacterium | reverse complement strand
AAAGCCCAGTCTTTTTTCAGTGTATCACAAAAAATTTCCCGCGCTTCCGTTTCGGGATGGGGGATGCCAGTGGATTTTAGCTGGGATAGGATTTTTTGATGGAAAGTTTTTATAATCATATGTTGGTTAGGAATTAGCTAGTTGAGATTTTTTTATTGTGGCATTGTTAAAGGTAAGAATCAAGAAGCAATAATTATGTAAAAATATTTTTAAATAAAAAACTATTGGAACCTTTTTAAAATTATTGCATTGTTATAAAAAATCAAGTATCAATAATGAAATTTCTAAAGGGCTGAATTTGACAATTAAGCAGTTTAGAGATTAAATAAGGAAGTAGATAAAGTAAAAAAAGTTAAAAAGTAAAAAGTTAAGAAAAAAGATAAATAATTTTAAATAAAATTTTATGCTAGAGAAAGTTAATCAAAAAGAAATAGAAAAAATTGCTCAGCTTGCCAGGATAGATTTAACTAAGCAAGAAAAGGAAAAATTCACTCAAGAAATTGATTCGATTTTGAGTTATTTTAATGATATAAAAAAAGTTTCTGAAAATAATACGGGCGTTTTTAACCATTACCAATTGAAAAAAAATCAACTACGAGAAGATAAAAAAATGGAACCAGAAAAGGAAGAAAATAAATTAATCAAAGAAAATTTTCCGGAGAAAAAAGACGGGTATTTGAAGGTGAAGGCTATTCTCAACAATTAACGATTAACATTTAATGAATAACTTATTAATTTGATAAATTTTTATGATAAAGGAATTACATAAAAATATTGCCAGTGGAAAAATTACCGCTACGGAAATTACCCAAAAATGCATTGACGCCATAGAAGAAAAAGAAGAAAATGTAGGCGCTTTTTTAGATATTTACAAGGAAGAAGCCAGAGAGGCGGCCAGAAAAACGGATGAGAAAGTTTTAAAAGGAGACGAAATTGGATTGCTGGAAGGCATTCCTTGCGCCATTAAAGACAATATTTGCATAAAAGGCAAAAAGGCTACGGCCGGCTCGAAAATTCTAGAGCATTACATTCCGGCAACGGATGCTTTTGTAATAAAAAAGCTAAAAAAAGCAGGAGCCAACTTCATCGGCAAAACTAATTTGGATGAGTTTGCCATGGGAAGCTCCACGGAGAATTCTGCTTTCAAGGAAACTAAAAATCCTTTTGATTTGGAAAGAGTGCCGGGCGGTTCTTCCGGGGGCTCGGCAGCAGCGGCAGCGGCGGAGATGGCGGTTTGGTCACTAGGATCAGATACCGGCGGTTCCATTCGGCAGCCAGCCAGTTTTTGCAATTGCGTGGCCTTGAAGCCGACTTATGGCCGAGTTTCTCGTTCCGGTTTGATTGCTATGGCTTCCAGCTATGACCAGATCGGCCCGATTACTAAAGATGTGGAAGATACAGCAGTTATTCTGGATATTATTTCGGGCCAGGACGCCAAAGACAATACCACGGTTAAAAAAGAAACGGCTTTTGCGGAGAATTTAAATAGCGATATTAAGAAGTATAAAGTCGGGGTGATTAAAAATTTGCCGGAAAAGGGCCTAAACAAAGAAGTGGAAAAAATTTTTAAGCAAGGAGTAAAAAAAATAGAGTCAGCTGGAGCGAAAATTGTGGAAGTTGAAATTCCCCACATCGCCCAAGGGCTGGCAGTTTATTATTTGATGATGCCTTCAGAGGTGAGTTCTAATTTAGCCCGGTATGACGGAATAAAGTTCGGTTTGTCAGAGAAGGAAGGCGTGAATGATTTGCTGGATGTTTACAACAAGTCTCGGGAAAAAGGATTTGGCGACGAAGTGAAGAGAAGAATCATCTTGGGAACTTATGCTTTGTCAGCCGGCTATTACGATGCTTATTATAAAAAAGCCCAAAAAGTTCGGGAACTAATTAAACAAGAATTCAAAAAAGCTTTTGATGAAGTGGATATTATTGCTACGCCGACCGTTCCTACTCTGCCTTTTAAATTGGGAGAAAAAATTGATGATCCTTTGGAGATGTATTTAACGGATATGTATACAGTAGTTGCCAATGTGGCGATGTTGCCGGCATTGTCTGTGCCAGCCGGTTGGACAAAAGAGAAAGGCAAAAAGTTGCCGATTGGAATTCAGTTTCTAGGAGGCTGGTGGCAGGAGCAAAAGATTTTGAATACAGGGAAGGCGATGGAGGAAGCCAGCTGAGTAGCTTTCTAGCTGGTTAGCTTATTAGATTAAAAATTAATTTTTAATTTTTAATTTAAAATTTTTATTGAATTTGTTAATGATTTAGTTTTTTAATACAGGAAACATAAAAACTTCTCTTCTTTTGCTAAAGCTATGGAGGACAGGTAATTCCGGCGGATAAATTACAAAAGGGGGAAACAAAAAAGCAGATCAAGTATAATATTTTTTAATAACAAATGAGTACTTTGGAAAGAGGCGAGGTTGGCAAAACCGGCGAAAGGCTGGCGGCTAATTACTTGATAAAGGCCGGCTATAAAGTTTTAGATTTAAATTATTATAATGCCTCCGGATATCGAATAGGGGAAATTGATATTATCGTGGAAGACAAGAAGAATGAACAGCTGGTTTTCGTTGAAGTAAAGTCTTGTGTAACGAGAAATCCGGAAAACGCTTTGCCGGAAGCAAATGTAACTGATGCCAAACTGAGGAAAATTTTTAAAGCCATTAATTATTTTTTGCAAAAGGAGAAGATGCTGGATCGGGAATGGCGGCTGGATTTGATTACAGTTATTTTTAATGAAAAGACTAGCAAGGCAGACTTGAAGCATATCAAGGCAATACGTTTTTAGCTTGTTGGCTCGTTAGCTGATTAGCTAATTAGAAAAAAATTTTTAATATTTAATTTTAAGTTAACGATGAAAAATGAAATGGAGTTGCTGTTCGGTTCCCGAGCAAGATGGAGGATTATTAAATTTTTTCTTTTAAATGAGCATACAGAGTTTAGCGCCAAGGAAATTAACCAGCGGAACAAGTTGGATTGGAAAGAGGCGGCCCCGGTCTTGTCTCAATTAGTTAAGGCCAAGTTTTTAATTTCAAAGACTAAGGGCAGTAAAAATATTTATATCTTGAACAACAAGTTTTATTTTTATATGGAATTGAAAAAGCTGGTGATTAAATCCAATACCTATCCCCAGTGCGAGAGCTTGAGGAAGATTAAGAAATTGGGAGATGTAAAACTGGGTTTAATTTCCGGAGCATTCATTAACAATCCTAAATCTAAAACTGATTTGCTTTTAGTGGCAGATAATATTTCCCGGGTGAAAATGAAGCATCTCTTGGAGGACCTCGAAGCGGAATTGGGCAAAGAAATAAACTATTCACTTATGAATTTCCAGGAATTTAAATATCGAACAAATATGTTTGACAAATTTATTTGTGAAATTTTAGAAGACCCGCATGAAATTGTGATTAACAAGATTCCCAATTTATTCGACCAAATAAAGGTCCTAAAAAGCAGGTAGGCAATTTTTGTAAA
>CAYMRZ010000025.1:0-5792 GCA_964393045.1 uncultured Bdellovibrionales bacterium | reverse complement strand
CACAAAAAACGGCAAAAACAAAAAAGAAGGGGGAAAAAGGGGGAACTTGAATTTGCAAATAAAATTTTAATTATCACATATTTATTTATAGAGTTTTATAAAAATTAAGGTAAAGAATTGTCTTTTAAAAACAAAAACGGTTTTCAAGAAAAAAATGAGAAAAAAGAATCGTTTTTTTTAAAAATATATTATTTCATTAGTCCCAAAAAAAATCCCTTATTCTTGCTTGTTTTGATAGGGTTTTTTTTGAATTTGGCGGGCGGTTTTTTGCTATACAATTTTATTGAGCCGTCTGATTATGGTATTATTCTTCATTATAATTCTTTTTTAGGGATAGACGAGCTGGTCCATTTAAAGGAAGGATATTATAGGCTGTTTATGCCTAGTATGGCTGGGATGGCGGTAATAATTATCAATACCATTTTGGCTATTGTAATGGGCTGGCAAAATAAAAAATTAAAAAATGTAGGAAACAAAAACACATTTGTCGTTCGTAGAATTTCCAGCTATTTTTTACTAAGCGCCTCAATACTTGTCCAGCTGGCGATTTTAGTGTATATTTTGGCTATTGTGAGGGTGAATGGATGATTTAGCTGATTAGGAGGTTAGCTTATTGGCTGATTAGGAAAATTGTTAAATTGTTTCATTGTTAAATTGTCGTATTGTTTAAAAAAGTTTAAATTTTAAATTTTTCGTGCTTGGAGCCTTGGCTATTTAAGATGTCAGAATGGGCGGATAAAGTAATTTTTAATATTTTAATTATTTAAATATGAATCAGGCGGAAGCGAAGGCGGATTGGAGTTATCCTAATCCGAAAACCAAAGATAAGAAAGAGCGCAAGCGCCAGCGGTTTTTTGAAATTATTCCAGGTTTTTGCACTTGGGCTACAATTTTTTTAATGTTTATTTTATCTTATTTTTTGCCAACCTGGGTGGCAATTTTTATTATCCTTTTTGACGTTTATTGGATTCTTCGCACCATCTATATCGCCACTTATTCCATTATGGCTTATCGAAAAATGAAACGCTGGAAAAAAATAGATTGGCTTTATCGTTTAGAAAACATTTATCAGGGAAAAAAATTAAAAGGGGAGATTAGGCGAGAGCTGGGAGACATGAAAGATAAATTAAAGAAAGGCAAGCTTGGGCGGGAAAAAAGAAAAGAAATAAAGCAAATTATTATTGAAAGAAAACATTTTCTAAAACGAATGGGGAGAGATTTAAAACATAAGAGTAAATTTATTGATTGGAAAAATATTTATCATGTAATTATGCTGCCGAATGCCGGAGAGGATGAGGAAATTATCCGGCCGGCAATTGAAGCGGCCTATCGCTCTAATTATCCCAACGACAGAATTATTATTTTATTGGCTATGGAAGAGAGAGAGCCGGAAGCCAAAAGAAAATATAAGGAAAAAATTTTAAAAGGAGAATACGGGGATAAGTTTTTTGATTTTTTAGTGACGGTACACAAAGTGAAAAAGGGGGAAATGAAATGCAAAGCTTCGAATACAAGCTATGCCGGCAAGCAGTTAAAAAAATATCTGGAAAGAAAAAAAATTCCCTTGGAAAATGTGCTGCTTTCTAATTTTGACTGCGATACCCAGGCTCATCCGGAATATTTTGCCGCCTTAACTTATGCCTACGTGACCGAACCAAAAAGGCTGCAGCACGCCTATCAGCCTTTGCCGATGTATCATAACAATCTTTGGGACACGATTGCGCCTGTGCGGGTGATTGTGACCGGTTCTTCTTTCTGGCATATGGTGGAATCAATGCGGCCGGAGCATATGGTGACTTTTTCTTCCCACAGCGAGCCGTTTAAAACCATTGTTGATGTGGGTTATTGGCCAGTGAATGTTATTTCAGAAGATTCAATTATTTACTGGAAAGGCTATGATTATTTTAACGGAGATTATAAAGTCAAGCCGATTTATCTACCCGTTTCCTTGGATGCGGTATTAGGCAATAATTATTGGCATACAGTAAAAAATCAGTATAAACAGAAAAGGCGCTGGGCTTATGGCATTGAAAATTTTCCCTTATTGGCCCGGGCTTTTATGCGAAATAAAAAAATAAAATTTGGAAAAAAAATTAAGTATTTATTTACAATGCTGGAAGGGCATCACAGCTGGGCGACGGCTCCGCTAATGCTGGCTTTGCTGGGATGGCTGCCGTTGATTCTGGGGAATGAGCGGTTCAATGAGTCGGTGCTGGCGCACAATTTGCCTTATCTCACTCGTTATTTAATGACTTTTGCCTTAATTGGCATTGTAATTTCTATGTTTTTAAGTTTTCTTTTGATGCCGCCGCGCCCAAAACGGTATTCCAGAAAAAGATATGCCTTTATGTTTTTCCAGTGGTTTATGGCGCCTTTCATTGCGCCGATCTTAGGGGCAATGCCGGCAATCGATGCCCAGACTAGAATTATGCTGGCCAAATATTTTGGGGAATTTTGGGTGACGGAAAAAGTGAGGAAGAAGTAAGGTTTTAGTGAAATGGTAAATTAGTAATTAGTAACCAGATAAATATTTTTAGTAAAAAATATGAAGAATGATGATGTAGTGGTTAAAAATTCTAAAATTGAAGGAAAGGGCGTTTTTGCTAGCAGGGATTTTAAAAAAGGAGAGAGGGTTTTATGTTGGGACACTTCAACTATTTTGTCTAAAGAGGATATAAAAAAATTATCAGAAGATGAATTGAGGTATGTAGTTTTTTGGAATAAAAAGTATTTGAAATTAAAAAATCCAGAAAAATATGTGAATCATTCCTGCGAGCCGAATACTGCGGTTAAAAATTTTTGCGATGTAGCTATTCGGGATATAAAAAAGGGGGAAGAAATTACAGGCAACTATGAAGAAAATGCTCTCCCAGGAGAAACAATGGAATGTAATTGCAGAAGCCGAAAGTGCAAAAAGATAATCAAGATTTAGTATTAGTTGTTTATTTTTAAATGAAACAAGGTTTGCTGTTATTTGTAAAAAATATAAAGCATCAGTGAAAAATGTGAAGAGATTTCATAGGTTATTTGCAAAAAATATAAAAGTAATTATTGGAAATCATGACGCTTAAAGAGCTTTTGAAAAAAAGAAAAAAACCATTTAACGAAAAACAGGTAAAGCTTATTACCCGAGCTTTTAATTTTTCTAAAAAGGCGCACGAAGGGCAGAAAAGAAAAAGCGGAGATGACTATTTTGAGCATTGTGTTCAAACAGCGGCCATTGTGGTAGAAATGGGCTTGGGCTCTATAACAACTTCTGCTGCCCTTCTGCACGATGTGCCTGAGGATACTAATGTAGATTTAAAAACTCTGGAGAAAGAATTTGGCAAAGACATTGCTTTTATAGTGGATGGCGTTACAAAAGTGGGAAAAATTAAATTGCGCAACAAGATGGAGCCGATGTATTTAGAAAATTTACGGAAAATGTTTTTAGCAATGGCGGCTGACATTCGGGTAGTTTTAATCAAGATAGCCGACCGCTTGCATAATATGAGAACTTTGGATTTCCTTTCCAGAGAGAAACAGCTTAACATTGCCAGAGAAACGAGGGAAGTATATGTTCCCATTGCCAATCGACTAGGGATTGGAGACATTAAAGGCCAGCTGGATGACTTAGCTTTTAAATATTTGGATCCGGAGAATTACGTAAAAACGGAAAAAATAGAGAAAGAAATTTATGAGAAGAGGAAAAAATATGTAGAGCGGGCCATTAAAGAATTAAAAAAAGAGCTAAAAAACGAAAAAATTGAGGTGCTTGATATTCATGGCCGGGCTAAATATTATTACAGCCTTTTCCTGAAATTAAAAAAGCACAACATGAAGGTGGAGAAAATTCACGATTTAGTAGCAGTGAGAATTATCTTGCCTACCATTGTTGACTGCTATGAAGCGTTGGGGATTGTGCATAAAAAATATCGCCCGATGATTGGGAGAATTAAAGATTATATTTCTCTGCCTAAGCCAAATGGCTATAAATCCATCCACACCACTGTTTTCGGCCCGGAAGGAAGGATTTTGGAAATTCAACTTCGGACGCAGCGGATGCATGATGAAGCGGAATACGGGATTGCTGCCCATTGGATTTATTCTGAAAAGAGAAACTGGCGGGATTTTATTTTTGGCAAGAAGAGCAGCCCGGTGCCAGTGGAGGATTTGCAGTGGGTGAAGCAATTAAAAGAATGGCATAAAGAAATTCAAGGGCAAACAGATGAATTTTGGTCCTCCCTGAAAATTGATTTTTTTGAAAATCACATTTTTGCGTTTACGCCGCAGGGAGACGTAATAGATTTGCCAGAAAATGCCACTCCGGTTGATTTTGCTTATCAAATTCACACTGAAGTAGGAGATCAAACTATGGGAGCCAAAATAAACGACAAGATGGTTTCCCTGGATGAAAAAATTCACAACGGAGATGTAGTGGAAATAATCACCTCTAAACAAAAAAAATTACCTAACCGGGACTGGCTTAAATTTGCCAAAACTACCCAAGCGCGCTCTAGAATAAAAAATACTTTAAGAAAAAACGGCATTGATATTTTATGAGATTTAGATTTTTTCAAAAGAATAATTTGAGAAGCCGAAAAAGTTGGCTTTTTTTGTTTTTTTGCTATAATTTAAATTAATAAATATTAAAAAATAAAAGTATTGCAGTAGAAAACAGATAAAAAAATTTAATTTTAATTTTTAATGTCAGCGAAAAACAGAAAAGTAAAAAATAACAAAAAAGCCGAAAGGAGCGGATTTAATTTTTCGGTATCTTTTAGGGTTAACAATGGCAATTTTTTATTGACTATCCTTTTTTTATTTTTTCTTTTTATCTTTTCTTATTTTCTAATAAAACCACTGATATTGGAAGAAACTTCCCTAGATGACTTGCTTGGCTGGCAGAGCAGTCCCGCAAATCAAGCGACTAATATTGTAGGTCGGGATATCAGGGATTTTGGAAAAGAAGAGGAAGCTAAAAAATTTCAGCTAGAAGAAGAACAACAGAAGTTTGAAAATAATTCAGAGAGCGGCGGCAATACTTATAACGAATATAACGATTCCGATATTACCTACAACACCTACAACACCTACACCTCTCCCTCCGCCCTCAGCCTGGAAGATTGCGACCATTGCATTGAATCAGACCAGCTGGCTTACCAGTCAATCCTAGGAGAAAACATCTCAGAAAAAACCATCGATAAAAACAATTTAGAAACCCACAGCGTCACTTCCCGCATCCTGGGCGACCATGCGGTAGATTCCCGGCATATAGGCGACAAAGTAAGTATCCAAAAACTAGACATCAAGGATTACCTGAAAGTAAAAGACTACTTAGACCTCAACGGAGAAGCCAGAGTAAGGGGCTATTTGAAAGTCGGCAACTCTTCCACTGCTCCAGATAATTTTAATTTAACTGACAGTCCGGATGCCTACATAGCCGGCAAAATGGAAGTAACCGGAAAAGCCTATTTCCAAGCCGCTTTAACCATCCAGGGAGCTAGCCATAATACAGTTATCACCCCTGATAGCATAACCACTGGAGTGATCAATTTAAAAGAGGCTGTTTTCTCCGGCAGTGCTGTCATGCCTGACATAGAAACTACCACCGCCAATATCATCACTGCCAACATCACCACTGCCAACACTGATACTATAGACTTAGGCGCCAACACCATCACCGATGAAAACTTCACCGGCAACTGGAACTTCAACAACAACAATCTCTCCAACATCAGCCAACTGGAAGCCGACTTGGGCATCTTTGACAACATCAATGCCAGCGGCGCTGCTTTCTCCGGCAATCTAGA
>CAYMRZ010000024.1:0-14610 GCA_964393045.1 uncultured Bdellovibrionales bacterium | reverse complement strand
ACCGCCGATGGCAAATCCGAGCAACGCTAAGGTGCCGATGATGCCTAGCAAGAAGCTCAGCACGTTGGTGACAATTTTTTTCATTGGATTGGCATCATCAATCAAGCTGGCAGCCGCGCCTTCGCCAGAAGTGGCAATTTCCTTTATTTCTTTCAAGAGAGAGGGAGCCGCCACTGCCAGGCCGAAGCCTACCAGTGCCCAAGTAATGATAGTTTTGGCCCGGGTAGCCTGGGTTTGCGATCCGCCAGAGAGGATATACATTATTCCGCCGACGAAAATCATTATTACTGCCAGCCAGCCAACCAATCCCTGAATTCCGGCCAAAAGATTGGAGACCCAATCTGAAATGCTATTAAGCTCTTCGCCATCTTTGTTAATTAAAGGATTTGAATGGTCATAATCGATGGCGAGAGGCTGAACATCTCCATCTCCATCACCATCTCCATCACCATCACCATCACCATCACCATCACCGTCACCATCTCCATCACCATCTCCATCGCCATCTCCATCGCCATCTCCATCACCATCACCATCGCCATCACCATCACCATCACCATCGCCATCACCGTCACCTCCCCCTGAAACGCATTCTCCATTTTGGCATTGACCTTTTTCTTCAACAGAAACAAAGCATTCTGTACCATCAGCCGTTCCTTTGCAAAACGGTACACAACAACGAGCAGATTCATATTGGACATCAGGACCTAGCTGTTTAGAACAATCTACTTTTGCGTATGTATCACCAGACTCCTTCTCATTAATACGGCATTCGAATTTAGTACATCTTCCCCCAATATCATCACAAACTCCAGCCTTAACCGTGTTTGATAAAGTAAAGCTTAAACCTAAAGAGGTTATTATTATGGTTAGAATTAGACTAAAATAGTATTTACTTTTATTTTTCATTTTATTTTAATCAAAAAAGTTTACTATATTTAAATTTTTATTGTTATATTATTTCTTGCTACTACTTTTTTTATTAAAAACGCTTTCGGTGTCGCAGTCAAACTCATACCATTTGTCGCCGTTGCCCAGCATATCAGTATTGGCAGAAATGAATTTCAAAACAGTGAAAACTAGAAGCCAGCTGAGCAAAAACAAGGCAAAGCCGAGAAGCACCTTGGAAATTATGTTTTTTGCCAGTGTTTTGGCATTGGTATTGCCGGCAGAAACAATATAGACTACGCCGCCGATGGTCAACAAAGCCAGTGCCACGATGATAAGCAAGGAGAAAAAGAGATCATAGAGCTGTTTGAACATTATAAAAAAATGGCAAAGAGTGCAGCTTTTGGATTCATCCCAAGCAGTGTTTTCATCATCACAATTTCTTCCACAAGGAACAATGGAGCCTTCAAACATTAAAAATCCGCCACCGGTGCCCTCCTTGGGAGAAGGACAACCATCGCCATCTCCATCACCACCATTTTTTACTTCTTCACAACAAACCTCTCCAGCGTCCTCGTTACAATAAAGATTTGCATTGCCATTATCATATACTTTATTGCATTTGGAATCTAAAACACAATCAAACCCCAACAAATCTTCACATTTATTTTGGATCTCACAACAGACCAAGTTTCTGTCTGCACATTCCTGATTGGTTGGTGCCTCTGTTCCTTCTATGCAATCTCCTTCCCACTGACAGCTTTTTCCCTCATATTTAGATGCACATTTTTCAACACAACATAGAGTCTCTGTCCCTCCTGGACATTCATGTTTATCATTAAGCGGAACAAACTCTTCTCCTAGTTGATCGCAAGGTCCGTTATTGCATTTTCCACCGTATTCTTTTACACATTCGGTATCCCCAGTCTTTCTTTCCAAACAACAGATTTCTCCAGAACCATCCAAACCGCACTCCCTATTTTCAGGCGCCTCTCTTCCCTCTTTGCATTCTTCTAGGGCTGAACATTCCGCACCCTCATATTTTGAATGGCAGGCTTCTGCACAACAAGTTGCTGTGCCAGGGCAAAATTCAAAGCCAAAATCTGCTTCCGTAGAAGCATTACAATTATTCTTGCATTCTCCATCATATTTTGTTTTACATTCAGTTTCTTCATTTGGCTCCAAACAACAGATTTCTCCGGAACCATTTAAGTCGCATTCTTGATTGGTAGAAGCCTTTTCTTTACAACTGCTTTCTTCTGCACATTGGGCTTTTGGATAGTCATAAGAATAACGGTTTGAACAAGAGGGAATGCAACAGGCATCTGTATCGCAATCCTTTTTTCCAGCATCTATCCAAGGATCAGAACATTCATCTCGGCATTGGCCAAACAAATTTTCACATACTGGTCCGGCTTTTGTAGCTTTTCCAGTAATTAAAAAAATAAAAGAAAAAATTGCTATTAAAATACAAAGCTTCGCTAATCTTTTTGCCATTGACTTTTTGTTAAACATTTTTAGTCCCTCAATAGATTATTTATTCTGGATTGGGCGGTTTTTAGCGCCTCATAGGCGGAGAATTTTCCGGAAACCACATTGTCTATCATATCAGCCAGTATGGCATCCGTTTGTTCGCTGTCAGGCCGCGCCCAGCTTTGGGCAGTCAAAGCCTGTTGAGCAAAAATTTTCATATAAGGATCCTCCAGCTGCTTTTCCACTAAATCCCTCCTGGCGGCCGGCTTGGCAGTCTCGGAAAGGTAAATTTCCGTGGGATCAAAATTTTCCGTTTTTCCAGTGCCGGCAGTTAAATATTTTATATATTCCCATGCTTCCTTAACGCGGTCCTCGTTAGTAAAATTGACTTGTCCGCCCCTTCTTGCAACGTTTAAAGTTAGGTCCTTATTATTAACCACTGCCAGGCCCCAATAATTGGCAAAATCTGTTCGATTGTCTGTTTTTTTCTGCGGGGCCAAGGCAACATTAAAATCAAATTTGGGATCAGTTTTTCTGAAATGATTGGCCCAATAAGAATAATTCAGCATCATTGCCGTTTTTCCATAACGAAAACTGTCAATGGAATAATCCATATTGCTATTCCAAGTATAAGCATCCGTCCCGCCTTGGGCAAATTTTGTGTAGAAATTTAAAGCTTCCCGACTGCCTTCATTTCTTGCAAATTCAGCCACTGCATTCTTTTCGTTTAGTAAGCTTACTCCATTTTGCATCATCAACAAAGAGAGAATGTCACTGGCGCGGTTTATGCCGCCCGGCTCTTTGGAACGGCCCAAAGGGATGGCTGATTTTTCGATATTTCCATAGCGATCAATCTCGGTTAGCAAAGGTACGTCAATTTCTAATTCTTTCCAAGTTCGGGGAGGGGAGGCAAGACCAGCCTGGTTAAGCAGATTCTTGTTATAGTAGAGAGCTAAAGTGTCGCAATAAAGCGGCATAGCGTAAATTTGATTATCTTCCACAAAATCTTTCTCGGCCACATCTACAAAAGTTTGCCTAAAATTAGCCAGCTGGGCTTCCGACTGGGGAAGCGGAGTAACTTTGTTTTTATGTTCTAGCAGCCAGGAATTATGGAAAAAAATAATGTCAGGCCCTTTGCCGGTAGCAATAGCATCCAAAATTTCTTTCTCGAAATCTCGAAAATTGGAAGAAATTTTCTTGTATTTAATTTCTTGAATTTGGCCGGTAGCCCGCATATATTTTCGGTTTATTTGCTCGAAAGCGTCGGAGTCGTCGAAGACGCCCCACACTTCCAAGTTTATTTTATAATTTATGCCTTGCCCCCTCTTTAGGCATCCGGAAAATAAAAAAACTATTCCGATAAGAATAATCGGGCTAAGAACGAAATAAAATATTTTTTTTGTATTTGCCATTTTTTTATTTGTTTACTGTTTTAATAAAATATTAACACAGCTTTTGAAATAAAACAAAATTTACAGAACAGCAGTGGCAGCCAGTTTTTCTTCGTTTTTCAAATTCATTATTCTTACGCCTTGGGTAGCTCTTCCTAAAAGGGATATATCCTCCAGGGCGGTTCTTATAATCTGTCCCTTGCTAGAGCTCACAATTAAATCTTTTTTTTCAATCATTTCCTTTTCTATAATATGAGAGGAAGTTATTTGTCCGGTTTTGGCGGTAAGGTTGGCAGTTTTTATGCCGCTGCCTCCCCGCGATTGTTTTTTATACTTGCTGATATCAGTGCGTTTGCCATAGCCTTTTTCAGTGATTATTAATATTTGGCAATCCTTGATAATTTCTTTTCTGATAATGCTCATACTCACTACCTGGTCTTCTTTTTTCAGCCGGATGGCTTTCACTCCGGCAGCCGACCGCCCCATAGGCCGGACATTTTTTTCCAAAAACCTGATTGATTGGCCTTTGGCGGTGACAATCATAATTTCATCCGATCCGGCCGTAGTATTGACCCAGCCCAGAGAATCTTCGCTGCTTAAATTAATTGCGATTAGCCCGCTGCGCCTTACATTATCAAATTCTTTTAGCGGCGTTTTTTTAATTTTTCCCTTAGCGGTTTGCATTACCAAGTACTTAGCTTGGGCTTCGCTAGAGACGGCTAGAAGAGAAGTAATTTTTTCTTTAGGCCCGATTTGGAGAAAATTAACGATGGCGTTGCCCTTAGCAGTTCGGGAAGATAGGGGAATTTCGTAAACCTTCATTTGAAAAACTTTTCCCGTATTAGTGAAAAAGAGCAGGTTGTCGTGGGTCATGGCTGTAACAACTTTGTCAACTTCATCGCCCTCTTTAACGCTTCCGCCAATTACGCCTTTGCCGCCTCTTTTCTGGCTGCGATAAGTATTTTCTGCCACTCTTTTGATATAGCCGTCTTCTGTTATGCTGATGATGGTTTCTTCATTGGCCACCAAGTCTTCTTGGGAAAACTCTCCCACTGCCTTTTTAGAAATTTTAGTTTTTCTTTCATCCCCGTATTTTTCTTTTAATTCCGCCAATTCTTTTTTAATGATGTCAAGAATCTTCTTAGGACTTTTTAATATATTTTCTAATTTTTTAATCAATTTTCTTTTTTCTTCCAATTCATCTTCTATTTTTTTTCTTTCCAAGCCAGCCAAGGTTTGCAACTTCATTTCTAGAATGGCTTCCGCTTGCTTATCAGAAAGTTTGAAATTTTTAACTAAATTTAAATGAGCCTTTTCCTTAGTGGGGGAGCGCTTTATGGTTTTTATAATTTCGTTGATATGATCCAAAGCTTTTTTAAGGCCTTCCAGAATATGCGCTCGAGCCTTGGCTTTGTCCAGTTCAAATTGAGTGCGGCGAGTGACGACTTTTTTCCGGTGTTCCACATATTCTTCAAGAATGGATTTGAGATTGAGCACGCGCGGTTCAATGCCGTTTACTAGGGCCAAGGTATTCAAATGATAAGTTCTCTGCAATTCAGTGGATTTATACAGCTTATTTAAGACTTTCTTAGGATAAGCGTCTTTTTTTAATATAATAACAATCCGCACTCCGTCTTTGTCCGATTCATCCCGGATATCTTTAATGCCTTCCAGCTTGTCGTTTTTAACTAAAGCGGCGATTTTTTGAATGAGGCTGGCTTTATTGGTTTGGTAGGTTACTTCGGAAATTATAATTTCAAATTGGTTGCTTTTTTTCTCTACAATATCGGCTTTGGCCCGCGTTACCATGCCGCCCCGTCCGGCGGTATAAGCTTCAACAATGTCTTTTTGGTTGTATAAATATCCGCCGGTAGGAAAATCAGGCCCCTTAATAAATTCTAAAAGTTTTTCAATGGAAGCGCCCGGATTATCAATTAAATAGGAAATCCCGTCCACCAGTTCATTTAAATTATGGGGAGGAATGTTAGTGGCCATCCCTACGGCAATTCCCATGCTTCCGTTCAAAAGCAGTTGAGGAAGCTTGGCTGGCAGATAGACAGGCTCTTTCCGGGTTGAATCATAGTTATCCATCCAATTTACGGTTCTTTTTTTGATGTCTAGCAGCATCTCTTCGGAAATAGCTGCCATTTTTGCTTCTGTATAACGCATAGCGGCTGCGCTGTCGCCATCCATAGATCCAAAGTTTCCTTGGCCGTTAACTAGGGGATACCTGAGTGAAAAATGTTGCGCCATACGCACCATCGTTTCATAAACAGCGCTATCTCCATGCGGATGATATTTACCCAAAACTTCACCTACAACGGTGGCAGATTTTCGGTATTTAGCACTATGCTTTAGGCCTAAGTTCCACATAGCGTATAGAATGCGCCGCTGGACCGGCTTTAAGCCGTCCCTTACGTCCGGGAGCGCTCGGGAAACAATTACGCTCATCGCATAAGAAAGATAAGATTCCTCCATTTCATTAGTTATGCCTCTTGGCTTGATTTCTGCCGCTTTTTTCATATTTTTTTAATAAAATAAGTTATATTATAATCATTAGTATTCTAAATTTTCTGATTTTTCAGTATTGTCAGCTGAGTCTTCAGTGTTGCCTTGAACAGTTTCGCTATTATTTTTTTCCGCATTATCTCTAAGCAAATCCGAGGAGGGGTTTTCTTCGGCATTATCTGCTTGAGGTTTTTCAGTATTAAGCATTTCCTGGGTGTTGCCGGAATTTGCATTTTCATTTTCCAGGTTTTCCTCTTGATTTCCTGTAATATTCCCGGAAGACGGATATTCGTCCACTATTTCCATGTTTTGCGTTTCAGAATTAGCCGCTTCATCAACATAATTCATCATTTTATCGAAATTATCCTTAACAGAAGGGGCTTTAGGCATTTCTTGGTAAACCTCCTCATTTCCTCCCCTAAAAGCATTGCTGGTTTGATTTTTGATAGAATGAAAAGAAAAAGCCAGCCAAATAGAAAAAATGATGATACCAATAAAAAAAGTGCTGGCAAAAGCCATCTTCCGTCGCACTGCCTTGGGCTGGTTGAGAATTTTTTTATATAAACTTGGCATTTAATTTTCTGAGTTTTTTAATCAGCATGGTTAAGTATCTAAATTTTCGCTCAATCATTTTATTTAAAGATAAAGAATAAAGAATATTTCAGGTGACAGATATTGTCTTTTTCTTGCGCTTTAATTGCCATTCTTTAACTGTTTAAAATATCCAATAACACGATTTTATTTTCAATTTTTTCCAATTCTTTTTTCTTGATATTTAATTTATCTATCTTTTTTTCCGGGCAGCCTCCGATTTCTTTGCAGAAAGCAGATTCATCATTAATGTTTATTTTTAGGCCTTTCACTTTATAATGCATAGGAAGAATGATTTTAGGCTCCAATTGCCCGATGACACTTTCCGCGTCTTTGGGCTCTAAAGTAAAAACCCCTCCCACCGGAATCATAAGCACGTCCACTTCGCCGATTTGGTCCAGTTGTTTTTCAGAAAGAAGATGGCCTAAGTCTCCCAAATGGCACACTCTTAAATCTTCGCTTTCTATTATAAAGATAGTGTTGCGTCCCCGCTCCGCTCCTTCTTTTTTGTCGTGGAAAGAATCTACGCCGATAATTTGAATATGCTGTTTGGAATATTCTCCCGGGGCATTTATAATTAACGGCTCGCCCTTTAAGGCGGAAGGGTTATTGTGATCGTAGTGGGCATGGGAAATAGTAACAATATCAGCATTGCTTTGCGGGGGGCGGAGGCCGACAGCCTTATCAAAAGGATCGGTAAAAATTGTGGCTTCTTCCGAGCCTCTGTAAGGCTTAGTTTGGATTTTAAAACAGGAATGACCATACCATGTGATAAGCATTTTTTTATTTTATTTATTAAAATTTTTATTGGCTACAACTTCATTTTCCTAAACAACGTTATTCTATTCTAGCAGTTTTTTAAATTTTTGTCTATTAAAATTTATTCGTTCCCGGTTCATTTATTCGCTTTCTACTGCCGCGCTGGGCCTTTCCTTTTTTAAAGCAGGATTTTTCATCAAGGCCTCATTTCTTATTTTTATGGCTTGGTTTTTCTTGACCCACCAAATCCAGACATCATATTTTATTAAAGCTAAAATTGATTTTACTGCAAGGATTAATAAGAAAAATAACAGCAAAAACATAAGCAGAAAACTGAGGATTATAATTAATTCCCAGGTCGGCGCCATGCCTTGTGAAAATATTTCAGGGCTGAATTGGAAAAGCTGTTTTAAATTTATTCCCAAGGAAATGGTTAATAATCCCAGGAAGCCGATAAAGATGACTGCCAAAACCATGACAACAGCGGCAAGTGCAAAACTGGCCAAAAACCCCAAGAGCAGAAAACAAGCCAGCAGCTTAACAAGCTCTTTGATATTTTTTATTATCAGGCAATAGCTTTGCTCAACGGCTTGAAAAGTTTTTAAGTTGGCCAGCACGATATAAATAAGGCTGATATTTTTTATCAAAATAAACAAGAACAGCAAAGGCAAGAGAACGAGCAGGCCAGCAATAATCACGAAAATCAATCCCTTTTTGCCGTTCATAATTGATGCCGCGATCGGCAGCATGGCTACAAAAAAAATAGCCAGCGAGGCGAGATAGAAAAGCAGGTCCAATTTAAGGATTTTTTTTAGCTTATTTTTTCCCATAGTCCAAACTCCCTTAAATTCTTCCTTGGGGCTTATTTTTTTATAGTCATCCTTTAAATTTTGGCTGAAATTAAGAAAACTGATTACTCCTCCTCGGGCAATGGCGGAAATAATCCATAATATTAAGCTTAACAATAAAAATAAAGCCGCGCTCAAAGCAATCAATTTCCAATTTTCTTCCAAAAAGCCAAGCACTTTTTCTTGCATCTGGCTTGCTGACAAATTTTCATACTGAGTTTCATTCGGAGAACTAGAAAAATTTATATTAAAAGAAAAAGCCGAAGGCAAAAAGATGCCCCAGAACCAAAGAAACTTATAGTGCCAAATCCTGATGAAAGCTTTTTTAAAAGCTTCGACATAGCCGATTTTTTTATCACTTTCGTTTTGCATAGCTTTATCGCATAGAAATTTTTTAAATTTCTAGGTATGCGAGTTCATACAGATTTCACGCAGATTAACGCGGAAACCACACGAATCTTCCATTAATTATTATATTCGTTATTATAATTTTAACATTTTTTTTATTTTTTTCAATCATTTCATTTACTTTGGAGGCAATTTAAGGTAGGATAGGAATACAAATTTGAGAATTAAGATTTAAGAATTAAGAATAAGAAAACTCTTAAATCCTAGATCCTAAATCTTAAATCTTTAAAATTATGAAACCAAGAATTTTTTCCGGCATTCAGCCCTCCGGCAACCTTCATCTGGGCAACTATTTAGGCGCCATAAAAAATTGGGTAGAAATGTATGAAAAATATGATTCAATTTTTTGCGTGGTGGATATGCATGCCATTACCGTGCTTCAAAAATCGGAGGAATTGAAGAAGAAAATCATTGAAATTGCCAAAGTCTATTTGGCTGCCGGCATTGACCCCGAGAAAGCCATTATTTTTGTCCAATCGGAAGTGCCAGCCCATTGTGAATTGATGTGGATTTTGAACACGATTGCTAAAACGGGAGAGCTTTTCAAGATGACGCAATTTAAAGAGAAAGCTAAATTAAAAGAAGGGGAATTTGATCATATTAACAGCATTGATACAGGATTGATGAATTATCCGATTTTAATGGCAGCGGATATTTTGCTCTATGATACGGAAGTAGTGCCAGTCGGGGAGGACCAGGTGCAGCATGTGGAGTTGGCGCGGGACTTAGGCAAAAGATTCAACAGCCAATTCGGCGAAACTTTCAAAATTCCCAAAGTGCACATCAGGGAAGAGGGGATGAGAATTATGGGCTTGGACAATCCGGAAAAGAAAATGTCTAAGTCGGCTGAATCAAAATATAACCGGATTGAATTAATGGACAGCGAAGAGCAAATCAGGGAAAAAATTAAGCGGGCAGTAACGGACAGCGAGCCAGCCATTGAGTATAAAGACGAGCGCCTGGCCTTAAAAAATTTAATTAATATCTTTTCTTTAGTAAGTGACAAAAAACCGCAGGCAATCGCGGAGGAATACAAAAACAAGGGATATAAGGAATTTAAAAGAGGGCTGGCCGAAGCGGTGATAAATTTTCTCAAGCCTTTTCAGGAAAAATATAATCAAATTTCCGATGAGGAAGTGAAAGAGATTTTAGAAAAAGGTGCAAAAAAAGCCCAGCCCTTGGCTGAGCAAAAAATGAGGGAAGTAAGGAAAAGAGTAGGGTTGGGAATCTGATAATAATCACCAATAATCAAGAAACAATAATCAAAAAATAATCAATAATCAAAAATCGAAAAAAGTTATGCACAAATTTGATTTAGAAGAGAGAATAACTGAGTTTGCAAAAAGAGTAGTTCGTTTGTGCAGAGCGTTACCAAAAGATTCAATAAATAATAGATTAAGTGGACAAGCAGTTGGATCCGCTGGGTCGGTAGGTGCAAATTATCGTGAGGCTAATGATTCTCTTGGTAAAAAAGATTTTCTTCATAGAATGCGAATTTCCAGAAAAGAGGCAAAGGAAGTAATTCATTGGCTACATTTAATTGAGGAAGCAAATCCGGAATTCAAGGAAAGAATGCAGGAATTAAAATAAGAAGCAAAAGAATTGAAAAATATTCTGTCAACAATAATAGCAAACATGGAAAAAAACAATAAAAAAGTTGATTATTAAAGGTTATATTTTTTGGTTATTGTATCTTGTATCTCAGTGTCGATATTTTTTTACAAAGGCCAGTACCACGAAAGGAATAATCACCCAAGCCAGCTGAAAAGCCTGGGAGCCGAAGATTTGCTTAGAAAAGGGAGTAAAAAATTCTTCAATATATCCGGAAGGAAGGACTCCGATAAATAAATTTATAAACATACAAATAACTGAAAGCGCCAAAAGCAGAGATTGAACCCAAATAGCCAGAGTTCCGCCGCCGATATTGAATATGATGAATTTTCTCATCATTATGAAAATAACTGTAAATATTATTACAAAATAAAAGATGTTTACAAAAGGGGAATCGTCTGGCAGAAAATAAGAAAAAGTAAAAATTACATAAGATATGTACATAGAAAGAAGAAAAGCCCCCAGGTATTTCTTTTTTATTAAAGCCACCAGGATGATGCCGGCGATAATGAAAATGGCTAGGATGGAAAGGTCGCCTACTAGCTGTTTGGAAATTCCAAAACTGGAAATCCACTCAAAAAGGTCAAAGTTTTTTAGATTCATTTATTTTTGTTTTAATAGTTTTTAAAGAATAAAAAGAAATTTTTCTTGCTAAAGCTAAACTTGAAAACCGATTTGTATTTGCCCATCTGCCTTGCCATGTAACGCATTGCGAGCAAGTATTAGATTTGCCCGCCTAGACTTGACGTCTAGTCGAGGCTGGTAATTTGTAGTCTCATTATAAACTAATTTTTTAAAAAGTAAAAATATGTCAGAAAATTTTCTTCATTTCTGGCAAAACCTGCCCAGTCAAATTAATCCCGTCTTTTTTTCTTTGGGAGGCTTTGAAATAAAATGGTATTCCCTGGGTTATCTGCTGGCTTTTTTGACAGTTTTAGTGCTAGTTTTGCGGCGAATCGAAAAAGGAGAAGCAAATTATTTCATTAAAAATAAGCAGCAAGCCAAGAACCAATTTCTGGATATTTTCCTGGTTGCCATTTTGGGTTTAATCTTGGGCGCCAGAATCGGCTACGGATTTTTTTATGATATGGATTTAATTCTAAAACCTTGGCAGCTCTTTAACCCTTTTCAAGGAGGAAGCTATGCCGGCATTTACGGGATGTCTTTTTTCGGCGGATTAGCTGGCGCCTTTTTAGCAGTTTTTATTTATGCCAAAATAAAAAAAATAGAATTGCAGCCTTGGCTTAATTTTATTATTCCCTCCGTACCGTTGGGATATTTTTTCGGACGAATGGGAAATTTTTTCAACGGTGAGCTTTATGGAAGAATAACTGAACAAAAATGGGGAATGTTTTTTCCTTTAGCGGAAGATAATTTTTTGCGCCATCCCTCCCAGCTTTACGAAGCCTTTTTCGAGGGGATAGTAATTTTTTTAATTCTTTGGCTGCTGCGCAACAAGAAAAGTTTACAAAACAAATTGTTTCCGTTATTTTTAGTTTTTTACGGCGTAGCCAGATTTCTAATAGAATTTGTACGGGAAGAAAAATTTTATGGCATTTTCACCACCGGGCAATATTTAAGCTTAGGGGTTATAGCGGTAGGAATAATTTTAATCTATAAAAAGCTAAAGATAAAAATAACCATTTAAATTGCAATTTAAATATGAAAATTTTAGCTATTGAAACCAGTTGTGATGAAACTGCGATAGCGGTTATAGAAACAGATTTAAAGACTGGCGATTTTGAAATTTTATCCAATGTAGTTTCCTCTCAGGTAAAAATCCACGCTAAATGGGGCGGGGTGGTGCCGAACCTAGCAGCCCGGGAGCACTTGAAAAATATTGTTCCGGTTTTGGATAAAGCATTGAAATCAGCCGAGCTAGAATTAAAAGAAATTGATTTATTGGCCGTTACCCAAGGTCCGGGCCTGATCCCGGCGCTTTTGCTTGGCACTAATGCGGCTAAAACCCTGGCTTATTTTTGTGAAAAACCTTTAACAGGCATTCATCATATTGAAGGCCATATTTATTCTAACTATATAGAGAAGAAGAATAAAAAATATTTTGGCAGTTTGAATAAATTTAAATTTCCTGTTTTAGCTTTAGTAATTTCCGGCGGGCACACCCAGCTGGTTCTAATGAAAAAAGATTTGAAGTATAAAATTATCGGCCAGACCCAGGATGATGCCGTCGGCGAGGCTTATGACAAGGTAGCTAAAATTTTAGGCTTGGGTTATCCGGGAGGACCGGCTGTTGCGAGACTAGCCTCGAAATGGAATTTTAAATTTCCAATTTTAAATTTTCAAACAAATTATGAATTTCAAATTAAAAAAAATCAAACTTATCCTAATTTCCCCATTTTAAAAAGGGGGATTAAGGGGGTTTTAAAAGAAAAAATAGAATTCCCGCGGCCGATGCTGAAAAGCAAAAATTTAAATTTTTCTTTTTCTGGTTTAAAAACAGCGGTTTTGTACTACTGGCAGGATTTATGTGGCTCGTTTTCAACAGGCAAGGCGAGTAAATTACGCAACTTACCTCCAAAGAGTCAAGCAGGCGAAAAAGAATTAGAAAATTATAAAAAATTGGTTTGCTATGAATTCGAAAATGCTGTCAGCGAAGTTTTATGTGAAAAATCCTGCCAAGCTATTGAAAGATATAATCCGAGAACATTTTTATTGGCTGGCGGAGTGGCGGCCAATCAACGGCTGAGAAACGATTTAGAGAAAATGGCAATGCAGAATGGATTAGAATTTCATTGCCCGCTAATTAAATTTTGCGGAGATAATGCCGCTATGGTCGGCGTAGCGGCTGCAGCGAGAATAAAATTTAGGGATAATAAAAAACTAGAAAACAATTGGCGGGACTTGGAAGCGGAAGCGCAGATGGAGTTAAAATAAATTAGTTAGAAAGTAAAAAAAGTTAGAAAGCTTATAAAGTATTTTTATGAAAAAAGAGATTGATATTATGGTGATTTTGGGGCCGACTTCCAGCGGGAAGTCGGATTTGGCAGTGGATATGGCCAAAGAAGAAAACGGAGAAATAATTTCGGCTGATTCCCGGCAGATTTATAAAGATATGGATTTGGGTACTGGAAAAGTGGAAGGGAAGTGGAAAAATCAACCACAAATCACAAATTACAAATTCCAAACAAATTCCAAATGCGAAATGACAAATTTAAAACATAAAAACCCTGCCCGAAATGCTTCGCATATCGAAGCAGGCGGGTCCCTCAGTCCCCCTTTTAAAAAAGGGGAAGATAACAAAAAAATTTTTGTTTATAAAAGTGTCCCGCATTATCTAATTGATTTTGTTTCGCCTAAAAAAGAATATAATATTTCCCATTTCAAAAGAGATTGTGAAAAATTGATTAAAGATATTAATAAATGCGGCAAAATGCCGATTATCTGCGGCGGCACCGGTTTTTGGGTCTCCAGCGTGGTTCTTGACGAGAAATTTCCCCAAGTCAAACCCAATAGCTTGTTACGTAGCATGCTACGTAACAAGACAGCCAAAGAACTTTTTGAAGAGCTGAAAAAATTGGATCCCCAAAGAGCCAAAGGCATTGACCATCAAAACAGGCAGCGCCTTATTCGGGCGATTGAAATTGCCACTGAATTAGGAGAGGTGCCGGAAATTAAAAAAGGGAATTATGAAATAGCGGATTCATACGGAGGTTTGATTTCCGTATGGAGGTCGAACCTCCGACCCCAAATAGTTAAATTAAAAAAAGAAAACGAAATTTGGAATTTTCACCAGCTGGCCTTAGATGTAAAAATGGAAAAATTAGAAAAAAGAATCAAAAAAAGGCTAAAACAGCGATTTGAAGCAGGAATGATAGAGGAGGTAAAAAAATTGAAAGAAAAATATAATTTAAGCTGGGAAAAAATCCAATCTTTCGGCCTGGCCTATTTTTGGATTCCTCTATATTTGCAGAAAAAAATTTCTAAAAATGAATTAGAAGAAAGAGTTTATCTAGCCGAGCGGCAATATGCTAAAAGGCAGCTGACTTGGCTGAAAAAACAAGAGGGGGTTAACTGGATTTAGCTAATAAAAATAATAATTATTTCCATATTTATCCGCCTTTTGCAGAAGACCCTGGGCGCCCGCCTGCAACGCTATGCGTTAGCATTTCGGG
>CAYMRZ010000023.1:2749-14681 GCA_964393045.1 uncultured Bdellovibrionales bacterium | reverse complement strand
GACCACTATGCGAACCCACCAATTTTATTTTATACCCAGTCTCTTGAATAATAATTCTTTTTGCTGGCCCTTTTTCTTTAACTCCATCTCTCTTTTTTTTTGCTAAAGCACAACTTCCGTAAGCCTCATAATAAATTAAAATAAAGGGCTTGTAAAATTTCGTAGATTTAACTTTGCCTTGATTGTGTTCCTTGAACCTATTTCTTAAATCTTTTGTAGAGCCTATATAGTGCCAATTAGCTTTTTTACTCTTTAATAAATATGTGTAACCTCTCATTATTACTAAAAATTATTTGTAAAACGGACAAGCCTCATCCTGCAGATGATCAGCCGTAGGCTGGCATTCGACCACTCTGGCATCTCTCCGTTTAAAAAATTCTATCTAAATTTTTCCCATATTAATAATTTTTAAAATCATTTCACATTTTTTATGCCATACTCCCAGCCTACGGCTGATCGCCCGCAGGGCGACAAGCAGGCGCAATCGACCACTATGCGAACCTACCCAATTATTTTATACCTAACTTTTTAAATAACAGTTCTTTCTGCTGTCCATATTTTTTTAATTCAATTTCTCTTTTTCTAGCCTATGACCCCACCTCTGAGCTGGCCCGCCTTTGGGGACTCGTAGCTAATTTTCCTCTGTTTTTTAAAATTTGTTACGTAGCATGCTACGTAACATTTTTTTCTATAAACTGCAATTTATATTTTTAAAGCTAACAAGCTAATTAGCTAAAAACTAATAAGCTAATATTATTTCACGCTCCAGATTACAGCAGCTTTTCTCTTAGTCTCTTTGCAAGCTGGCTTAAATTTCACAATAATGTCTTCCTGCCTTAATGAAGATATGGCAAGGCAATTCTCTATATCTTTTACTGTTACGGTTTGAGTTCTCTTCCTTTTCCTCTTCCTGGAGAAAAGCATCCTAGCAAACTTATTATTTTTTTTCAACTTTACATCGTTATAAGGAGACTTTTCCGTTGCTTCTATGATTTCAACGGCAGTTTCAATTACCTTTTCCGGATATTTGCCCATAGTGGTTTCATTGCTAAAAAGCACCGCATCTGCTCCATCTACCACCGCATTAGTAATGTCAGAAATTTCCGCCCGAGTAGGGCGGGGCTTGGCCATCATAGAGGCCGCCATTTGAGTAGCCACGATAACCGGTTTCCTGTATTTGATGCATTGCTTCACA
Source organism: uncultured Bdellovibrionales bacterium (assembly GCA_964393045.1). Lineage (GTDB taxonomy): Bacteria > Patescibacteriota > Minisyncoccia > Moranbacterales > DUUL01 > CAYMRZ01. The sequence continues at coordinate 13,486 of CAYMRZ010000023.1, read as the reverse complement.
ATATCTTTCTGCAAAACCCCCATCTCAGCCTGGGGCATTTCAATCGCCAAATCTCCCCGCGCCACCATAACCGCATCGGCTGCTTGGACAATTTTCTCTAAATTGCGGATAGCCTCTTTTCTTTCGATTTTAGCCACAATACAGGGAAGTAATTTCTTGTTGCTTTTCGGCGCTAAATGCTTGTTTTTTAATTTAATTTTTTTCTGTTGCAATGTCTTTTCAAAATGACTCCCGATAATTTTCTTTAAGCTTTCGATATCGCTGGCTTTGCTGACAAAAGAAGCGCATAGAAAATCAACATTTTGCTCTAAAATAAAATCTAAATCCTTTAAATCTTTTTCTGTTAAAAATCCCAGATAAGGAGAAATTGCTGGAATATTGACGCCCTTCCCTTTTATTATTTTCCCCCCTTCAAGCACCTGCGCTACGCATCCTTCCCTGGCTTTTCGGACAACTTTAAGATTTACTAAGCCGTCGTCAATAAAAATCTGATCCCCTCTTTTAATATGCAAATAAAAATCGTCCCAATCTAGAACCAATTCTTTTTTGCATCTGGAGTTGTGAGGGCTGTCGGCATCGGTGATATAAACCTTTTCGCCTTTTTTTAAAAATAGGGATTTTTTATTTAAAACACGAATGCGGGCACCCTGGATATCAGTCATAATGGCTATATTTTTCCTGTGCTTTTTTGCAATGCTGCGAATTTTTTTAATCGCTTGCTTATGCCATTGGTAGTCGCCGTGGGAAAAATTCAAACGGCATATATTTACACCGCCTTTTATCAGTTGCTCCAAGACCTCTTTTTTTATAGAAGCCGGCCCAATTGTAGCAATTATTTTTGTTCTCCTCATATTTTTTGATTTTTATTTTTATATTTAGTAATATTTTTTCCCAACAAACTAAAAAGTATTGCCTCTTATAGTTTAACTCTTAGATTTTCCCAGAGTTAAACTCTGAAACCACCTGCTTCGTTTTGGACAGTTTCTTACTATTCCCCCTCTCTTCCGCAGGGGATTTTCTTTCTTCTTTCTTATCCATCCCTTGTTCCAAGGAAGAACTAGGAAGTTTTTTCTGTTTTTATTGCATTAAAAATTAAACTGTTAAAAATTATTTTAAAATTTAAAATTTAAAATTTTTCAATAAGCCCCATTGGCCAAGCGTCAAACCAATCCGAAAAAAGCTGGTTTAACAGTTGTGCAATATAGCTATTCGCTATAAATAGTTACTTTATGATTTTTATTCCACCGATTAGCGGCAAAGGCTTTTGCTTTCCGTTAGCGGCATTGATAATTCCCATAATAGCAAAAACTATTAAGATTATTGAGCCAATAGGCAAAATAATAAACCAGCCTAGAATTGGAATTACGCCTCCGACAATATTAACTGCAATAGCTGCTAAAAATAAATTCAACTGCTGGTTGGCATGAAATTTAGAATAAGGATTATTCTTTAATTCATCCATCACTAGGGGAATAAAAAAGAGCACAGGAAAAATATAGCCAACGATTCCCCAAATTTTTCCATTATCTGCCGGTTTGGCAGCTTCCTTCTGCTCTCCTCCGCTCTGCGGCTGCTGAGGCTGAGGATTGTCTTGCTGCGGTTGGTTGTTTTGTTGTGGGTTATTTTGATCCATTTTTTACACCTGCCTTTCTAGATTAGTTTATTAATTATTATTATACTCTTATAATATTGCAAATATCAATTAAACTGCCATACTCCTAAGTTTCTTAATTCTCTCCTCTATCGGCGGATGAGTCATAAACAATTTAGTTACAAACCCTTTTGCTTTTTTACCCTTAAGCGGATTTATGATATACATATGGGCCATGGCTTTATTCGCTTTATCTAATCCTTTACTGTCAGAAGAAATTTTCTCTAAAGCATCTGCCAAGCCTTGGGGAAATCTGGTTAAAAGCGCGCCATCCGCATCTGCCAAATATTCTCTCTTGCGGGAAATGGCCAGCTTCATCAATATGGCGGCAATCGGTGCTAGAATAGCTAGAACTAGAGCAATAATCATCATTATCATTTGAGCCTGGCCTTTATTGTCATTATCCCGTCCCCCGAAAATTGTCCAACGCAGGAAAAAATCAGAAAGCAAGGCCACAAAACCGACTAAAACAGTAATCACAGTTCCCAGTAGAATATCCCTGTTGCCAATATGGGAAAGTTCATGGGCAATAACCCCTTCCAACTCCCTTTTTTCCAGTTTTTCTATTATGCCGGTAGTGAGCGCTACTACCGCGTGTTTTGGATCGCGTCCGGTAGCAAAAGCATTGGGGGCGCTATCGGGAATAATGTAAATTTTTGGCACTGGCAGCCCGGCTGTAATGCAAAGATTTTCCACTAAGTTATAAATTTCTCTGGCGTTTTCGCGAGTTACCGGCTTAGCTCCACTGATAGCTAAAATTATTTTATCACTATGCCAGTAACTAATCAAATTCATTAAAACGGCAAAAATAACTGCCCCATATAAAATATATGAATTCCCCATCGCCTGGGAAAAAACCCAGCCAATGCCAATCACAAAAACCAAAAAACCGGTTAAATAGGCCCAAGTTAGCCGCACATTATTGTCCTTCTGGGTATATAAAGTCATTTGTAATTAGTAAATTTGTAAATCGTAATTAGCAGTTGAGTTTTTTAAATATATCTCATTTTCCGAAATTTTTTTTATAACTAGTATTTATGAATGCATTTAATTTAGGAGAAATTTCAGAATATATTTCAAAATGCCAAATGACAAAAACCTAATTCTAAATTAATTACAAAAACCAAATTAAATTTGAATTTTCCTATTTAGAACTCCACCTTAACATTTTCTTTTTCCTCGCCCTCTGCTTCAAAAAATTCATAAGGCTTGAATTTAAGAATCCCGACGATCAAATTATTAGGGAATATCTGAATTTTGGTATTGAAATCCCGCACATTGCCATTATAAAATCTTCGAGCTGCCTGGATTTTATCCTCTGTATCAGTAAGCTCCCGCTGCAATTCCAAAAAATTTTCATTGGCTTTTAAGTCTGGATAGTTTTCTGCTACAGCAAAAAGCGATTTTAATGTATCACTCAGCATATTTTCAGCCTTAGCCTGCTCTCCGGCATCTTTGGCCCCCATGGCTCGCGTTCGAGCTTCTGTCACTTTTTCAAAAACTTCTTTTTCGTGGGCCGCATAGCCTTTGACGGTGTTGATTAAATTAGGAATTAGATCATAACGCCTTTTAAGCTGGACATCGATGTCCGACCAAGCTTCATCTACTCGGTTTCGCATTTTGATTAAACCGTTGTAAATCATAATTAGCCAGCCGGCTAATATAACCAGAATAATCAAAACTATTATTCCAATTGACATATTTTTTTATTAATAATTATTTTATAAATATATTTAAATTTATCCTTTTTCCTTTATGATTTTTATGGCTTAATTATATTATTTTTATTCCAGTTTAGCAAATTTTTATTTAAAAATTTTTATCTCACTGCCCTGAAGCGGCACCCGGACCCAAAAGCGAACTTAAAATTTTATCTAAATCGGGAATAGTGTCGTATTTCCTGATTTCTCCCGGCCTAATCCATTTATATTCATCGTGCTCCCAATCTAATTCAATTTCCGGCTTCTCCTTCAATTCAGCTAGCACCGGCACAATTAGCCAGGTCCGGTTAATTTCTACATCCTCATATTTAATAATTGCTTTAATTTTAATTTTAATTATATTTTCTTTTTCAGTGCCTGTTTCTTCTGTTATTTCTTCCAAAACTTTTTCTCCCACCGGCTTAACCTCATCCAAAAATCCGCCAATACTATTCCATTTTCCCTTGTAAGCCAGCACTTTGTCGCTTCTCTTTAAAATCAAAATCTCATTTTTGTATTTCAAAAAAACATTCAAAACCGGCGCTTCCTTCGAACGTCGGTAGTTTATCCGGCCGTCAGAAAATTTGGGGAGCTTTTGCCTAAATTTTTTAATCACTCTTAAAATTTCCTTTTCATTTTTCATTTTCCCTTATTTTTAATGTTATAAATTTATCATACAGTATACTGGTATACTGTATGATACTATATATGCTGAAATTATCTTTAATTATAAACCCATTGACAACTTTTTCAATAAAAGCGATGATATGTGAAGACACGATAAATCGCGTCTCTACAAGAAATTAATTAATGATTGTCTGCGTAATTCAGCGTATAGTCTGCGTATGTCCGCGACAATTGTAAAACAATTGTATGAAAATCGGCATCGTCGGTCTGCCTAATGTGGGCAAATCCACTTTATTCAAGGCTTTAACCAAAATCCAAGTAGATATCAACAACTACCCTTTTTGTACCATCGAGCCCAATGTTGGCATCGTAGAAGTGCCAGATGAGAGGGTCGATAAGCTGGCGCAATTATCTAATTCAGCTAAAAAAATCTATTCCGCTATTGAATTCGTGGACATCGCCGGCTTAGTGAAAGGCGCCAGCAAAGGTGAAGGCTTGGGAAATAAATTTCTGCATAACATCCGGGAGGTAGATGCTATCGCCCAAGTAGTCCGCGTTTTCAAAAATTCCGATATTGCCCACGTCCATGAAACCATCAATCCGAAAAGGGATATGGAAATTATCAATACAGAATTGATTCTGGCGGATCTCCAAACCGTGGAAAGCCGCATTGCCAAAATCAAAAAAGAAGCTCGGGGTGAAGACGAAAAAGCCAAAAAAGTCCTTAAATTGATTCAAGGATTAAAACAGGCGTTAGATACTAATCAAATAAGTAAAGTTCAAGAATTTATTAAAAATCTTGGAGAAGATTTCAAGTTGATTAAGGATTTGCAATTGCTGTCATTTAAACCCATTCTCTATATTCTTAACGCTGATGAATCTCAAGATATTAAAAAAATTGTCACTAATTACCAATTACCAGTTACTAATTACTTATCCCTGGACATCAAAACTGAAGAGGAACTCTTGGAATTATCAAACGAAGAAAAAATGGAGCTGGAGTTGAAATCAGAATTATCTGAATTGATTAAAAAAAGTTATCAAATGCTGGGATTAATAACTTTTTTCACTACCGGCGAAGATGAAACTCGCGCTTGGACCGTGCCGGAAGGCTCCGCTGCTCCCCGCGCCGGCCGAGCCATCCATGGCGATTTCGAGGAAAAATTCATCTGTGCAGAAGTAATTTCTTATGAGGAACTGATAAGAATCGGCTCCTACTCCGCCGCCCGGGAAAAAGGCCTGCTCCGTACCGAAGGCCGAGGCTACATCGTCCAAGACGGCGACGTTATTGAATTTAAAATTTAAAATAATGTCCTCTTTTTTAAATATGTAACCTGTATATAGCCGTTTTAAAAAACATTCCAACATTCGCAAGAATGTTGGAATGTTTTTTACCTACAAATAGAGATATCGATAGATACCTCAAAAATTTAATGCAATTTTATCTCCCTATTACTTCTGATTATTCCTTAATGAAAACGTCCTGCATCTATATAGATGCAGGACGCGCTTTAAAAAAAATTTCTATCTAGAAAAGAACTTAGGATTTGTGCTTAAGAGAAATAAACTCCCGTTCCATCCGGATAATCTCCAGTAAAAGGTCCCGTGTAAAAAGAGTTGCAGTCAAAGACACCGTTTTCTGTTGTCATCTCTTGGGCATCAAGAATGCCGCCAATCACTTCTTCATACAAATCCGAATATACCAGCGAGGCAAGACCGATATGTGAAGCCAACTTGTCAATATTATGATTGAAAAGCTTGATAGCCAAACTTTCGCCGTTACGATAGGTGTCAACACCATAATAATCTCCATGGGCATATGGCGGGGAACCGATGCGGGCATGGATGCGTCTCTTTTCATTTCCTGGCAAGGAGGCGATGTCTTTGACCCGCCAGCTCATCACAGTCGAACGAATAAGAGAATCATCCAAAAGAATGACGTCTTTCACATCCCGAAAAAGCGAAGAGCGGATGTTGAATTTCTGTTTTTGAGCCAATTCCCGATTCTTGCGCAAAGGCTCAATAAATGTCCGGCCCACATAGTGGGAGCGCAGAAAGGCATTTGGCTGGAAAACCGCTTTCGGATGCCATTTTAAGTTCTCCAAATAATAACCCAGCGCCAAATCATTGGCCGAGTCCGGGATAGGCACAATCATTCCCGCCGGCACAGGGCTTCTGAGTGCCAGACGCCGTCCGATGCACTGGCGAGCTAGCCCGGCTTCAACCCCGAAAACTTTTGAATCCGGACGCAGAAAATAAATAAATTCAAAAATAGAAAACTTAAGATTGGTACTATTAGCCCAATACTCGGTCTTTATGCTGTCTGGCGCAATTACAGTTATCTCTCCGGGAAAAACATCGCGAATGAATTCCGCCCCAATCATGTCTAATGCGCAGGTTTCACTAGCTACAACATGGCCTCCATTCTTTTTTCCTATCACCAACGGGCAAAATCCAAAACGATCCTTGACAACGATCAATTCTCCTTCAAACAAGATTATAAAACAAAATGATCCCTTGAGGAGTTTAACAGTCTCAATCACAGCTTCTTTAAAATCAAAGCATTTTGAATGGGCCAATTTTTGCACGAATTGATAAGTATCTGACATGCCAGAGCGCCGACAATTAATGTTGTCTATGTTAAGATTGACTATGTTGCCATTGTGAACAACGTAAAAAGGATAGCGTTCCTGAAAGTAGCCTCGGATGGGTTGCAAGTTGTCCCAGTCGATTGATCCGCCAGTGGTTGAGTAGCGCGTCTGCCCAATGCCAATTGACCCCTTGAGCTTTGTCAAGGATTCAATTCCCGAAAAGGCTCGGGCAATCTCTCCCTTGCCTCCGCCCTGATAAAAATTTTGGCCGTTTGTGGTAACAATCCGGGCAGCTTCTTTGCCGCGATGCTGCAGGTGCATTAGCCCCGCATAGACATCTTTGGCTGCCAGATAGTGATCATATACAATACCAATAATGCCACACATTTTATTCCTCCCTTTGCTGAGTCTGGTAGTATTTATTTTTTAGGAACTTTTGAACATTTTTTGTTCAATAGTAATAGTCTATCCCCCACTTTGGTTATTGTCAAAAATGAACTGCTATTTAGCAACTTATTCATCTTAGAATTGTAATTCGTAAAAATATTTTAAACAAAAAGTGCTTGTTGCCTTATTGCAGGGCAAGTCCTGGAGAATGTTTGATTTTGAATATAAAAAAAAATATTTAAAAAAATTTAATGCAACTTCACTCCATCTATCGTTTCTAGCTCTTCCTTCAAAAAATTATCATTGGTAATGCATTCGGAAAAATAATTATGATAACGAATAACTTGGTCTTCAAATTTAGCAATTAATTTTTCACTCATATCTTCCTCTCCTTTCTTTTTGATAATTCTATCCGCCAAGCCAAGACAACCACAGAAATTTCCCAGCCGATCACAAAAATGGCTGTTTTTTATTAGTTTAATTTCCGGATCATCTAACAAGGGAACCAGATCGGAAATATTTCTTTTGATAATCTCTAATTTTTTTCTTGAACTTTCGCTGACACCGGCTTTCTCGGCTTTTTTCAGATTGTCATCATTTAAAAAACTTTTTATCTCTGCAATTTTCTCATCCAAGCCTTCCAAGATTTCATTAATCTCTTCTTTGTTCTCAGGAAAATTTTTGAATTTGGGAGGTTCAAATTGAAACTCCTCCTTGCTAGGGCCAATTTTTTCTTTCATTTATTTTTAATTAAAAATAAACTTCACCTCATTTTTTATTATAAATAAAATTGAAACCAAAAACAAATTAAACAAAATATACCAGCATCAACTTCCTATGAATATAACATTCCAACATTCTTGCGAATGTTGGAATGTTTTTTTTACCTTATTTTCTCCACTTTTCCTTTCTTGATTCTTAGAACCTTTGAAGGCTGTGAATCTAACTCCCCGGCATCCAAATAAAAATCAACTTTATTACCGAAATATTTTTGGGCCTCGGAAATATCTCTAGCAAATGGTTGGCCCTCCACGTTGGCGCTGGTGCTGACAATCGGGCCGGTTTTTTTTAGGATTTCTTGAATGGATTTATAATCCGGCATCCGGAAAGCCAAGCTGTCTCCGCCGCAATATAGGTAATCAAATTCAGGATTATGGCCTTCCAAAATTACGCTCACTTTGCCCGGCCAGACTTGTCTTAATTTGTTTTCCGCAAGCTTATCCAGCTTCGCGCCAAAAATTTCCAAATCATCCAAACTGGAAATTAAAACGATTAACGGTTTATTTTTACTTCTTTTTTTCAGCTGATAAATTCTCTCTACCGCTTCTCGGGAAAAAACTGACGCACTCAAACCATAGATAGTGTCAGTTGGCAAAACGCCAACCCAATCCTGAGCTAGCGCTTCATAAAGTTTATTAATCTGGTTTTTGGTAAAAATATTTTCCTTACTCAAAGACTCCATCAATGTTAACGTCATATAAAATTTGCTCCTGCACTAAGCGATAATTCATAATTTCCTCCGGCTTAAACCAAATGGGAATTTCTTTTTCCGCTTCCTCGGCGCTGCCAGAAGCATGGATAAGATTTCGAATGCTGCGTCGGTCCAAATCTGCCATTCCATAAGTGTCTAAAGTAAAATCGCCCCGAATAGTACCCACGTCGCTGCTTAAAGGTTCAGTGCCGCCGGTGATTTTGCGCACTAAATCAACTGCTTGATTGCCCTGCCAAACCATGGCCACTACCGGTCCGGAGCTGAGATATTTAGCATTGGATTTCAAGATTGCCTCGCCATTTTCTTTGTGAGTTTTAAAAGGAGATTTCTCACCTTTTTTTTCATAGGAAGCGGCTGCTTTGCGCCCCACTTCTTCAATCCATTCATCTCCGCCGACTTCATAATAATGCTTGGTAGCTAATTCTTCAGTGGGTATAATAGTTTTCAGGGCTATTAATTTTAAACCGGTCCTTTCATAGCGCTTAATAATCTCACCGATTAATGATCTTTGCACGCCATCGGGTTTAATGATGACTAGGGTTTTTTCCTTGGAAGGATGATCTTCAGGTAATTTTCGCATAGTGATTTTATAAGAATTAATAATTTCTTTTTTATTATAAATCAATAAAAAATAAAATCAAATAAAAACGGCTTGCCTGTTTCGCTTTCACGAATTCCAGACAAGCCGTTGGTTTTGAAAAAATTACTCCTCCCTGGTTCCCGAGTCTGCTTCAGGCACAGAGCCTTCGGTAACCCGTGGTAATTCAGAAATTGCCTCTGCCTTTTCTGCATCTTTTTTTTGGGACGTCTCTTCTCCGGGCATATTCCCTGTCTCGATAGTGTAATTCATCTCTATTAGAATTTTTTTGTGATCCCAAATCAGTGTTTCTTTATCTTTCATGGTAAAAAAAGAACCGGCGGGATTTTTCCTCGCAAAATCTTTCAACCGACTTCTGGCTATTTCCGTTATCTCCTCCCGAATTGCTCTTCTTGTTCCAGAATCAAAAAAAGTAGCCGGAGGAACAGAAATTATCTCATAATCAAAATCGACAAACCCAAACATTCTGGAATTTTCTTCATTCCAGACAATCCCAACGTGACTTCGGTAAACAGAACCATCCTTTGAATAAGTCGAAAAAAAATATCGAGGATTGGCCAGTAAATCTTTTATTCTTTTCATTGCTCTTTGCATATCTTCAGGCTTCCTTTTCTCAGCCCAAGGCTTGCCATAGGTGACAAGATTGTCTCTATCCACATAAATTTTTTTGTCTGTTTCGCTGAAAACCCTCAGTTCTCTTGTCCAAAATAACAAAAGGATACCGAGAAAAGCGAAAAAAATCGACACCACTACCAATGGATCACCAAAAGAAAACTTAAGAATTACCAAGCCAAGGATCGGATAGATCAAAAACAAAATTCCGCCCTTTTGACAATCTTTCTTTTCTATCAATTCCACATTATCACGAAAAATGAGAAAAGCCATGAAAAAAAAACTGAAGGCTAAGGAGAAAAGAAAGCAGCATACCTCATAATTTCCTCCCACTATAAAAAAGATGTTAACCACAACGCCAAGCAAAAGAACTGGCATAAAAACAAAAAACCCTTTCAAGCTATCCCTTCTATTTCTCTGTAATTCCATTTTCCTTCCTCCTTTTGGATAAATGGTTTTTGCTAAATAAATGATAAATATTTAAATGTTGTCAAAAAACTTGGAAGGTGTAAGGCTAATATAATTTGAGGTAAAAGTCAATCATTTTTATTCTAGAATTTTACACTCCTCCTGCGGCTTCTGGCAGATGATTTTTATGTCTCCTCTCTCATCCGTGCGGAAAATTTGCGTTTGGGCGGCCTCCAGCCTTTCCAAAACTTCCGGCGTCGGATGGCCATAGCGGTTGCCCTTGCCAGCCGAGATTATTGCGTATTGCGGAGTAGCCGCTTTGAGCAACTCGCTGCTGGTGGCATTTTTCGAACCATGATGTCCGACTTTTAGATATTCTATATCTATATCTTCCTCATCCTCAATCATATCCTTTTCCGCTAATGCTTCTGCATCTCCTGTGAAAAGAAAAGTATTTTCCCCGTAATCCATTCGAAATACTACTGAGCTATCGTTGCGATCAGCTTTAATCCCTGCCAGTTCATCCGGATTATAAAAACTAAGTTTCAAATAGTTTCCCAGGTTCAAGCTGGAACCTTCGCCAATGACTTCCTGGCGAATGCCTTTTTCTTCTAACTTGCTTTCCAGGCTTTGATAAACTGACCATAACTAATAGTTTCGTCATCTCTCAT
>CAYMRZ010000023.1:0-2739 GCA_964393045.1 uncultured Bdellovibrionales bacterium | reverse complement strand
TTGATAAATTTCCGTAGCTGCTTTTTGCCCATTGCTCAAAAACAATCCTGCTTGGTAATAATCAAAAACGTCCACCAATCCACTTAAGTGGTCAGCGTCTGGGTGAGTTAAGATAACTAATTCAATTTGCTTGTCCTGCCAAGGAAGCTCTTCTCTCAATTGTTCTAACAAAATTTCCCCGCTCTGGCCTCCGTCAACCAGAATTTGGTACTGCCCCAAATAAGTTATTAAAGCGGCGTCGCCTTGGCCTACGTCAAAAAAAGTTATTTCCAAGGGGTTAATTTTTTTAAAAAAATCTCCCTGCCACAATTGGCAAGCAAAAATTAAAACTAAAAAAATAACCAGGCCTAAAATAAATTTTTTAAAGTCTATATTCATTGCAAATTAGAGGTTAATAATTTAAATCCAAGCCTCTAAAAATTATTATAGCTTAACCACTATAAAATTGAAATTCATAAGTTGAATCTCCTAGGTTTAACCATCCTTGATAAGAAAAATATTTTAGAGGGAGCGCATAAAATTAGAGGCCTCTATAGAGGCCTCTATCCAAATTATACTAAAATTTGATTTTATTTCCTGAGGTTTCACCTTGCTTCATAATTCTTGATTCATGATTCTGTTCTATTTCTTAACCACGAATTCTTTACGGTCTTTAAATTCTTCCGCTTTTCCTACATGCCATTGCTGCACTGGCCGAATATAGCCCACTATGCGCGAATAGACTTCGCACGGCTGATCAATTACGCATTTCGGGCATTTAAAATGTTCTCCTTCCAGATAACCATGAACCGGACAAATACTGAAGGTGGGAGACAAAGTAAAATAAGGCATTTTGTATTGGCTGGCTACTTTTTTAACCAGTTTTTTGGTGGTTTCAATATTATCCACTCTTTCGCCTAAATAAATGTGGAAAACCGTCCCGCCGGTGTATTTGGTTTGCAAGCCATCTTGCTTGTCCAGGGCGTCAAAAACATCGTCCGAATAGCCTACTGGCAACTGGGAAGAATTAGTATAGTATGGCTCAGCGCCCTTTTTGACCGCCCCATTATTGGCAAAATCCATCTTGGGAAATCTCTTTTTGTCTTTCAAAGCTAACCGATAGCTGGTGCCCTCGGCCGGCGTAGCTTCCAAATTATACAAATTATCAGTTTCTTTTTGGTATTTAAGCATCCGTTCCCTCATATGCATTAAAACATCCTCTGCTATTTTTAATCCTTTCTTTGTATTGATGGGAGTGTCGGCAAAATTCAAAACTGCCTCATTCATTCCCACAATGCCAATGGTGGAAAAATGATTACCCCAATAGCAGCCGCGCCTTTTAAGAATATTGTTTAAATAGAATTTAGCATAGGGATAAAGGCCTTTAGTAGTAAAATTTTCTATTATTTTCCTTTTTATTTCCAAGCTTTCCTTGGCCAAATCCATTGCCTTATCCAGTCTTTTATAAAAATCTTTTTTACTTTTTGCTAAATAGCCAATTCTCGGCAAATTTATAGTCACAACGCCAATTGAGCCGGTAAGCGGAGCAGAACCAAATAATCCGCCCATCCTTTTGTGCAACTCCCGATTATCCAGCCTTAAACGGCAGCACATCGAACGGGCATCTTCCGCTTTCATATCGGAATTAACAAAATTAGCAAAATAGGGCACGCCGTATTTAGCTGCCATTTCCCAGAGCTGATCAAGATTTTTATTTTCCCAATTAAAATCCTTGGTAAGATTATAGGTGGGAATAGGAAAAGTGAATACTCGCCCGTTAGCATCTCCGGCGCTCATAACTTCGGCAAAAGCCCGGTTTATCATGTCCATTTCTTCTTGGAAATTGCCGTATTTTTCTTTTTGCGCTTCTCCTCCAATAATCACGCCTTGCTCCTTGTAATTGCCCGGGCATTCCAAGTCCATGGTTAAATTAGTGAAAGGAGTCTGAAAGCCCACTCGCGTAGGCACGTTTAAATTAAAAATAAATTCTTGGATGGCCTGTTTAACCGCCTTATATTCCAAGTCGTCATACTTTATGAAAGGAGCCAGCAGGGTGTCAAAATTAGAAAAAGCTTGCGCTCCGGCTGTTTCTCCTTGGGTAGTATAGAAAAAATTAACAATCTGCCCCAGGGCACTACGAAAATGCTTGGCTGGCTTGCAAGAAATTTTCCCTGCTACTCCAGTAAAGCCCCGCATCAAAAGATCCTGCAAATCCCAACCGCAACAATAAGCGGCAATCTTATCTAAATCATGAATATGAAAATCCCCTTCTTCATGGGCCTTTTTAATAGAGGGGGTGTAAACACGGTCCATCCAATATTTGCTGCTGACAATAGAGGAAATATAATTGTTTAACCCTTGCAGCGAATAAGCCATATTAGAATTTTCCTTAACTTGCCAATCAATCTCTTTCAAATATTGATCCACTAAATCTATGGCCTCATCCAAAGAAGCTTCGGTATCACGAATTTTTCTTCTTTTATCCCGGTAAAGAATATAGGCCTTGGCTGTTTCTTCGAAATCTAAAATCATCAAAACTCTCTCCACTAAATCCTGGACTTCTTCAATATGGGGGATATAGCCCGGCTTATAATTTTTATTTAATAAACGAACAACTTTGTCTGTGACCTTCGCGGCATCCTTATGCCCTCCCTCTCCAGTTTCTTTGAGGGCTTTATAAACAGCCTCAACAATCTTGGTTTTTTTAAAATTCACTACGGTTCCTTTTCTTTTGACGACTTTTCGAATTTTATTTTTTAA
>CAYMRZ010000022.1:0-14831 GCA_964393045.1 uncultured Bdellovibrionales bacterium | reverse complement strand
ACTAATCTGTAAATTTGGCTTTGTTTAACACTATTGACTTAATTTATGGGTAAAATATTAGTTTAAAAGGACTATTTTTGGAGGTATAATCACCACCTCTTCTAGAATTGTGCTCAACTAACCTTCTTTTTAAATTATTAGTGTACCCTATATATATTCTATTATTTTTTAAGCTTAAAAGGGCATAGACATACCACATATCTTGAAATAAATTGTAAAACTATTGTCCCCACCTCTCCGGTGGGTCGCCGATGAGGCGACTACCATTAGACGATCCCCGACCGCGCCCGCAACGCTTCGCAAGAGAGCCTTGCTCGCGTAGCGATGCGGGCGGGATCTCTTTTGAGCGTATAAGGTTTTAAATATTTTTTAATCTTCTTTTTAAATAAGCTCTTCCGAATCCAGTTTTAAACTGTTTCTCTCTTTTCATTGCATTTTTCTTATTCAAGCATGCTTCATAATAAATTAGTTTCAAAGGCCTTCTATTTTTTGTAGATGAAACGAAACCTTTATTATGTTTCTCCATTCTTTCTTTTAAATTTGCTGTAAAACCAATATACAATTTCTTATCTTTGAAACTTTTTAAAACGTAAGTATAATAAAAAGCCATAAATATTTAAGATATTGATTAACTAAACTATTCGCTAAAAAGCTAAATAGCTAATAAGCTAGATCTTACTCCACAATTCTTCCTCCCATCATTTGCATAGCATCGTGGAGGACATTATGGTTTTTGCCTTTAGAATTATTTTCAAGGTTCATTTTTTCAGCTTCTTTCTCTGTGCAAATTACAATTTGTAAATCACAAGAAACAATTTTATCAACTACTTGCTTAATTGTCAATTTGTTATTATGTTCGTTCAAGCGGGCTTTATAAAAATCATATTTGGTTTTTATAAATAATTTTTCTTGCTGGATACAAAGCGGAGAACAATTTTTTAAAAAAGCATGGATAGAGTGGTTGTAAGGCTTAACGGCCTCCAATATTTTTGACCAGTTGTCCAGCACCCTCTCTATTTCTAATCCTTGATTGCTAGCCGTGTTAGTTTTGGATTGATTTTCTTCCACTACAGGATTCTTTTTTTGTTTATTTATTTCTTCTGAACTGTCATTTTTATTTGCCGAAGAAAAGCCTGCACCGCCTTTTTTTTCAGCAGACAAAGCCTCAGTTGTATTTTTTTTCTCAGATTCTTGGGGAGTTATTTTTTCTTCATTTTGGCGAACCTCAGCTTGGTTCTGATGATTCGGATCCGGGCGGCTTGATTCAGCGCTATTTTCTTTTTGGTTTTTTGGAACAGTGGAATATAAATTAAACTCAATAGCTGCCAATTCCAAAGGCAATTGCAACATAGAAACGTCTTTGAAAAGAGAGATGTTTTTTTGAAATAATTTAGCAGCCATAAGCAAATCCTGATAAGAAATTTTTTCTGCCAATTCCCGCACTTGTTTTTTTTGCTCCGGTGAAATATCAATGCCGGAATTATCTTTCCCGCTGCTGCCGGCTTTTTCCAATAAAATAATTCTTAAAAAATAGAGCACGAGCCGGTTAAAATTTTTCAGATTTACTCCCTCGTTTTGCATCCGGCTAATAGTGTTAAGATTGTTTTTTACTTTTCCTTTGAGCAAGCCAGAAACGAAATCCAAAACAGTTTTCCGGGAAGAAAGCCCGACTATCCGGTTGACGTCTTCCGCGGTAATATTATTTTCCTTAAAGGCGATAATTTGCCCCAGCAAAGATTCCGCATTCCGCATTCCTCCTTCTGATTCTATGGCAATATTTTCCAAAGCGGCTTGTTCAATTTTAACGCCTTCTTTTTTCGCCAATTGCTTGAGCCTTTGAGCTATCTCTTTTTGGGAAAGTCTTTGGAAATCGAAGCGCTGGCAGCGGGAAAGAATAGTATCTGGCACTTTGTGCACCTCAGTAGTGGCCAGAATAAAAATAGCGTGAGCCGGCGGTTCTTCCAGAATTTTCAATAAGGCGTTAAAAGCGCCCAAGGAGAGCATGTGCACCTCATCAATGATATAGACTTTGTAGTTCAGCGCTACCGGAGGAGTGAAAACATTTTCTTTTAGCTGGCGGATATTGTCCACTCCAGTATGGGAGGCGGCATCAATTTCATTTAAATCGATCGCTTGGTTTTTCAGAATTAATTTACAGTTTTTGCATTTATTGCATGGTTCAATTTTAATTTCTGACTTTTTTTGTTTTTGGAGGTCTAGACAATTCACAGCTTTAGAAAAAATTCTCGCCAGAGTGGTCTTCCCCGTGCCATGCGAACCGGTAAATAAATAAGCGTTAGCCGTTCTTTGGTTGGCTACGGAATTGGAAAGTATTTTAACAATGTAGTTTTGCCCACTTATTTCGGAAAATTTTTTCGGGCGGTATTTTTGGTAAATGGATAAAGCCATTTGATTAGTTTATTAGGAGTTAGCCGGTTAACTTACTAGGAAATCATAAACCAGAGATAAAATTTTTGATTTTTAAATAAGACGAATAAGATAAATTAAGCACATGAAAATAGCTAGTTGATTATTTTATTATAAATCCCTTTTGGAAGTTGTCAAAGGCATTGAAAATAAAAAATTGGAATTTCGTAATAAAGAGTGTAGTGGGGTTGACAGAAATTGAGAAAGAGTTTAGTATTACACCTTGGCATATTAATGATAATAAGAGAAAATTAAAATTAATCTTGGTTGTTTATTTTAAATATTTGCTATAAAATTAAATTTAGTTTAAAATTAAAAATAGAAATAATAAAACAAAAATAAATAACCAAAATAAATAAATATGACTGATAAAAAAAATAAAAAATCCGAGAAGGATAAAAATGTTTCTAATGAAGAAAAAATAAAGTCTTTGCAAGAGATGATTACTAATGCTGAACGCACTATCATCTCTGCCAAGCAAATGTTGGCAAAATTAGAAGGAAATAAAGCAGGGCTTTCTAGCGAAAGAAATGGCTTGAGTTTTAATTCCCAAGAAAATCAAAACGGCCAAAAAATAATTTATGGAAATTTTGACGGGCAAATTATGATTGGCGAGGATGGAAAGCAGTATCCCGTGCCAGCCAATTATGCTTCCAAGTCTAAGCTTGTGGAAGGCGATACCTTAAAACTAACCATCACTCCGGATGGCAGTTTTGTGTACAAGCAAGTAGGGCCGGTAGAAAGAAAATATTTGATGGGCATTGTCAGAGCAGACGAAAAGGGAAACCATTTTGTTAACGCGGAAGGCAGAAAATACAAAGTTTTGTTAGCAGCGGCGACTTATTTTAAAATAGAGCCGGGAGATGAAGTGACTATTGTGGTGCCGCGGGACAAGCCTTGCATATGGGGAGCAATTGAAAATGTCTTGAGAAAGGCAGAGGATATTTCAGAAGAAGAACTAGAAAATTATCAGAAAGGAACCAGCAAAGAGACTGAAGAAGCGGATAGCAATAAAAGGGAGTTTGAAATTAAAATCAATAATAAACAAGAATTGCCGGAAGAGGAAAAAGAGGAAGAAGACGAGGAGCTGGAAGAGGACCTCGATACAAAGAAGCCTTCTGCAATTGAAAAGCTAGAGAGGGAGATGGAAGAAGAAAGAAAAAAATCTAAAATTGATAAAAGTGAAGATGATAGTGAAGAAGAGGATAGTAAAAATAGTGAAGATGATGAGGATAACAAAGACATATTCAATGAATGGGAACCGGATATTGAGCAGCTAAAAAAAGAAGCTAACTATCCCGCTAAAGCAGCAAAAGAATAATTTTAAAATAATAACTCCAAAAAATTAAAAATTAAATTATGAAAAGAGATTACAAGTTAGGCATTTTAGCAGGCCTTTTTATGGGGCTTTTATTTCTTCCAGTTCTTAGAACTGCCAAACCAGAGCTGTACCAAAAATTTTTTATTTTTGTTCCAATCTTTTTTATCCTTGCCGTTCCTATTGGTTTATTTGTGGCTAATATTATTAGTAAAAAAATTTCAGTAGTTTGGCAATTGGCTAAATTTGTGGTCACCGGCGGATTAAACGCTTTAATGGATTTGGGGGTATTATCTCTAACCACTTTTATTTTTTTGAATTATTTAGATATTAGTCCGGAAGATGTTATTTTGAAAATTGGGATAGTGATTACTTTTTATTCGGCTTTCAAGGGATTCTCTTTTATTGTTGCAAATGTTAATAGTTATTTTTGGAACAAATACTGGACATTCAAGCAAAAAAAAGAAAATAAAACAGAATTTTTACAATTTTTCCTTATAAGCATTATTGGTTTTTTAATTAATGTTTCAGTGGCTTCCCTTGTTTTTCGTTTTGTAGATCCAGTATTGAATTTAAATCCTTCCCAGTGGGGATTGATAGGAGCGATATTTGGATCTATCGCCGGGCTAGCTTGGAATTTTCTCGGGTATAAGTTTATTGTTTTCAAAAAATAAAGCTACTATAAAATTACTGATGATTGATATGATTTTTTGAAAGACCTTGAAATTTTTCAGGGTCTTTAAATTTTTTTGTAAGTTATCTATTAAAACACTTGACAATTTGCTTAAGTAAGTGGTATATTAGATTTTGACGTTTCAAGTTAAACTTTTTAATAAATTTTTCTAAACAGTAATCAAATTTAAATTAACAGTTGATAGGTAGCTGCTTTTATGTTGGCAATTATTATGAGCTGTTAATGAAAAAAGTTTTTCAAATTCTGGCAGCCCGGACTTTGAAAATTGAATATAGTAGAAATGCAATTTTTACTAATAGCAGATAGGTAGATTGAAGCTGGAAACTTGCCCGGCTTGTAGGAGCTGGGCACATTTCCAGTTTTCAATTTTTTCTATTTGCTAGTCATAGAGCCTTTTTCGAAAGGCTCTGAGGGAAAATACTCACCAATGTATATGGTGAATGCCTTGACACCAAAAAGCGATGAAGGACGTAGCAGGCTGCGATAAGCTTCGGGGAGCTGCCAAGCAAGCTTTAATCCGGAGATTTCCGAATGCGGCAACGCACGAGCGTAAACCGCTCGTACTCGTGTCTCACTAACGTTCGACACAACGCAGATAATTCAGATTAAACGCGGAGAAGTGCAGATAAAAATCTGTAAAATCTGTGTTAAAATCAGCATAAATCTGTAAAGTGGCGAGCGGCAGCGAGACACGGGGGTATACCCCGGGAACTGAAACATCTTAGTACCGGGAGGAAAAGAAAACAATCGTCAGTGCGAAGCACTGACGCGCGGACAGTCGCAGACTGGACGCGGACTAACGCGGATATAAAATTTGTCAGCGTAGGTCTGCGTAAAGTCAGTGTAAATCAGCGTGTCAATGCTTTGCATTGACAAGTGATTCCGTCAGTAGTGGCGAGCGAAAGCGGAAAAGCCTAAAATCAGTGCTACGCACTGAAATTTTTAATGACAAATTTTTAATTTTATAAATAATTTTTTAATGTTTTAATTTTAAAAATTAAGCATTAGGATTTATTTAAAAATTCTAAATTGGAAATTGAAAATTACAGCGCGTAGCGCTGGTGGTTGTGAGATAATTATGCCTATTCAATTAGGGTAAAAAATTATTTTATTAGCGGAACATTTTTGGAAAGAAAGACCAAAGAAGGTAATAGTCCTGTACGCGAAAATAAAATGTTTTTACAGTAATTATTCTCAAGTAGGGCGGGACCGGAGAAATCCCGTTTGAATCTGGGAGCACTATCTTCCAAGGCTAAATATTTTTGGTGATCGATAGTGAACAAGTACCGTGAGGGAAAGGTGAAAAGAACCCCGGAAGGGGAGTGAAATAGAACCTGAAACCATATACTTACAAAGAGTAGGAGTCCCGAGCAATCGGGATGACTGCGTGCTTTTTGCAGAACGAGCCAACGAGTTAGTTCTATATGGCTTGCATAAGTCCTTTTGGGAAATATGCACAGTGAAAGCGAGGCTTAACGGCCGACTTGTCGTATGGACTAGACCCGAATCCGAGCGAGCTACGTATGAGCAGGGTGAACTTCGAGTAATATCGGAGGGAGGCCCGCACCCACTGGTCGTTCAACTCCAGGGGATGACTTGTGCGTAGAGGAGAAATTCCAATCGAGCTCGGCAATAGCTGGTTCTCTCCGAAATAGCTTGAGGGCTAGCGTCAGGCAACTATCAATAAGAGGTAGAGCGACTGAATGAGTAGTCGGGTTTTACCTAGGCTATTCAACCAAACTCCGAATGCTTATTGAATTATCCTGGCAGTCAGAACTATGGGGCTAAGCTCATAGCTCAAAAGGGAAACAGCCCAGATCGCAATTTAAGGTCCCTAAATCTATACTAAGTGGAAAAGGAAGTGAAATTACTTAAACAGCTAGGAGGTTGGCTTAGAAGCAGCCATCCTTTAAAGAATGCGTAACAGCTCACTAGTCTAGTGATTTTGCGCCGAAGATGTAACGGGGCTAAGTATAGTGCCGAAAATGCGGATCAGTGCTGCGCACTGTAATTTTGAATTTAAAATTTTAAATTTCAAATGAATTTTTAATGATTTAATTTCGAATTTTAAAATTAAGATTTGGGATTTGATTGAAAATTCTAAATTGGAAATTAAAAATTACAGCGCGTAGCGCTGGTGGTAGGAGAGCGTTCTTTGTGCAGTGAAGTTTACACCGTAAGGTGGGATGGAGCGCAAAGAAGTGAGAATGTTGGCATAAGTAACCACAATATAGGTGAGATTCCCATACGCCGAAAGTCTAAGGTTTCCTCCGCAATGATAATCAGCGGAGGGTTAGGCGATCCTAAGGCGAGGCTCTGGCGCTCATTTTTGGAAAAATGAGCAAATTCTAAATACAAAATTCTAAATACTAAATAAATTTGAAACTATAAATTTCAAATTCAAAACTTTTTATAATTTGGGGTTTATTATTTAGGTATTATTTTTTAGAATTTCTCATCAAAAGATGAGCGCTGGAGCGTAGTCGATGGACAGCAGGTTAATATTCCTGCCCTACTATTATTTTCGATGGAGTGACGCATTTTAGTAGTCTTTGCCGGTTATTGGATTCCGGTAGGAATACTGAGAGTGTATAATAGGCAAATCCGTTATACATTAAACTCAAGGTATTTCTGGAATTCCGGCTTTAAGTCGGGAAAACAAAGATGAGCAGAATGCCAGGAAAAACTTCTAAGGTTAAGATAATAGTATCCGTACCGCAAACCGACACAGGTAGACAGGGCGAGTAGCCCAAGGCGAACGGGAGAACCCTCGTTAAGGAACTCGGCAAAACAGCGACCGTAACTTCGGGATAAGGTCTCCCCCCACCCTTCAAGCGCTTGCATAAGATGCAGGTGTTATTGGTATTTAAAACTTGAGATGAAAAATGAAATAAAATATCATTTGGCTATCTCAATATTTATCAATAGTAGCGCTTGAAGGGTTGGGGGGCTCAGCTAAAGATGTCTGGCGACTGTTTATCAAAAACACAGGTCTCTGCTAACCCGCAAGGGGATGTATAGGGGCTGACGCCTGACCAGTGCTGGAACGTTAACGGGAGCGGTGCAAGCCAATCCCTGAAGCGCCAGTGAACGTCAGCGATAACTATAATCGTTCTAAGGTAGCGAAATTCCTTGTCAGGTAATTTCTGACCCGCATTAAAGGCGTAACGACTGGACAACTGTCTCAACGAGGGACCCGGTGAAATTGCAGTAGGGGTAAAGATGCCCCTTTTCTACGGCAAGACGAAAAGACCCCGTGGAGCTTTACTATAGCTTGGCATTGAATTTGAGCTTATGTTGCCGAGAATAGGTGGGAGACTTTGAAGTCCCGATTCCGGTCGGGATGGAGTCAACAGTGGAATACCACCCTGGATAAATTCGAATTCTAACCCTGGTCTGTTATTTGGATTTTTTATTTTAAAAAGCAAATCAGACTTAGTTTATGTTTATAAAAACAGGAATAGTAATTTTTCACATAAAATAAGTTTTTTGATTTGCGTTTTCTAAATTTGTTGTTAAAAAAATCTAAATACCAGACCGGGAACAGTGCCTGGTGGGTAGTTTGACTGGGGCGGTCACCTCCTAAACAGTAACGGAGGTGCTCACAAAGGTCAGCTAACTCCGGATGGAAATCGGAGTGATAGGACAAAACCACAAGCTGGCTTTACTGCGAGACAAATCAGTCGAGCAGTTGCGAAAGCAGGATTTAGTGAACCGACCGTGGCATATAGATGCGCGGAAGATCATCAGATAAAAGTTACCCCGGGGATAACAGGCTAATAGCGCCCAATAGTTCATATAGACGGCGCTGTTTGGCACCTCGATGTCGGCTCATCTCATCCTGGGGCTGGAGAAGGTCCCAAGGGTTTGGCTGTTCGCCAATTAAAGAGGTACGCGAGCTGGGTTCAAACCGTCGTGAGACAGGTTGGTCTCTATCTGCCGTAGGCGCCATTGCTTGAGGGATTTCTTTCCTAGTACGAGAGGACCGGAAAGAACGAACCTCTGGTCTATCAGCTGTTCCTGCCAAGGGCATCGCTGAGTAGCTAAGTTCGGAAGAGATAACTGCTGAAAGCATCTAAGCGGGAAGCTCCTCCCAAGATAAGGCAATTATAATTTGGTGGCAGACTACCACCTTGATAGGCTCTAGGTATAAGTGCGGCGACGCATTAAGCCGAGGAGTACTAATAAATTTTAGAGTATTTTTCCTCTTTTCGACTGGCTAGCAAATAGAAAAAATTGAATTTCTACTAATTTCAGACAAAGAATCTTTTTAAAAAAGCGTTATTTTTATTTAAAAAGAAGTAACTAATTACAATAAACAATAAAATTATGGAAAAGGGAACGATCCAATTAGCATTTATTTTTTTTAGTTTAGTTATTATTGGCATTTTTATTTTTTTATTTTCATCTCCAGTAATAAAAGCCTTTTAAAATTTTAATACCAATATAATTTGAATTCATTGTGCTTGGTGCTCCTAGCGGAGTGGGTACACCCGTTTCCATCCCGAACACGGCAGTTAAGCACTCCAGTGCTGATGGTAGTCCCGAGTTCTCGGGATAAGAGTAAGTCAGTGCCAAGCACAATGAGTTCAAAAAAGAGCGTCCTTAAGACCAGGATGCTCTTTTAGTTTTTCTAATCTTTAATCTCCCAGTGCGATACATCATTTAAAACCCTTATCTTGCTTTGCTCCCGTAGCTTTTTTTATTGCTTTATGCTAAAATTTTATTTAGCTGCTATTATTGATCTCAACATTTTTTAATACTAAATCCCATATTACTATTTCTTAAATTATTATGGATATCTTAGATATCGGCTCGCATGAATATCTTAATATTTTTTCCACCTGGGGGTATGCCGTAATTTTAGGATTGATGATTATAGAAGGACCGCTTACCACCCTTTCTGCCGCGTTCATGGCTTCTCTTGGCTATTTTAATATTATTACCATCTTTTTGTTGAGTATCCTAGGCGGATTTATCGGAGATGTCTTCCTTTATTTGCTTGGCTTTTATGGCGGGCGGCCGTTCCTAAAAAAGATAGAAAAATTTATAAATTTTGATCGCCGCAAACGCTTGCCTACTAAAAAAATGGAGAAATTTTTTGAGAATCATGGAGCCAAAACCATTTTTTATGTAAAAATAACGGTTGGATTATGTTGGGTAACTTTTTTATTCGCTGGCATTTCCAAAATGAAACTTAGTAAATTAGTTTTCTTTTCACTATTGGGAGGCATTTTCTGGAGCTTCTTTCTTTCCATAATCGGTTATTTTTTTGGTTACGCTGCTGCAGGAATTAGCCGCCAATTAACCAGGGCCGGCGGCGTTATCTTTGGAATTTTTTTATTATGTGTTATCTTATTCATAGTAGCCAGAAAATATGGAGCCAAAAGATTATTTAATAAAAGATAAGTTAAAAATAAAAATTATTATTCAACAAAATGAATCCAGTTAAAAGAAAAGCTAAACAAACTAGCATTACAGCCATTTATTTGTTGATTATTTTTTTAATCGGCATAAGTTTGTTTTTGCATTTTAAGCCGAATCCCTCTTGCAGCGACGGCAAACAAAATCAAGGCGAAAAAGGCATAGACTGCGGCGGGCCCTGTCCTCCTTGTGCAGGAATCGGTGAACTCAAAGAGCTAAAAATTTTGAGTACTGATTTAGCGCATGATATTAATAATAAGTATGACTTGGCGATAAAAATAGAAAATCCCAACCAAGAGACAGGAGCAGAAAAAATTAGTTTTGATGTAAAAATTTTAGGAGAAAATAATACCCAGCTGGCTAAAACCAAAATTAGCGGAAAATTTATTCTTCCCGGAGAGGCAAAATATATTTTTTTAACCGGCCTAGAATTGCCTTCCCAGCCGGTGAAAGCGCAAACGCAAGTAGCCGATATTCAATGGAATGAAAATATTAAATTGGACGACCCCCGCTTGGTGGTTTTGAATAAGCACTACCAGAAAGAATCAGGCGGTTCGCCTTATTTTGCCAAGGCGACGGGCACTTTAATCAATCGATCCAATGCCGATTTTAATGTAGTTAAAGTCAAAGTTTTATTGCATGATACGGAAGGGAAATTGCTGGCAATAAACCATCAGCTAATAAACACTTTGCGCAGCGGAGAAAAGAGAGATTTCATCATTTTATTTCCCCATAGTTTCTCCGGAGCGGTATCCAGCCTGGAAGTTTTTCCTGAGACCAATATTTACAGCAAAGACAACTATCTCAACCCGCAGCATTATATCGACTATCAGGAAAAAGAAATAGAATATGAATAGATCGGCAATCGAGTATCGTTAAAAAATTATTTTCCTAATGTGTTTATTAACAAAAAACAGAATCTCTCCTTAAGGCATGAGACCCTGTTTTATTTTGGAAGGATTCAGACATAGCGCCAATTGGCTGGGCAAAAGACTTCCTGGCTCTTGTTTTTTCTAACGATAGAGCCCTGAAACTTTATTTCCCAGACGGGCAGTTTCTTTTCTGCCGCTTCAGCTTCCAGTGCCTGTTGTTTCATCTGTCGATTTTTTTTCTTTCGCCTGCTTGCTTTTTGCTGGGCCGGACAAGTCTTGTTTTCTCTCTTGGCCATCTCTCTGTCTCCTTTCTAATCTTAGGTTAAAGACCCTTTTCCCAAAGAACAATTTTAAAATTTAGCGTGTAATTGAATCTTGCAAACAGAAGCAATAAGGAAGTAAATTATAAGAAGCATTTCTAAAAAAACCAAAAATGCACTTACCCTGCTATACGCAAGCAAGTGCGAAAATATTTTTAAAACAGACCATTTCGCTTATAAAATAGTACGTCCAGGAACTTGCCTGCCAGTAAACAGGGACTCGCCATATCATCCGATATGGCGCCCTATTGCATAACAGGGTGAACTCAACCCAAACAAGAAAATCATAGTACGCCCAGGAGGACTCGAACCTCCGACCATCAGCTTAAAAGGCTGTTGCTCTACCAGCTGAGCTATGGGCGCGCGTTTTTAATTTTATCTCTTATAAATTTTCTTCCCTGATAACTTTTTAATTCTTTCTCTCGTTTCATCGCTTCCTCTTTTGTTTCAAATTCTTCTTTATGAACCAGATTCCAATTTCCGCTTTGTTTGCTTGTAAAAGAACTTTTCTTATTTTTCAAAATTTTATTATGCCTTAACATTCTCTCTTCCAAGTTATTTGTGTGTCCTGTGTAAATTTTATCTCTTTCTTTATTATATATGACGTATGAATAGTACATATTAAAACTTTAAATTTTAGACCATCAGCTTACCCGCCTGCCTGAATTGCTTCAGCAAGTCGGGCAGGAAAGTCCGCCGGCTGGCGGATCTATCAGTTGAGCTATGGGCGCATAAATAGATGAAATCCAAATTTCAAAGTACAAATAACAAATAAACTAAAGACAAAATTTTTTTTAAGATGGCAACTAAAATTAAAAATTAAAACATTAAAAAATTATTTTAAAATTTAAAATTTAAAATTTAAAATTCTGGTTAATTAAACAATAGCCATTATACAAAAAACTTGATAAAGAGTCAATACAAAAGTATAATTAGATTAATTGGTAGTTTATAATAAGTAATAAGTAGGAAAAACATAATGTTTCTACCTACCTCTCACTACTCACCACTCACTACTCATCCCGTAGCCCAGTTAAGGGCTGGTGGTACTGAGACTAACCACTAACTAACCAAACATGAAAATAAAAAACATTGACGCTTATGAAATTTTAGATTCCCGGGGAAATCCCACCATTGAAACTAAGATAACCCTGGAAAACGGGCTCCAGGCCAAAGCCTCCGTGCCTTCTGGCGCCTCCACCGGCAGCCGGGAAAGGCTGGAATTAAGAGACGAAGACCCGGAAAGATTCAATGGAAAAGGTGTCCTAAAGGCTTGTGATAATATAAAAAGCAAAATTTTTCCTGCTATTAAAGATATAGAAATTTTCGACCAGGAGAAAATTGAGAAGACTATGCTTGCGCTAGACGGCACAAAAAATAAATCCAACCTAGGCGCCAATGCCATCCTTTCTTTTTCTCTGGCTGTTTGCCGGGCAGCCGCTCAAACAGAAGAAAAGCCTCTC
Organism: uncultured Bdellovibrionales bacterium; assembly: GCA_964393045.1. Classification (GTDB taxonomy): domain Bacteria; phylum Patescibacteriota; class Minisyncoccia; order Moranbacterales; family DUUL01; genus CAYMRZ01. The sequence continues at coordinate 2,313 of CAYMRZ010000022.1, read as the reverse complement.
TGGCAATACATCCAAGAAAAATTTAATTTTAAAAAATCAAATAATTGGGATTTTCCAATTCCTATGGCAAACGTCATAAACGGTGGCAAGCACGCTGATAGCGGCCTAGATATCCAGGAATTTATGCTGGTGCCTTCCGGAATAAAAGGCTTTTTTAACCGGATCAAGGCCAGTGCAGAAATCTACCAAAAAATAAAAGAAATTTTAGAGCAAAGCACCTTTCATACTTCCGTGGGAGATGAAGGCGGATTTGCTCCCCAATTAAATGCCAACGAAGAAGCGTTGGAAATAATAATTCAAGCGATAGAAAATTCTCCCTATCAAGCGGGAAAGGAGATTAAAACCGGCATTGATGCCGCTGCCAGTGAATTTTATAATGAATCAGGCAAAGTTTACAATCTAGCCCTAGAGAATGGAAGGTATGACAGTGAAGATCTTTCCCAGATCTACCAGGGCTGGGTTGATAAATATAAAATGGAGTTGATTGAAGATCCTTTCAGCGAGGAGGATTGGCAAGGCTGGGAAGAATTCAATAAAAAAATGTCAGAAGAAATTGCTGTAATAGGGGATGACCTCCTAGTGACTGACAAAGAGCTGATAGAAGAAGCTATCAATAAAAAGGCTTGTAACGCAGTTTTAATAAAATTGAATCAAATCGGATCACTAACAGAGACAATCCAGGCAATAAAAACTGCTCAGCAAGCCAACCTGAAAATAGCCGTTTCCCATCGCAGCGGAGAAACTGTTGATGATTTTGTTTCTGATTTGGCTGTGGCCGTTAACGCTGATTATGTCAAATTTGGAGCCGTTGCTCGGGGGGAAAGGGTCTCAAAATACAATAGAATCATTGAAATAGAAAGAGACTGGAAAAACAGCCAATAGCCAATAACTAAATTCAATAAACTCCCCTTTAATATAAAAAGGGGAATTAAAAGGGTGTTGTCCTTCTTAATTCTCTCACAACAGTAAAGCAATGAAGCAATTCTCTAATAAGCTAACAAGCTAATAAATCAATTCCTAATAAACCAAACTATGGCAAAATTAAACTCAAAAAATAAAGAACCCTTAGTCTTTGCCATTCTTGACGGCTGGGGAGTGGGCCCGAAAGATAAAAAGATAAATGCCATTGAAGCGGCTAAAACGCCTTTTTTTGATTACTTAATTAAAAATTACCCCCACACCCACTTGGATGCTACCGGCCGGGCAGTGGGGCTGGAGGAAAATCAAATGAGCGGTTCGGAGGCCGGCCATCTAAACATTGGAGCCGGGAGAACAGTCAAACAAGACGTGAGAATTATCCTGGAAGAAATCAGCCGGGGAGATTTTTTTAAAAACCCGGTTTTTTTAAGCGCTATCCAAAAAATTAAAGAAAAAAATTCTGATATGCATCTGATGGGCTTAATGGGAAATAATGACAGCCCCCACAGCCATCCGGATATTTTTTTGGCTTTGCTGATTTTACTGGAAAAGCATAATTTAAAAGGAAAAGTTTATATCCATTTATTCACCGACGGCCGGGATTCTTTCCCTAAAAGCGCACTAGAACATTGGAAGAAATGGAAAGGCATGCTGGATGCTGTCGGCGTGGGAAAGTTGGCTTCCGTAACTGGCAGGTTCTACGCTATGGATCGGGCTAAAAACTGGGATCGGCTGACAAGCGCCTATAACGTCTTGGTCAACGGAGAAGGGAAGCAAATGGAAAATTTCAAGCAGGTGATAGAATATAATTATAAGCAAGGCAATACTGACGAATACATCGAGCCCTCAGTGATAGTAGATAAAAACAAGAGGCCCACGGCGGTTATTAAAGAAAACGACGGCTTGATTTTTTTTAATTTGCGTTCCGATCGGGCCAGGCAATTCAGCAAGCTGTTCGTAGGCGCTAACACTCAAGTAGAGAAAAATTTTCCCCAAGTAGATTTTTTTAAAAAATTATCTTTCGTAGCAATGACAGATTTCGGTCCGGATTTGGATTTGCAGACTGCTTATTCGGTGCCGCCCATCAAAAGTACTTTGCCTTCCTTGCTGTCGAATTTAAAGCAGCTTTACATTTCAGAAACAGAAAAGTTTGCCCATATAACCTATTTTATCAATGGAGGATATCCTGATCCGGTAGGCGGAGAAGATAGAATAATGATAAAGTCTCCCAAGGTTCGATCTTATGCAGAAAAACCGGAAATGGCCTCGAAAGAAATAATCAAAGTAATAAGAGACAACCTGAAATACGGAGTCTATGATTTTATCGCTGTAAATTATCCCAATACGGATATGGGATCATATTGCAGCTCTCCGGGTACTTCGATCGTGATATTG
>CAYMRZ010000021.1:0-15121 GCA_964393045.1 uncultured Bdellovibrionales bacterium | reverse complement strand
ACCCGCACCGAACTCACAAATGATAACGCGGCAAAGACGGTTAAGAGCAATCTCTTCAAGCTGATTCTCCTTGGGGCACTCTTAGTGTCACAAATCCCGAACTGTGTGTTTCTCTCCTTCGTCATCCTCCGCCGCCTCAACAAAAAGCTGCACGTATTCAATTGCGGAAAAAACCGAAAACAACAAAGATATATATAGAAGATACACTCCAATAACATGAAAGTCCACCACCGCCCTGGTCCACAAAATCGGATAAGGAAAGTGAATTATAAGGGCACCGATACCAGCAAGCTGAAACGCCGTTTTGTTTTTCCCTCCAGCTGAAGCAGGAATCACAAGTCCTTCGCTGGAAGCTATGGCCCGCAGACCGGTTATGGACATCTCTCGGCCTATCAATAAAGCAGCCAACCAAGCATCTACCTGGCCGGTGTTTACCATGAAGACCAAACAAGCCATTACCAACAGCTTGTCAGCTAAAGGATCCAGAAATTTACCTAAAACAGTTACTCTACCAGTCTTGCGGGCTAGATAACCATCCAGGGCATCCGAAGCTGATGCCACACCAAACAAAACCGCCAATGGATTAGCAACTGACTTTCTAACGTCGATTTGGGCAGCCAGGTGAAAAACAGCCTGAGGCTTTTCTTTTTTTAAAATGTTGTCAATTTTTTTAAAGTTTGCCAGGCTAGTTTGGAAGAATTTAGCTTTAGGATTAATGTTTTTTTTAAAGCCGGTAGAAAGGTTGTCAATAATCACCACTTGATGGCGCCGTTTTATTAATTCATCTGACAATTTGGAGCCGATGAAACCCGCTCCTCCGGTGACTAAAATTTTCATATTTGAGTTTTTAAATTTTATTTGTAAAGAAAAAAGAAATAATTTAAGATAAGGTATATCGCTTTGATTTAAATTTAATTTAAACTAGTTATATGAAAATTGCAATTTTTGGCACCGGTTATGTTGGGCTGGTGACGGGTGCCTGTCTGGCGGAAACAGGCAATAGCGTGGTTTGCCTGGATATCGACAAAACGAAAATAGGAAAATTAAAAAAAGGAGAAATTCCAATTTATGAACCGGGTTTGGAAGATTTGGCGGAAAGAAATACGAGAGACAAGAGGCTTTTATTTTCTAGTGATTTGAAGAAGGGCGTTAAGGAGAATTCTATTCTTATGATTGCCGTAGGCACTCCTTCCCTAAAAAACGGCCAGGCGGATTTGAGCGCGGTTTTTTCCGTGGCGAAAACAATTGGCCGGGAAATGGACGAGCCGAAAGTAATTGTCCAAAAATCTACTGTTCCGGTCGGAACTGGAGAAAAGGTAGAAAATATTATCGCTAAAGAATTAAAAAAGAGAAAAAAAGAGATTGGCTTTGAAGTGGCTTCCAATCCGGAATTTTTAAAAGAAGGAAGCGCCATAGAAGATTTTCTCAAACCAGAACGGATTATTGTTGGCTGCCAGAATGGCAAAGCTTTTTCCGTATTAAAAAAAGTTTACGCTCCTTTTATGAGAAAAGGCTACCGGGTGATTTGTATGAGCCGGCCCAGCGCGGAATTGACTAAATATGCCGCTAATTCCATGCTGGCTGCCCGAATATCCTTTATTAATTCCCTGGCCCGTTTGGCAGAAGAAGTGGGAGCGGATATTTTCAGCGTGCGGGAAGGGATTGGAACTGATTCAAGGATTGGGAAAGATTTTCTTTTCCCCAGCATCGGCTTTGGCGGCTCTTGCTTTCCCAAAGATGTTCGGGCGCTTATAAATACCACAAAAAAGTATGGGCAAGACAATTCTATATTAAAAAGTGTTTACGATGTTAACGTTAGCCAGAAAAAGTGGTTTTTTCAGAAAATTAAGCGCCATTTTTCCGGAAATCTTGAGAATAAGAAAATTGCTGTGTGGGGACTGGCCTTCAAGGCGCAAACAGACGATGTGCGGGAATCAGCGGCCTTGTATTTTGTTGATGAGTTTTTTAGAAAAGGAGCTAAAGTGACGGCTTTTGATCCGGAAGCTATGGGCAATTTTAAAAAAGAAATTGCCAACAAAAAAATTGTTTGCGCAAAAAACCAGTATGAGGCGCTTAAAGGCGCTGACGCACTTTTGATTTTGACGGAATGGATGCAATTTCGCAATCCGGATTTTGAAAGAATGAAAAAATTAATGAAAACCCCGGTTATTTTTGACGGGCGGAATTTATATGATCCAATTTCAATGGAAGAAGCAGGCTTCAAATATTTTTGTATAGGGAGGAAGTGAAGCCCGCCAGAGGCGGATCAGCCTTAGGCTGAAAAGTTTATAAAGTTTATAAAGTTTAGAAAGTTGGAAAGTTAGCAAGAGTCAGCAGTTAACAGCAATTAGTCATCAGTCAACGGTCATCAGTAGGGCAGTCATCGGTCATCCAAAATCAGTCATTAGCAATCAGTCCCAGTACCATAAGCTTGTGGTTTAACTACGGGATAGATAATCAGTCATCAGTAAATCGGTAATCAGTTATCGCAATTAGAAGATTTATAAACTTGACAGTGAATTTGGGTGTTTTAGAATAGAGGTATAGGGTTAGTAGAGTAAAGAAAGTTAAAAAAGTTCATAAAGTTTGTAAAGTGGAAAAAGCAGGTCAGTCATCAGTCATCGGTCATCTAAAATCAGTTATTTGTCATCATTCCCAATAATCAGTAACTAGCAATCAGTCCATCAGCGATCATTAACAAGAAAAGGAAAAATCAATTTTTAAAATATAATTTAAAGAATAATAAAAATTAAAAAACAAAAAATGGTAAAAAAATTATTAATGGTCTTGGTAGGGGCATTATTTTTAGTGCCTTTGTGTGTTCAGGCCTTGAGCGGCAATGACGCCAATAGGGCCAAAATTAAACTGTATGCGGAAAAAAATGATGTTTGGTTTCGAGCGGGAACTGACAGAGCGGATGAAGACGGAGTTTTGAAGATAAAAGATGTTATGCCTGGGTGGTATAGATTTAAGACAGTTGATAAAGATTTTGAATTAGGCCAAAGCGTGGCAGCTAAAATAAGAATGCTGGATGCGGATGGAAGGAGAATCGATCATGATACAGAAGTTGATTTATACGTAAAGATGAATGGAGAAGAGGTATTTATTAGAACTGAAGAGACCGATGAGGATGGCTGGATAGAGCTTAATACTCTTTATCCAAACGAGACTGAGTACAAGCTTGATATTGATGAAAGGGAGGATTCTTCCTTGGGACATAAAGACGGGAAGGTGAGGATCAAAATCAAGGCTAATGTGCTGGATTATTCTTCTGGAGAATGGACCGATTGGTTTCGGGCTGGATACAAAAGAACGGACGCCAATCGAGTGTTAGAAGCGAAAGGAGTTTTGCCGGCCAGATATAAATTTTCTTACAAAGACCAGGATTCACCGCCGACAGTTCCTTTCACTTTGCATGCCAGAATGCTGGACAAAGACGGAGCGGAAATAAAAGAGCCGACTACCTTTTTGCTTTATTATGAAGTGGACGACGTGCTGAATTCGGCCGGAGCGGTAACTTCTGATGACGACGGCTGGGTGACAGTTCCAGGCTTGCTGCCGGATGTAACTTATAAAGTGGACATGCTCTAGATTTTTCAGAGATAGTTTTATCCCCCACCCTTTGCAAGGGGTGGGGGATTTCATTACAAAATTCTTCAAAAGCGTTTGTTTGTCGGCAGACAGGGGCAGATTTGTTACGTAGCATGCTACGTAACAAAAATTAAAACATTTATGTGTGCAAGGTTTAATATTTTTTATTTCTAGTTGCTGATTATTTATCCTACAGTTAAAAAGAAATTTTATGCTGCTGGGGCTGGCTATTGACTACTAATTTATATTTTTCCTCTTGACAATTTTTTGAAATTTGATAAATTTTAATATGTAGTAAATTAGCAGATAGAGTTTGAGACTGCTAATTAACAAATAATAAATAACAATTAACATTTAACGAAAAATCCTCTTATAATAAAAAGGGAGGATAGTAGGAAGATAAAAAATTTATTTCTACTCACTATCAACTACTCACTAGTAACTAAATAATTAATTAATAATTCAAAACAATGGCAAAAGAAATAAAATTTGAAGAAGATGCTAGGAGAAGAATTATGGACGGTATCGACAAAGTGGCAGATACTGTCAAAGTAACTTTGGGCCCCAAGGGGCGCAACGTAGTTTTAGACAAAGGCTTTGGTGCGCCGACTATCACCAATGACGGTGTAACCATTGCTAAGGAAGTTGAATTGGAGGATAAATATGAAAATATGGGGGCGGAAATGGTTAAAGAAGTAGCCTCTAGAACTAATGATGCGGCTGGTGACGGAACCACGACCGCAACTTTGCTAACCCAAATTATTGCAGAGAGGGGAGCGAAGGCGATTTCCAAGGGGGTAAACGTAATAGACTTAAAAAATGCCTTATTAAAGCAAACCAAAGAAATTGTCGGAAATCTTCGCAGTGAAAAAGTAGCAAAAAAAGTAGAAGGCAGTGCAATTGCTCAAGTGGCGACAATTTCTGCCCAGGATGAAGAAGTGGGGAAAATGATTGCCAAAGTAATTAGTGAAGTGGGAAAAGACGGCGTAATCACGGTAGAAGAATCCCAGACTTTTGGCTTGGAAAGCGAAATTGTCAAAGGAATGAAATTTGATAAGGGCTACATATCTCCTTATATGGTAACTAACACGGAATCCATGGAGGCGGAGATGAAAGATCCTTACGTTTTGATTACTGACAAAAAGATTTCCGCTATAAACGACATTTTGCCGCTCTTGGAGAAAATTACCCGATCTGGCAAAAAAGAGTTAGTTATTATTGCTGAAGATGTCGAAGGCGAGGCCTTGGCAACTTTGGTAGTTAATAAGCTGCGCGGAACTTTAAATGTTTTGGCAGTGAAGGCACCAGGATTCGGCGACAGCCAAAAAGATATGATGGAGGATATCGCTATTTTAACTGGCGGCCAGGTAATTTCCGAAGAGAAAGGAATGAAGCTGGAGAGTGCGGAGCTTTCTGATTTGGGAGAAGCCTCTAAAGTAGTTGCTACCAAGGATGACACTACGGTGGTAGGTGGCAAAGGCAAGGGATCAGAATTAGATGCCAGAGTAGAGCAGGTTAAAGCTTTAATTGATAAAGCCGACAGTGATTTTGATAAAGATAAATTAAAAGAAAGATTGGCTAAGCTGGCCGGCGGAGTAGCAGTGCTGAAAGTTGGAGCGGCTACGGAAGTGGAGCAAAAAGAAAAGCAGCATCGGGTAGAGGACGCGGTAGAGGCCACTAAAGCGGCTATTGAACAGGGAATTGTGCCGGGAGGAGGCGTTGCATTATTGAATGAGGCAACTCGGCTAAGCAATGAAATCCAAGATAGAGAAAATATTCCCACGGAAGAATCCGCAGCTATTTCTATTTTGCTTGAAGCTTTAAAAGCTCCAGTAGCGCAGATTGCTTCCAATGCCGGAAAATCTCCTGAACTGATCACCAGCAGGATCCTTGATACGCAGGGCGCTTTTAAAGAAGAAATTATGAAAAGCGGAGCTGTTAAGCAGGTGGTTAAAAAGACTAATGAGATAAAATTCAATATCGGTTATGACGCAGCCAAGGATATTTATACCGATATGTTTAAAGCCGGAATTATCGATCCGGTGAAAGTTGTGGCTTCTGCTTTGGAAAATGCCGTCTCTACAGCAGCTATGTTGCTGACTACGGAAGCAGCGGTAACGGATGTGCCGGAAGAAAAAGATGATTCTGCCGGTGGCGGACAAATGCCAGCTGGCGGCGGCATGCCAGGCATGGGCGGCGGAATGCCCATGATGTAGCGAGGCGCCGATCAAGTGCTGATTGAATGCTAATTTCTAAGCGGATGGTTAGATGTGGATTAGCGCTGATTAGATACTGATCAATGCAGATGATTAGATGCGACGTGGATTAAACCGGATATTTATGTGAAGCAACAAAAAAACGATCCTAATTGTGGGTCGTTTTTTATATACAGTTAAGGGTAGAAATAGCTGCTATAATTTATCCGCCTTTTGCAGAAGATCCTGGACGCCCGCCTGCAACACTATGCGTTAGCATTTCGGGCAGGTCTGTCTGACTGCGTCAGCATATCGGGCAGGCCGAAGAAATAGGAGGTGCCGCGGGTGCTCGTCTGCCGACGAGGCAGATAAGCCCGCGGAGATTCATAGATTCTATAGTTTTTTATAATTGACTAATAAAAGATTAGATATTCCTGACAAACATATACATAAAAGGACATTTCAACATTCGCAATAATGTTGGAATGTTTTTTGTAGTGTGTTATAATTGTATACAAGTTAATATTATTTAAATTAATACTACTTTAAAATTAAAAATAAAAAATGCTTGCGAAAAAATTCATAAACAGTTCAAATTATTCTAAAAAAAATAATAAAAGCAAAAACAGAAAAGTAAAAACGCCAAAACAAATAGAAAGGCATTTGAAGGGAGTAGCAAATCACAAAAGAATAGCAATTCTATTTCTGGTAGCAGAAAATCCCAAACTATCATTAGAAGAAATTTCTGAAAGATTAAAGTGTAATCTTTCAACTATATCGGAACATACGAGGCGCTTGGTTCAGGCAGGCTTAATAAGAAAAAATTATAAAGGCCGCCAAGTTTTACATGAACTTTCACCCTATGGAAAAATTATTTACAAATTTTTAAAAACATTTCAACATTCGCAATAATGTTGGAATGTCAGTAGTGCTGTATATCTTAAGTATTTTTATAGCTAAGCGTAATTATTTGCTCAACGTAATTATTTCATCAACCAGAGGCATTGAAAGGTGTTTCTAAAATTCAAATAATCTTTCAATAAAAAAATACCCATTAAAATTGCAATTTAATGAGTATTTTTTTGTATGATAGAACCTACAATTAAAAGCCTCTCACTTGGATTTTTCTGGTTTTGGTCACGTCAGCCTTCGGCAAGCGAATAGTCAGAATGCCGTTTTTCATGGTAGCTTCGGCTTTTTCAGTAATGATTTCTACCGGCAGAATAACGCTTCTGGAAAAAGTTCCCCAATAACATTCCTGGTAATAATAATTTTCTTGGTCCACTTCTTCGTCTTGCTTTCTTTCGCCTCGGATGGTGACCATATCATTATTAATATTAACATCTAAATCTTCCGGCTTGATGCCGGCGATAGTAGATTTGATTACCACATCATCATCAGTTTGGTAAACGTCAATGGTAAGCTGTCCTTCCGAATCTACCAGGGAGGCGTCATTTTGAGCTTCCTGGGGCCTTTGAGGCATAGGGGATTCCGGCATATTTTTTTCTTGGTAATTTAAATTTTCTTCGACTTCTTCTTCTAAGTTATTGTCGTATTCCTGGGATTCTTCAGGGAACTCGTAAGCGTCTTCTTCTTGGTCATAGTCTTGATATTGAGATTCCTCCCGATTGGTAATTTCGACATTTTCATCTTCTTCTCCAACTCTTTTGATTCCGGTAAGTTTTTCGAAAAAGGATCTTTTTTGTTTGGGCATTTTAATTTAAATTAATTGTTAGTTTGTTTTATAGTGATTTTTTGCGCTATTAATTATCAGTTGAATTATAGAGTATAAATAGCAAGCAGTGAATGGAAAATAGAAAAATTTATTTAATCATTCCCAGCTTGTTATTTATTTTTTAAAAGAGGAGCAAGCTTTAATTAAGGTTGATTTTATTTTATCATTAAACGAACGGGATGGCAAATAGGTTATAGTAATAGTGCACGGAAATAGCTATGAATAGCAAAAAAACGGCAATTGCAAAATAAAATATTTTTTGGTCTTTTTTAAAAAAGATTATGCCGGCCGGGACTAAAAATAGAGCACTGACGAAATGGATGGCAAAGTTGTATGAAAACAAGGGGGTGATTGTTTCCCGGCTCCAAAAAACAAGCAGATATTCAAAAAACGAGAAGCCGGCAGCCAGCAATAGAGCGCTGGGAAAAATCTTTTGCCAGCCAGCCTGGCGGAAAAAAAGTTTTAGGATTAAAAAAATAAAAAATAGCTTGCAGATTTCTTCCAAAAAGACAAAAAAGAGAATTTCCATTTTTTGGTTCTGAAAAGGGATAAGGAGCAAAAAAGCGGATAATATTAATGAAAGCAGGGCAGAAAAAAAACCGCCGAAAAAGAAGGCAAAATAGGACATTATTTTATATTATTTAATTGTTCTTTTATTTCTGAAATTTTATTTTTATATACAGTAAATTTGTTTTTCTCTTTTTTTACAACTTCAAGAGGGGCGTTGGCGATAAATTTTTTGTTAGCCAATTTTTTTTCAAGACTGGCTAGCTGTTTTTTTGCTTGGTTTAACTCTTTTTGCAGCCGGGCGGCTTCTTTTTCAATATCGATGACGTTTTCCAGGGGCATATAAAGCTCGACGCCGGGGAGAGACTTGAAAAAAGCTTTGGGAATTTTTTTGCCATTTTTTTGGACAGTTATTTTTTTCACTCCAGTACGAAGGTTTTTCATTAAATTTTCCTGGGATTGAATCGAAGCTGCAAATTTTTCTGAATAAATTATAACTTCAATTTTTTCTTTGGGGTTGATTTGGTATTCTGTGCGGGCGTTGCGGATAGCCTTAATAATCTCCATAACCTTCTCGAAATTAACCGGATTGGTGCTGCCCGAAGAAACGATTTCCTTATATTTATTTTTATCCGGCCAGGCGCTGATTATTAGCATTTTTTTATTTTCCATGGCTTCCCAAATTTTTTCCGTAACAAAAGGGGCGAAAGGATGCCAGAGCTTGAGCAAGTCCTCCATTATCATATTTAATATAGCAGCTTTTTCTTTCTTATTGTTTTCGAATTTGCTGGCCTCCACATACCAATTTGCCAAGTCGTTCCAAGTAAACTCTCTTAATTTTTCTGCGCCTGCTGAAAAGTTGTAATTTTCCAGATCAGCGGAAACTTCATCGATTAAATTCCCGGTTTTTTCCAAGATCCAGGCATCAGCCATGGTAATATTTTCGTTTTTCGTTTTTTTGTTTTCGTTTTTTTGTTTTTCTAAAATAAATCGAGCAATATTCCAGAGCTTGTTTACCAGGTTGCGCTGGCCTTCAATTTTTTTCTCTGAAATTTTAATATCATTGCCGGCAGCAGTGCCAATGATTAAGGAAAGGCGGGCGGCATCAGTGCCGTATTTTTTGCACATATCCAGAGGGTCCAATACGTTGCCTTTAGACTTGGACATTTTTTTGCCTTTTTTATCCAAGACTAAACCATGCAGATAAACATCTTGAAAAGGAATGTTTTCTACTGCATAGGTAGTCATAATAATCATCCGGGCTACCCAGAAAAAAAGAATGTCATAGCCAGTTTCCATCAAGCTGCTGGGATGAAAATCTTTGAAATCTTGGCTGTTGATTTTTAATTTGCCGTTTTTAATTTTAATTTGCTCCGGTTTTTTCGCTAGAGTGGAAAAAGTCCAAAGCCCGGAAGAAAACCAGGTATCCAAAGTGTCAAGATCTTGTTGCCAGGAATGTCTTTGTAATTTTTCCAGTAATTCTTCAAATTTGGGAGAGCAAAAGCGATTTCCTTTATTGAGCTTAATAATTTCGGCAGAGAGTTTTTCTGTTATTTTTTCTGGATCTTCCATAAATAATACGGGATCCTCTTTATCAGCGAAGACTAATATATCATCAGCCAATTCTTTTATTTTTTTGAAATTAAATTTCCAGTCGCAATATTTTTCCAAAGGGGGACGTTTTTTATTATCAACAAATTTTTTCGGCTGCAGGGGAGGGGCCACTAAAATTAATTTTTTTATTTTTAATTTTTTTTCGGCCAACATTTTCATTGCTAAAACGCAGCCAAGGGAGTGGCCTACTATAGTAGTATTTTCATTTATTTTAGTTTTATTTAAAACAAAATTCATTTGCTCTTTCAAATCAGGATTAAATGGCTTAGGCAAATCTTCAAGAAAAATTTCACTGCCATTTAGTTTATTTTTAAGCCAAGGCCAAAAGTCTTCTTTGGAATTGGCCTTAAAAGCATGAAGAAAAACAAAGTTATCTTCTTGTTTTGGTTTTTTAGTGTCCACATAAATTTCCCGGCCTTCAATTTTATAATTTTGAACAGTGCCGTTGAGGGAGAATTTTCCATAAGCTTCCTCATTAGAAGTTTCATTCAAGACTGCGTAAAACATATCCAGGGTATCTCCGTGGGAAACAATTAAAATATTTTTTCCGCCATACTTGCTTTTAACATCTTCAACAAAATCTTTTACTCGGGCCCGGAGTTCATCATAAGTTTCTGCTGTGGGCACGTCTACCCAATAAGGACAGCCGGCTACCTCGAAAGTTTTGATTTCCGGATGGTTTTTCAATAAATCTTCAGTTTTTTGGCCCTCAAATTTTCCATAATACCGTTCCTTGAGCCTCTCATCTTCGATAATTTCCAGATTTTTATCATTCAGAATTTCCGCTGTCTGGCGAGTGCGCTTGAGAGGGGAGATTATAATAGTATTAATATTTTTTTCAGTTATAATTTTTCGCAAATCTTTTGCTTGCTGCTTGCCTTTTTCATTAAGAGGGATGTCAGTTTGCCCTTGCATAATATGCTGTTTGTTCCAGTCGGTTTGAGCATGGCGGACGAGGGTGAGATTGATTGGCCGTTTTTTGTACCAGACCGGAATGCGGTGGCCAAACCAAATTTGGCGGGAAATGCACCAATCGCGGAGGTTTTTCATCCAATGATAATAAATTTTTTCAAAACGATGAGGATGGATTTTGATTTTTTTTTGGCCAAAAACTCCTTTTTCAACGGCCTCAATGGACAATTCTTTCAGGGATTTTTTATATTTAGGAATTTTTTTATTCATATCAATAAACCACTGTTTGGAAGGGAGCGGTTCAATGGTTGCGCCGCAGCGGTAGCAGACAGCGGTGTTATGCTGGTAATTTTCATCAATGTGGTCAATTAATCCCATTTTTTCCATATCCCTAACAATTGCCTGCCGCGCTTCCTTGGTGGTTAGGCCGGCATACTTGCCGCAGTTTTTCATCATTTTGCCATCCCCATTAATAATTTTTTTCATTGGCAATTTATGGCGCTGGGCGATTTCATTATCAATAAAGCTATGGGCCGGAGTGACTTTGATGGCGCCGGAGCCGAATTCCGGATCAACTAATTTATCAGCTACTACTTTTATCTCAAATTCCCCCAGGACGCCGGAGATTTTGTATTTTTTACCAATCATTTTTTTATACCTTTTGTCCTCAGGGTGAACGGCCACGGCAGTATCGCCCAGCTTGGTTTCCGGCCGGCTGGTGGCTAGCACAAAAGGGCCGTATTTTATCCAATAAAGCCGGGCATTTTCTTTTTTATATTCCACCTCGTCATCCGCCAGAGTGCTGTGGCAGCTGGGACACCAATTAACAATTCTTTCTCCTTGGTAAATGAGGCCGTCTTCGTACATCATTTTAAAAACACTATAAACTGCTTGGTGGCGAGTTTTATCCAAAGTATAGGCCTCGCGGGACCAGTCGCAGCTGGCACCCATTTTCTTGATTTGCCTTACAATAGTGTTATGAGAATCTTGGGCGAATTTATTTACTTCTTTTAAAAAGTTTTTCCGTCCCAAGTCGTGGCGGGTTTGATTTTTTTCTTTAAGTATTTTTTCCACTTTAGCCTGGGTGGCGATGGCGGCATGGTCAGTGCCGGGTAGCCAAAGAGTCCGGTCGCCTTTCATGCGGTGATAGCGGATTAGAATGTCTTCAATTGCCAACATCATGGCGTGTCCCATGTGAAGATGGCCGGTAACGTTAGCTGGCGGCATCATGATTGAATATTTTTCAGCTTTTTCATCAGTTTCTAATTTATCCGGATTGAAATAGCCGGATTTTTCCCACTGCTGATAAATTTTATCCTCATATTTTTGAGGTTGATATTTTTTTTCCACAGCTATTGAATTTTTTTATAAGGTTATTTTCTTTATTTATACTACTAAAGCTGGCAAAAAAAGCAACAACGAGCCAGAAAAGGAATTGCCCTTGGGGGAGAGTCCAAAAATAGTGGTCAAAAAGGCCGAGAAAGAGGAAAGCGTAGAGCAAAACTTGAAATTTGAAATTTGAAATTTGAAATGAATTTTTTTGTGAAAAATAATTTTCTCTAATGATAAAAACAAGGAATAAAAGAAAGAATAAAAAGCCAATCAAGCCGGTTTCGCTGGCGATCAAGAGGTGTAAATTATGGGCGGGCTGGATGTGCCAAGCGGGCAAGCCTTGCCCTTGGCTGTTTTTTAGAGCTGTTAGCACATTAGAAAAATTACCGGCGCCGACGCCCCACAACGGCTTTATTTTTATAATTTTGAACGCAACGCTGTTATAGGTTTTTCTGAGTTGAAAAGATTCTTGGGTTTTTAGGTTTTTTTGGTAATAGTTTATGGCAACGAAGCTTAGGGCGGCAATTAGAATAAGGAAAACGCCTAAAATTATTTTTTTCCTTCGGCGGCTGAAGCTTCTGAAGCGGTGTTTTTGATTAGAAAGAAAATAAAAGACTAAAATTAAGAAAGCGGCCAACCAGGCAGTGCGGGAGAAGGCAAGGAAGATGCCAAGGAGGATTAAAGAAAAAATTGATTTAACGAATTTGTTTATCACTGGATCCCGAGCAGTTGGGGCAGTTTTGCTGCCAGTTCCCAGTTTATCGTTTTTAGCGAGCCAGAGGCCGCAAACCAAGGAAAAAATTAGAAAAGCGCCGAGAAGATTGGGATGGGGAAAGGTGCCATAGGCGCGGATGAATTTATCGCCAAACATTTCTATTTTGGCCACGCCTAGAATGTTGGGAGCGATAACGCTTTCTCCGAGAATTTTGAGGCCGATAGATTTTTGAAGGATAATTTGAAAAATAGCCAATAGCGATTGGAAAGCACCGGAGAGGAAAATAATCCAAATGGATAATTGAAAGATTTTTTTTGATTTTAATAAATTCTTGGCAATAATAAAAAATAGAATAACTTCAATGAGGCGGGCAGTGTTATAGAAGGCGACATTTTTAGCAGCGGAAAGAAAGGCGGAAATTATTAGAGTTAGGATAAAATAAAAAAGCGGATTTTTCAGGATTTTTTTGCTGGGCCGGAGAATTTTTTTGGGACTACGCAGATATTTATGCAGATGATTATAACTGGAGAAAAATAGCAGTAATATAAAAACTATGTCAAAAGCGTATAAAGAAAGAGAAATGTTTTCCCGAAAACCCTCCAATTGGCTGATAAGGTTGAAATTGAAAATGTGGCGCAAGCCAAAAGGCAGCAGCATTATCAGCAGATAAAATAAAAATATTTCCGGTTTTTTGTTTTTAGAATTCATTTTTTAATATCTTGGCGTTTTTCTATTTCTTAAATAGGGGAACTGAGCTATAATATGATTATTAAACATAATTTTTTTTATGGCAAATTATAAAACCCATTTTTCTGTGGGGATTTTATTAGGAATAATTGGTTTTTTTGCCGGCTTTTTTTTGCTAGCTCAAGCTGATTATTTAACAAATTTTTAACCATTTATTTTTGCTTGAAGCTCAGCTGGATTTTTCCAGTTTGGGAGAATTTTTCAGTAATTAATTATTAGAACTTTTTATGAAAAAGTTTAATGAATACCTTTTTGCGTTTATTTTTTTAATAGCAGCGGCGATTCTTTGCCATCATCTTATTCAAAAGAAGCTGGCAGAAGATAGGATGGAGTATTTTGTCGGCGAGGGAAGGTCAATGGAGCCGACCTTTTATGATGGTGATGAATTAAAAGTTGATCCCGCAAAAGAGCCAACGGAGGGAGATGTAATTGTCTTTAGATGCAAAAGCTGCGATATTGAAGAGAACACCGAGGGCATTATGACTAAAAGGCTGAGATTAATAAACAAGGAGAATTGTTATTGGGTAGAAGGAGATAACCCGGAAGTTTCTCTAGATTCGCGGGATAAGAAAATCGGTTGGCTTTGCCCGCAAGATATTGAGTTGTTTGGCGTAGTAATTGAAGTGGAGAAATAAATTCATTATTAAATTGTTGCATTGTTTTATTTTAGTTACAAAACTATTTAATTTATTGAATTATGAAAATTATTTTTAGTATTATTTTTGTTTTAGGCATTTTGTTGGGAGTTTTTCTTTTTACTGAAACCGGATGGGAAAAAAAATTGAAGGCGGAATGGAAGCCAATTTTGAAAAAGATCCAGCGAAAAGGTACGGACAAAGTTTATGAAAAAGCCCAGGAGCATAATCCGGAGGGAGATATTTTGCCGGATGAGATAGACGACAAAATTAAGGAAAAGATAAAAGAAGGAGCAAGAAAATTATAGACTTTGTGAAAGAGGGTTTTAGCGGCTCAAAGGCTTGAAAGCGAGGCTAACTAGAAAAGATATTGAAAACGAGATTAATCTGTAGGCCCAAGAGTGAAATAAAACAATCCTTTAAGCATTCTTGGATTATAAATTTTAATTTATAAATTGAATATTATTTATCGGCGTTATCGGCGGAACCGGTGCATTCGAATTTCCATAAAAAATAATGAAAAAGTTTTGGTTACTTATCCTTGGTGGATCAGCCGCAAGATGGCGGAGCGTTTTGTTTTATCTCAAAATGAATGGATTAAGAGAAATTTTTCTAAGCTTAGGTCACGAAAAGGCCTCTTGAATTGGGGCGGAAAAAAAGAGTACCGCCGATATAAAAAACAAGCGTGCCGGCTGGTGGAGGAAAAGTTGGATTATTTTAACACCTTTTATGGCTTTGAATATAAGCGGTTCTCTATCCGCAACCAGAGGACTTTATGGGGGAGCTGTTCCAGTAAAAAAAATTTAAATTTTAATTTTCGGATAGTTTTTTTGCCGGGGCGGTTGCAGGATTATTTAGTTGTTCATGAGCTGTGCCACTTAAAACAGATGAACCATTCGCCGGAGTTTTGGGAATTGGTAAGCCGGCAAGTGGGAGATTATAAAAACATTAAAAAGCAATTAAAACAAGTATAGATGGCCTGGTGTGATTTGCCAGGCATTTTAATTTTATTTCGGCATTATCATAATCTGTCCGTTGATATTGTTAGAGCATATCAGAGTATTTTTAGATGATTTTGACCTGTAAATAGCATTTCCCAAAAGGTAATCCACTAGTTTCACTAGTGCGACTAGAAAAG
>CAYMRZ010000020.1:0-15777 GCA_964393045.1 uncultured Bdellovibrionales bacterium | reverse complement strand
ATCAAACTTTCATTGCTAAAGACGGAGAGGAGGGGCTGCAAAAAATTAAAGAAGAAAAACCTGATTTAATTCTACTGGATATGCTGTTGCCCAAGATAGACGGCTATGGAGTAATGAAAAAAATGAAAGAAGAGGGAAGTGAAATTCCTATCTTAATCATTTCCAATTCCGGACAACCAATTGATATCGATAAAGCCTTGAAAATGGGAGCCTGTGATTATATGGTAAAAGCTGAGTTGGATCCGGCAGAAATATTAGAAAAAGTTGGCAAATGTCTATCAAGCCGAGAAGCAACTAACGAGTCCAAAGAAGGAGAGGAAGGGAGAGGAGAAGGAATGAAAAAAATATTAATTGTTGAAGATGATGATTTTCTAAGGCAGTTATGCATAAAAAAGTTGAAAAAAGAAGATTATGTTATTAAAACCGCCAATAATGGCAAGGAGGGTTTGGAGAAGATAATAAAAGAAAAACCAGATGTGGTCCTGCTTGACGTGGTCATGCCGGAACTAGACGGTTTTGGAGTTTTGGAAAAAGTGCGTGCCCATGAAGATGAAAAAGTTGCAGAAACACCTATTATTATTCTATCCAATTTAGGCCAGGAAAGCGACAAGGAAAAGGCGGAGAAACTTAAAGCTAACGACTATTTAATTAAAGCTAATTTTACTACCAGCGAAATTGCAGAAAAAATCAAGGAAAATTTAAAATAAAAATATAACAAATAATCATTAAAAACAAAACATGGAAACAAATATTATCAATTTGGGTGATTGGGTGGCTTTTCTTGTGTGGGGGGCTGCCATCATTCTGGCTATTTTTGCTGTTTGGCTTATTGCTAAAGCAAAACTACAAAAAAGAAATGATTCGCAAGAGAACTCTGCTCCTGAACAAATAGATTCTCTTCAAAACCAGCCAAATCAGGGGATGGATTCCGGACAAAGTCTTAGTGAAAATCAGAAAGTATCAAGTACAAGCGAAGAATCTTCTAATAATAAAGGAAAATTATGCGGAGGAATTTGTTTGGCAATTCTTTCTGTAATATTTTTTGTTGGCGGTTTTTTGATATTGGGCTATATACACAAAACCAACACTCAAAAAAACGTTTCCAGCCAAGCCAATCAAACTACTGTTCCTTCAGCTGCTAATACTGAAAATAACCAGTTTAAGCAAAATCAGAACCAAGACAAAGAAAAAATCTATTATATGGGAATTCTCCCTTTAAGAAATCCTTCCACTATGCTGGAGAGGTTTTCTGGTGTAGAAAAATATTTAAATAAAAAAACCGGATTAAACATAAAATTAAAGCTTTATCCGACTTCCGGTTCCGTAGGCGGATATACTGCAGCGGTTAAAGACGTTACTAGCGGTAAAATTCAATTTGCTTTTTTAGCACCTGTAACTATCACCCAGGCTCATGAAACTGGTCCGGTAGAACCATTTGCTTGCGCTCAAAAAGAAGGCTCCCCCGTTTACTATGGCCATATTGTAGTAAAGAAAGATTCTCCTTACCAAAAAATAGAAGATTTGCAAAATAAGCCGGTTTGCGGCACCAGTGCTTCTTCCACTTCCGGAAATTTAATGCCCTCAGCTATGCTGTTAGAAAAGGGCATTGATAAAATGACTTATTTCCAGCCTTTTGAATTTTTGGGCTCGCATGATAAGGCAGCTGAAGCCGTTTTAGCCGGTACCATGGAAGCTGGTTTTATCAATGAGATGACTTTTGACAAATATAAAGCTCAAGGCATAGGTTTGAGATCAATTTGGCGCCACGACGCTGTGCCAGAATTTCCTTTTTGTGCTAATGTGCAAGAAGTTGACCAAGCCACCATTAATAAAGTTAAAAACGCTTTGTTGACTATGCATGAAACAGATTTAGAAGGCATTCAAGCAGTAGAGCCTAAATATGAAAAATGGGTGCCTATCGAATGGGAGAGCTACAAAGGCATTAAAGAAGCTATTGATCAAGTTCACGGAGAAATTTTTTATGACTTGGATAAGTGGACTGGAAAATAGAACTTAAATAAAAATCTTGAGCAAGCCTAATTCTGAAGGAAAGCAACGGAGATTAATATCAAAGGGCTTGCTTTAAGATTATTTTTAAGTTTTACTCCCTGAGCAATGTTTAGGAAATTAAATATTGAAAAAATTATCCATGAATTGGAAAAATAATTTGAATACAAAATTAATTCTAATTGTTCTGGTTATTGTAACCATATTTCTTTCTATATCCAGTTACTATACTTTTTTGAAAAGCCAAACAGCTATCAGAGAGGAAATGTCACAATATGGAAAATCCATATCGATGGCTTTAGCAGTTTTTTCTATTGAAAACTTGCTTTCTTGGAACTATCCGGAAATCCAGGCTGCTATTAATCATATTGGGGAAAATAGTTCCGGCGGTATTTGTTCTATAAAAATTTTTCATGAAAAAAATTTAGTAGCAGAATTCGCTTCAGATTGTCGTAAAAAACAGGAGGAAGAGGGAGTTAAAATTACGGATGATATAAATTTATTTCGAACGCCCGTAGTGGCTGAAATAAGAGGAGAAGAAAAAAATTTAGGCGCTGTTGAAGTTATTCTCTCCAAGGACACCTACGAACAATATTTATCACAAAAAATTAATTCTTTAATTATCTCTAGTATTTTTCTTTTGTTAGGCATTACTATCTGGATCTTTTTATTCTTAAAAATAATTATTCTCCATCCTATTCAAAAAATTAAAAAAGGAACTGAGATTGTTGGAAAGGGAAATCTTGATTATCGAATCAATGTTCCCCATAAAGACGAAATAGGCAAATTAGCAGAGGCTTTCAATGATATGGCGAAAAAATTAAAAGCAAGAGCGAAGAGCTTAGAGGAAGAAAAAAACAAAACTTTTTCCATTATTGCTAATTTTGTTGATCCAATAATCGTAACAGACAACCAATGGCGCATTACCTTGTTTAATCCGGCGGCGGAAAAAGTTTTTAAATTATCCAAAAACGATTTGGATAAAAAAATAGACATTGGAGATGGCAAATTTAGTTTTGATGATTTTCGGGGTATAATTAAAATTCCTTATGAAAATGAACTTAAAGAAGCTGATAAAAACGGCCAGCCACTGGTGGAGGAGGTAACCATTAATCCTGAATGCGTTAATAAAAAACACTGTAAAATAGACAAAAAATCCAACTCTAATTCTCTCGTTTATAAAGTTCTGACTGCTTCAGTTAAGGATGAACAAGGCCAAATTTTGGGGTATATGAAAATGTTTTATGACTTGACTAGAGAAAAGGCTATTGACCAGATGAAAAATGAGTTTATTTCTATTTCCGCCCATCAATTGCGCACTCCCCTTTCCGCTATTAAATGGTCGTTACAAATGGTCTTAAATCAAGAAATGGGTAAAATAGAAGAAGAAGTTAAGAAGTACTTGCTTAAAACTTACACCTCCAATGAAAGGATGATTAAATTAGTAAACGATTTATTAGATGTTTCCCGGATTGAAGAGGGTCGGTTCCTGTACAACCAAAAATTAACTTCCATTGAAGATTTAATAAGTAAGGTGGTTAAGGCCGCTAAATTTTCAGCTAATAAAAAAAAGATAAACATAATTATAGAAAAACCTGACAAACCTTTGCCTAAAATTAAGGTTGATCCTGAAAAAATGAGGCTTTCTTTCGACAATCTACTGGACAATGCCATCAAATATTCCATTGAAGGAAGCGACGTAAAAATAAAAATGGAAGAAATAAAAAAGGAAAGAGAAAAGTTTATCCAAATTTGCTTTAAGGATAGTGGCATCGGCATAACCAAGAAAGATCAAGATCGACTTTTCACCAAATTCTTCCGCGCCGAAAACGCTACCCGGCTGCAAACTGAAGGGTCCGGGCTGGGACTGTTTATTGTAAAAAATATAGTCCAGGCTCACGGAGGAACCATCACCTGTGAAAGCGAAGAAAACCGAGGCAGCAAATTTTGCATTGAATTGCCTGCCAATTCAGGGAAAAAATCTAGCTAAAAAAATATTTTTATTTTCAAAATCCCGGTAGAAAGCCGGGATTTTAGATTTTTAGCTAAGAAATTTAAATTACTTTCTTTTTATTTTTTAGTAAATTATTAATTAAGAATACCCAAAGTTTTTTTAAAAATTCTCAGATAATCCAGCAAATGGCGAGTTATAAGGAAATTTTTTCTAACATATTCCCGGCCGTTCTCTCCCATCTTTTTTCGTTTTTTTTCGTCTTTCAAGAGTTCGACAACCCTTTGAGCGCATTGATCAACACCCTTAACTAAATAGCCATTCTCGCCTTCTACTATTTGATTGGAAATTCCTCCTGTTTTTCCGCCAATAACCGGCGTTTCCTTCCAGAGGGATTCACTTACTGTCAAGCCAAAACCTTCCCTGATTGACTTTTGAAGTACTATTGCCGAAAAAGTCTGCAAAGCATTGACTACGGAGTTATTATTCTTTACGTTGGCTAAAATTTTTATATCCTTCCTTCCCTTAGCTCTCCGACATACTTTTTCATGCATTTCATATCCCTCAGGATCATCGGTGGCATAGTTTCCTAGCAAAACCAGTTGGCAATCCGCTTTCTTTTTGGCTTTTTGAAAAGCTTCAATCACTCCAATCGGATCTTTCCAGTAATCAAAGCGGGATATCTGGCTGACGATTGGTTTCTGAGTATTAATGCCTAGAGAAGAGATAATTTTTCTCGCCTGTCCCAAGCTTAATTTTTTATTCTTCTCATGCAATGGATCAATAGACGGCATAATTATTTCTTGGGGCGACTGAAGGTCGCTTTTTTTATAAGCCTTATCTGACACTATCACCCTGTCATATTTTTCAATGAAATTTCGGAGATATTGCCACAAGGCGGCATCCGGGGCAGTGAGATCTATGTGGCAACGCCACAGCCAAGGCTGGTTTTTGGGATAATAATCTATCAAGGGGAGCACTTGGGGATCATGAATAATAATGGCGTCGCTTTGCTCTAAATGCATAAACTTAGAGTTTCGCCGATTTGTTTCTTCATAGACTCCCTTGATCTCAGGAGTCAACTTTATTTTCTTTCCCTGGCAGCCATTGTGAAAAAGCTTGGTAGCCTGAAAAAAATTTTCATTGCCCTTGAGCAATCTCCAACCGGCATAAATGCCTATTTCATTCATCAAATAAATCAGGCTATCCAGAATTTCCGCCACTCCCCCGCCATAGTAGGTAGAGTTCACATGGGTTATATATTTGCCTTGAAGCGGTTTAGCCTCCTGGATAATTTCTTCTATAATGTCATTCCCCGCTATTTTGCGATAATTTTCAAGCAAGCTCATAAAAACTTTTTAATTTTTAAAAATAAACTTGTTTCCGAGAAGATAATTTTTATTATGCCCGCATTTTTTTGGCAGTTTTCAAATCTTGTTCTATTTTATCATGTTTAGTTTCAATATATAAATTTAAATCCTGTTTTTTGGCAATTTTTATTACTTCTTTTAGGCCATTTAGGCCGATTTTCCCTTCGCCTAGATGTTCGTGACGATCCTTGTGGGAGTTAAAATCGGCTTGGGAATCGTTAAAGTGGACACATTTCAGTTTCTCTAGTCCGATTTTATTTTCCATTTCCTGGAAGACTTGTTTGACTTTCCGGGAAGTCCTTAAATCATAACCGGCAGCAAAGGCATGGCAAGTGTCAAAACAAAAGCCTAACTTAATCCCCGCCTTTTCCGCTTTTCGGATAAAATAACCTATTTCTTCTAGGGTATCACCAATAATTTCACCGCTCCCAGCAGCAATTTCTATAGTAAGCAAAGCCTCACCCTGATAATCTTTGTGAATTTCCTTAATAGCTTTAAAAACTTTTTTATTAGTTTCTTCTTTTTTGTTATCTCCAGTAATATCCTTGGCGCTTCCCAAATGAAGAATCACAAAAGGCGCTTCAATTAAGCTGGCAATTTCCAATTCTTCCCGGATAGCCTTGATGGAGCCGTAATAAATGCGGTTATTCTCACTGGCTAAATTGATGAAGTACGGAGTGTGAATGATGTAGTCTTTCCCAGGCTGAAAATTGTTAGCCTGGCAATTTTTTAAAAATTTTTTCCTGGTTTCTTTGTCTATTTTTTTAGCCGGTCCGCCCCGCGGAGAGCGGGAAAACATCTGGAAGCATTCGCAGCCCAGTTCTTGGGCATTCAGCGGAGCATTTTCAATTCCGCCGGCAATGGAAACATGAGCGCCGATTTTCATAATCTTAGTTTTTAGTTTATAGTTGTTAGTTTTTAGCTTACTTAATTATAGCGGTTTTGGGGAATATAAAAAAGGGGTAGGCAATTTAAACATTTTGCAATAATTTTAAAAATTGACATAAAGCCCTTTTTTGTGCTAAAAAATTGATACAAGCAAGGAAAGGCCATTTTGGCCAAGGTGAAAAACAAGTTCTTTTCACAAAATTAAATGAGGAAGAACAGGTTCTCTTTCTCGGAAAGGAGTGCCATCATGCATCAGAAAGAATCAGAAAATGCTCAGGAGAAAATTTTGGAATTGTTAAGAGATCTGCCGCACCCAGGCAAAATATTTTTGGATTTTACCAAGAATGGAGTCCCTGGCTATAGCTTAAAACCGATTCGGATCCCCAATCTTTCTAAGAAAGAGCTTTATTTCCCCACTGGCCAAGCTTTACAACTTGTTAAAAGAGGCAAAATTTTCTTAGGCGGTTGCACAGTTTTTTTGAATTTCCAATCAACTGAATGGCAAAAATGGATTAATAAGCAGCCTCCATTTATCATTAAGAAGGAGGATGTTGGCAAAGGACTTGATGTAATTGAAAAGAGGAGAAAAAATTTCGACAGAAATCTTCTGCATAAATTTCTGAAGCATATTTCGTTGACACTAAGCGTTCCCAAGGAAATCCAGAAAGAAGTCATTCATTCAGATAATTATCCCCTCTATTTCTGGGACAAAGCAATTTGCATTTCCGGTAAAGCCAGTTCGATAAATATGGAATCTATTGGAGTAAATATTAATGGGCTCAACCGAGAAACTTTTGGACTTTCCGAAAATTTCTATGTCGGATATTGGCAGTTTTTATCAAAAATAGAAAGATTCACTATGGAAACCATAATAAAATGGCACAAAGCCTTAATTTCTCTCTACCATTTAACAAGAAGAGATAAAGTAAATATCCCAATTGATTTTGAAGAATTACAAAAAACTTGTTGGGATGAAATCAAGGAAGTAATGAAAAAATAAACCCGCCTAGTAGAAAACCCATCTGCATCATTGGTGGGTTTTCTTTTTTAATTTTTTAATTACAGTTATTTTTAGTGCAAAATCTCAATTATAGCGGTTTTGGGGAAATAAAAAAAGAAAAGTGGGGATTGCTTTGCAAAACCCACTCGTATTGATGGTATTTTGGAGAAACGGTTTAGCCTTAGGTGAATTATATTCACCCAGATTCCTGCCAAAAATTCGACAGTACTTGGGACTTCCAGCAGTATTTCGCTCGCGCGTTGCGAAACCTTATCTGGAATCCCTCAACCCCCAGATTCCCTCCGGGTTTGGGCTGTTCAAGGAATCGCTTTTGCTTTCTTCCGTCTCCAAAAAACCTTGTTATTTTAAATTTACATCAAATAAGAAATTCAGCAAGTTTTTATTAAAGTTCTATTCTTCTTTTTCTTCTTTTTTAGAAATATTCCTGGTCATTGCCATCAGCCATCTCCAGTGCAACAACAAGTGGATAAAAACAAAAATGATAAAAAGAATGCCGGTCCAATCGTGGATATTCATCCAGACATTTTTTTGAATTCCCCAAAATTCCTGATAGCCTCCCCTCCTCATCCCACTAGGCATAAAGAAAAAAATTGCCAGCCCGGAAATAACTGTGGGAATAAAAGTCATCAAAGCAGCCATACCCACCCAATAATTTATTTTTGATTTTCTCATTATAACTTATCAATAATAATATCCTAATAATAGCAGTCTCTTAAGATATATAAAATGACACAAAATAACATTTCAACATTCGCAAGAATGTTGGAATGTTATTGTCTACTTTTTTGCCAATATTAACTTGCAAAATTTTTCTATTAAAAAAATGATTTATCATATTTAACATAAAATCTATTCGTCGCAAACATAAAGACAGGGATTAATCCAACTAGAGAGTTGGCTTTCGTTTTGGACATAGCCAGCGTAATTTATTTCATTTCCTTTGTAAAAGGCTAAATGTAAATGTTTTCGCTCCCCATCTGTCTCTCGACTTTTATCCGGACCTAAATTTCCCAGGATATCACTTGGCTTCAAGTTTTCCCCTTCTTCAATTTTAATGCTGGCCAAATCCAGATGGCCGTATAAAACCGTGATGGATTGATTTTCAATTTCACAGCTTTGGACAGCTGCTCCGCCATAACCGTTGACATAACTTTTAGCAATTAATTCTCCGGCACAAATTGCTTTCACTGCCACTTCTTTTTCTAATTCTTCCGGGAAAACCTCAAAATCAACACCCGTATGATAACCGCGAAAACGCTCCGGCTGGACCGGAGAATTCTCCGGTGTGATAAAAATCCCAAAGGGTTTTTTGGTTATTCTTTCTTTTGGCCGATCTAGGGGCGGAACAAGCACTGCCTGACTTACTGGCTTCAAATTTTCTCTGAAAAAATCAATTGTTCTTTGCCAGGCTTGGCTGGAATTTTGGCTGATATTGTGGTCAGCGCCCTGGTATTTGAAAAGCTTCACTTCTTTCCCTTTTTTTCCCAAAGCTTCCTCGAGACTCTCAGAGAGTTCAATGGGAACACTTTTATCTGCTGTTCCGTGGTGAAGCTGGATAGGAGCAGTAACATCTTCCAAAAAATTATAAGGATCAAGCTGATTCCAGAAATCCGGATTTTCACTGGGAAGGCCGTATTGTTGGATAAGCGGATTCTTTCTGTTTTTTAAGAAAGAAATATTGTCATTGTATGTTTCCAGCATATCCTGATGACTGCCTACTACTCCGGCCCAAAAATTATAGGCTTCAATATCAGAATTTATAACCGCCACTCGCAAACCAATCTGGCCGCCATTGGAATGTCCCCAATAGCCAAGCCTGCCTGGATTAACTTGGTCATAATTTTTCAAATAAGCAATGGCATTGAGGGTGTCAATCACATATTTTTCCGAAGTGTGGGCGCTAACCGGCTCGCCTTCGGACTCATCATGGCCACGCAAGTCCGGCTTGAAAGTAATAAAACCGGCCCGGGCCAAAGCTGCCTGATAAGTTGGGTAACTTCCCGTAGTAGAATATTGGCTGGGAGGGATGTAGCCATGGAGAAAAACAATGGCTGGATATCCCCCTTCCGGCTCTGCTGATAGAGGCACGGTTAGCAGGCCGTTTATGCTTAACCTCTCTGACTGATAAGAAGCCATGTATTGCTGATAGTTGCTGCCATTGGGAAGTTCCTCTTCTATCACAAAATTCCCGCCAGAATATTTGCCAGCTCTCAAATTCTCAATGGCCAAAGGGGAATTGGAATTATTGTCTTCAAGCTGCTTCTCTTTGTTGCCAGGATTGCTATTTCCCTCACTAGAAATATCTTCAACTGGAATGTTCTTGCCGGCCTTTCCTTGTTTATCCCCTCTTTTATTAAATAAAAAAAATAGCGCCCCTGTAACAGCAACTAAAACAGCAAAAATAAGCCAAATTTTTTTCATTTTTAGTTTGAGTTTAATTTTATTTTATTAATACTAAAGCTGGAAAATTTATCCCGGAGATTCTCATTTTTAAAATCTAAACATTCCAACATTCTTGCGAATATTGGAATGTTTTTTTCTATAATTTCAAATCTTTTTTCTTTTTATTGAACTCCTCCTCGTCTATTTCACCACGGGCATACCTTTCTTCGAGAATTCCCTTTGCTTTGTCTTCTCCCTCCTTTTTCTTTCCATCCTTTTTTCCTTTAGATACAAAATACTTTATCAAGTAAACTGCTCCGATAATAATCAAAGCCCAAAAAAGAATTATATAAAATCCCCCTCCAAAAAATCCAAATCCCATCATGTCCATATGATGTCCAAAGAAATCATCTCCATAACAGGCTGAAGCCAAAAACGGAAACAATAACAAGAACAATGTTAAATATATTTTTCTCATTTTTTTCAATAAAAATTATTCTTCGCCTAAAAGCTGCTTGGCCTTTGTGATTATTAACTTGTGCTTTTTTATGTTCATATAAGCAACCGGCAAAAACTAATAATTCATCGTCTTTTTATTAAAACTTTAGCGGCTGCCGCTAGCCTTTATTGGTTATACATTTTTTACTGAAAAAAATTTTAGCAAAAAATAACGAAAGCGGAGCAATTGTCATAAGCTGCAAAATGGGCGCTAAGCCTGCATTGATATATGGAATAATTGGCATTAAACTATTATATGCCCATCTGCCAGTCGAAAGAGCATATCTTTCAATTCCAACAGAGAAAATAAAACCGAGGAAAGCCGCAAAAGCATAGGGACTTGTCTTCTCCTTAACAGCCAATTTTTTATCTCTATAAGCTAAGATGGCAATAAAATATATAGCCAGAAGTATAGCAACATCGCCTAGCGTTGCCCTTAGACGAACAAGTATAAAATCAAGAGTTCCTTGAAAGTGCGGCTCATACAATCCTGATTGGCTTATTTCCCAGATGAAGTTCAGAATAAAACCTATTGCCAGATAATATGCCAATATTTTTCTCATTTCATTTTTTCACTTTTAAGAGCTTGGCGTTTATTGCCACCACAACCGTGCTAAGCGACATTAAGATCGCGCCGACTGCGGGTGAAAGCAAAATGCCATAGCCGGCTAAAACTCCCGCTGCCAAAGGAATGGCAAAAATGTTATATCCGGTTGCCCAGCCAAGATTCTGCAACATTTTTTTATAAGTTGCCTTGCCAAACAAAATCAGCGAAGAAATATCTTTGGGATTGCTATTGACCAAGATTATGTCAGCCGTTTCCGCTGCTACATCCGTTCCGCTGCCAATGGCAACGCCCACATCAGCCTGGGCCAGCGCCGGAGCATCATTGATGCCGTCTCCCACCATCGCCACAAATTCTCCCTTCTTTTGCAATTCCTTAATTTTGTCTTGTTTTTCATCAGGCAAAACTTCGGCAAAAAATCCGTCCAAGCTGAGTTCGTCAGAAACTTCCTTGGCTGCCTTTTCATTGTCGCCCGTTAGCATCCAGGTTTTTATGCCCTCTTTTTTGAGAGTCTCAACTGCCTTTTGAGAATCTTTCCTGACAGTATCAGCAAGATTAATGGCTCCGATTATGCTTTGGCCATCTCCCTCTTCAGCAACAAGGAAAATTACCGTTCCGCTGAATTTTTCTGCGTCTTTGGGAATTTCCAAACCAAGTTCTTCCAGGTAGCCCGGGCTAACTGCCAGCATTTTTTTATCTTCAATAATTCCTTCAATGCCCTTGCCTTTTATGGCCTTGAAATTGCTTGCTTCTTTCAGGTTAATATTTCTTTCCTTAGCCTGAGCTACGATCGCTTTAGCAATGGGATGTTCGGAATTTTTTTCCAGGCTGGCCGCCAACTTCAATATGTCATTTTCATCCTGATTTTCGTTTAGCGAAACTATGTCTTTTACACTAAAAGTTCCCTTGGTCAACGTTCCTGTTTTATCAAAAACAATTGTTGTTATTTTCCTAGCGTTTTCAAAAGCAGTTCTATTTCTAATAAGAAGTCCGTTTTTAGCAGATAATGTCGTGGAAATTGCTACCACTAACGGAATTGCCAAGCCCAAGGCATGAGGGCAAGTAATGACAAGTACAGTCGCAGTTCTTTCAATGGCGAAAGCCAAATCACTTCTAATAAAATACCAACTGAAAAAAGTAATGACTCCGACCGAAATCGCCACAACCGTGAGCCAAAATGCCGCCTTGTCTGCCAGGGCTTGCGTTTTTGATTTTGACGCCTGAGCATTTTTCACTAAATTTATTACCTTGGAAAGATAGGAATTTTCACCGACTCCCTTAACTCTGATTTCCAATGAACCGTCTTCATTGACTGAACCTCCAATGACTTTTTTACCCTTTGTTTTGGACACAGGCTTGGACTCCCCTGTCAGCATTGATTCATTAACAAAACTTTCGCCTTTGGTAATTATTCCGTCTGTCGGGATTTTTTCTCCTGGTTTAATCAAAATTATATCTCCGTCTTTTAATTCGCTGGTTTTAACATCGGTGGTGTCGTTTCCCTTTTTCAAATGAGCCTTGTCTGGAATAAGAGCCGAAAGCTTTTCCAGCGCCATTGACGCTCCCATAACTGATCTCATTTCAATCCAATGTCCCAAAAGCATAATGTCAATCAATGTCACCAGTTCCCAAAAGAATATTTTGCCTTCCAACCCGAAAACCACAGCACTGCTATAGAAATATGCCACCGCAATTGCCAGACTGATAAGAGTCATCATACCGATAGCCTTGCCTTTAATTTCTCTCCAAGCGCCTGTCAGAAAAGGCTTGCCGCCGTAGAAAAAAACAAAAGTTGAAAGCAAGAAAAGGATAATTCTGCCGCCAGCAAATTTCAATTGATAGCCAAAAAATTCCTGTACTAGAGGCGATAAAATTAAAACTGGAATAGTAATTGCCAAGGATATGTAAAATCTCTTTTTGAAATCCTTGGCAGAATGTCCGGCATGGCTGCTATGATTGTTTTGATGCTCGGGTTTTTTATGTTTATGATTATGATTATGAACGCCGATTTTCATAGGTTGGTTGATTAATTGATTAGTTGATTGGTAAGTGGTAATTAGTTAACTGGTTCCGGTATCATAAGCCTATGTTTTGGCTACGAAATGAATAATTATTTTTGTTAATTTTAAAAGATGACCCCCTTATTAGGCATAAGCATAAAAAGCTGCAAAAAACGCCGGCAATTATCATGAGGCCAAATTCTAAATTGGGCAAATACTGACAAATCCTAAAGACAATTTTAAGAAGATTTTTTTGAAGAAATTCCCTCTTTTAGAAGAGTAGCCAGCCATTCCAAGAAGTATCCAGCTAACAGATAAATCACAATGGCAAAAAGGGTGCTCAGTTCCAAAAAAGTTCCGGATTCCAATTGAGGATTGATAAAAATTCCCCGAAAAGGAGCAAGCAGCGGCCCAGATGCCTCGTAGATCCAACCTACAAAAGGAGCGGCCGGATTGGCTCCAAACAGCCTGAGCAAAAACCTCAAGCCCAACACAACCACAGCGGCATTGACTACTAGACTGATTAACATCTTAACCATTTTGAATCTGTTCATGGATTTTATTTTAAAAATTAAATTTAACTCATTTTATATTTTCCTTTCAGAAAAATCAACCTTTTGCTTCCTTATTACTTTAAACATTTATCGTTTTCTCAATGGGCTGAATACAAGCCAAACCAATAGAACCCCCCTTTTCCAGAGAGGTTCTATTTTGACTTTGCTGTGCCACTATTCATTTTTGTGTTTTATCATTTTAGCTGTTAACCCGTACCTCCTTTACACCTTTCCTCATCGTCGTCCCACTGAGCTTTGCCGCCACAGCTTGGCACCCAATCCCATCCTCTATTCACTTCGTGCACCTTCTGCATCAGATGAGCAGCATTCATTATGCCATAGGAATCGCCATCACTCTTCCCTTGCTCACATCGCCTGTCATCCATGTCCCAATGGGTTTCGCTATTGCATTGCGGGACATAATCCCAGCCCATGTTATTATCCATCACTCGCTGCATCAACTCCATGGAATTCATAGGAACAGTCCTTGCCTGCGTTATGGAAAACATTCCTAAAAACATTATCAAAGAAACTAGCGCAACGCTTAAGCCTAAAAATAAACTGGTTTTCATAAGCATTGAATTAATTGTTAATTCCCAAGGACCTCGGATTTATATTAAAAACAGCTGCTTGTATTTTTTGATACGATTTTTAAAATTTATTGTTTCAAAAGCCAAATTATGAGTCTGCTAAAGAATTAGATTAATCTGGATATCATTCCAAAAATCCAGCCCTGTCCAGCGCTTCGGAGACATGGATAATAAAGAGGTCAAAAAATATCAAGTCATTAGTATCCAGAAAATCCGTACCTCGAAATCCCAGAAACAAAAGCCCCTTGATTTTTTTATCTTTAATAATAGGGAACGCGGCAGAATAATGAATGGCATTTTTTCCATTAAGGCAGTTGCACCTGATTATTCTGAAGGGCCCAGCTATTTTCTTTTTTGTGCTAATCATTCTCCTTATAAATTTTGAACGATCAAATCCGAGAGTTTCTATATCATAAAGCTTCTTTCTGGTTGCACCTTTTTGGTGAATCAAGATAAAAAGCTTCTTTTTAGAATCATACCTATAGAGCAAGCCCAGTTTTGCCTTGGAAACATTGAAGGCTACAGAAAGGATATAGCCAGGAAGGCTTTGTTTGTCTTTATTTTCGTCAGAATATCCATTTATATCCAAAAGAATAGGAATTTTTCTGTTAATTTCCCCCATATGTTCATAGGATTCAATCAGGCGTTTTCTGGTTTCCTCTCTCAGCTTTTTTTGGGATTGCCGGTATTTTTTCTGGCTTTCCTGCAAATCTCGAAAAATAAAATCATAAGGCCTCATTAATCCTATCTCCAATACTGCTTTATATAGGAGCAGAAAAGAAATGAATTTGAAAATATACCCCATCATATTAAAAAAATCATAAACACCGATATAGCTCGTGAAGAACAACTCAGAAATAACTTTTGTAGCCAAGGCAAGGATGAGCAGATTGTTCATTTCTTTGCTTAGAGCATTTTTTTTCTTCACCAGGATGACTATTGAAACGATAAAAAAAACAACGACGATATATTCGCTGGCTCTCTTGAAGGAAGTGAGGCCATCTCCTTCTATATAGGCGTCTGGAAAAACTTTCCAATAAACTATAGCCAGGTAAAATAGCAAGAATGTTATGAAATAAATAAAAAAAATCAACCTGGATTTTATTTGGGTTTTTCTAAAATTGTTATTGGCTTTAACTTTAAGAAATAAGGCCGCTGTGAAAAAAGAAATTGCTTCCAAATAGCGCGCGGCAACCCAAAACTGGGTGGGTAGATTGGGATTAAAGGAAGTGAAAACATTCATGCCTTCATAGCTCAGCAAATGAAGCAAGTCCAGGCAGCCAATAAAAAAATAGCTGATGCCGAGAATTAGCAGGAAATTTTTATCTATGTAGCGGCGCGCAGTCCAAGCTACCACAAAAATTCCAAAGCTGATTACTACCGTAGCCAGCTCCACCAAAGAATGGAAAAGCAGGTAATTATAGAAAGTTGTTGAATATAAAATTAGAGAGCTGGCAATTATAAATAAAGGGAAAGATATTTTGCCTTCAACTCTCTTATTCGGAGTCTTCATTTATTTGTTAATTAGGCTTACTTTCCCTTTTTTTACGCGCCGCATGATTGCAATTTTTTAATATTTTTCCAAGCGAGCGTTTTCGGGAAATATTTTCTAGCCCTTAGATATTAACTCCGGTCTCTAGCCCTGTCAATTTAAAAAAGTATTTCTTTTCTAAAAAAAATCTCAGATTATTAAATTAATTTTATTAGTTTGATGGTCTAGAGCCTAAATAAATATTGCCTTCAGTATCCGCGGGAAGAACGCAAGCCCCCTTGCACATCTCAACAATACCAAAAATCCCGTCTTTTCCGTCTGGGCGAATAACTTTGTCTTCCCTGACTCTTATCCAATGATTTTTGTATTTTTCCCGGCTTGCTTTTATTTTCCATGCACCATTGATTTTCATAATGCTATAAATTAATTGTACAAGTGTTAAACTTAGACTAATAATCA
>CAYMRZ010000019.1:0-15811 GCA_964393045.1 uncultured Bdellovibrionales bacterium | reverse complement strand
AAAGTGACACCGAAACAATATGCCAAATTTTTATTAGAGATAAAAGAACAGCCGGAAGCTGAACATTCTAGGTTGGTTAAAAAATTAGCTGTTTTCATGAAAGCTAACCGAGATACTCGAAAATTAGATCAAGCCGTTGAATTATATAAAAATATAAAGGATGAAAAAAATGGGATAGCTAGACTGAAGGTGTTTAGCCGGGAAGAATTAAAGCCGGAGCTTAAGGAAAATTTAAAAGATTTTTTTGCCAATAAATTTAAAACCGAAAAAGAGAAGGTGATTATAGAAAATATTGTTGATAAAAAATTACTGGGGGGAATTTTAATTAGGAAAGAGGATGAAATCTGGGATGGAACAGTTTTTTCTAAAGTTAACAGAATAAAGTCAGCAATAGGCAGCTAGGAAATTAGGAGTTAGCTAATTAGCTTTTTAGAAAATAAAGAATTAGAAGTCTGAAGAGCTGAGTAGTTAGGAAGTTAAAAAGCTAAATATACAAATAATTTTTAAAAAATATTATGGATAAAGATTACATTATTGATCAACTGAAAAAAGAAATTTTGGAAACTGATACCTCAGTAGAAAATAAAAAAGTCGGGACAGTAACGGAAGTGGGAGACGGAGTGGCTAAAATTAGCGGCTTGGATGACGCCATGATGTCGGAAATGGTTAAGTTTGGAGTAGACGGAGAAGAAGACGGAGGGCTTTATGGGGTAGTTTTAAATTTAGAAGATGGCCAAATTGGCGTCATTGTAATTGGAGAAATGGGAAAAATCAAAGAAGGCACTACGGTTGTTTCCACTGGGAAAATTCTTTCCGTGCCAGTAAGCGATAGCTTGATGGGCCGAGTGATAAATCCGATTGGCCAGCCGGTTGATGATAAAGAATCAATTGAAGCCAATAAATATTATCCGATTGAAAAAATTGCTCCCGGTGTAATTACTCGAGAAGAAGTTAATACTCCAGTACAGACCGGTATTAAAGCTATTGACGCCATGATTCCTATCGGCCGGGGACAAAGGGAATTGATTATTGGTGATCGGCAGACCGGCAAGACTGCCATTGCCGTGGATACTATTATAAATCAGAAGGAAAGTGATATGATCTGCATTTACGTAGCTATCGGGCAGAAAAAATCTAAAGTGGCCCAAATTGTTTCTAAATTAGAAGAAAATGGCGCTATGGATCATACTATTGTGGTGGTGGCTGGCGCCTCTGATCCGGCCGCTTATTCCTTTATTGCTCCTTATACCGGCTGCGCCATCGGAGAATATTTCATGGATCAAGGCAAAGATGTGCTGGTGGTTTATGATGATTTATCCAAACACGCCTGGTCTTACCGGCAGATATCCTTGTTATTGAAACGGCCGCCGGGCCGAGAAGCTTACCCGGGCGATGTCTTCTATTTGCATTCTCGATTATTAGAAAGAGCAGCTAAATTAAACAAAGATTTCGGCGGAGGCTCTTTAACGGCTTTGCCGATTATTGAAACCCAGGCGGGAGATATCTCCGCTTATATTCCCACCAATGTTATTTCTATTACTGACGGCCAGATATTTTTAGAAGGCGATTTATTCTATCAGGGCATTCGGCCGGCTATCAGCGTGGGGCTCTCCGTCTCCCGAGTTGGTTCTGCTGCTCAAACTAAAGCGATGAAAAAAGTGGCGGGCAAAGTGAAATTAGAATTAGCCCAATTCCGGGAATTGGAAGCCTTTACCCAATTTGGCAGTGAATTAGACAAAAAAACCAAGCAAAAAATCGACCGCGGTTATCGAACAGTAGAGATTTTGAAACAGGACCAATACAAATTGATGCCAATGGAGCAGCAAGTGGCGGTAATGTGGGCTTTGACTAACAGTTATTTGGATGAAGTGGCAATTAACAAGGTTGGCAAATGGGAAAAAGGATTTTGCAAATACATAATGGAAACCGGTAAAGATTTACTAGTGGCCATTAAAAAGAAAAAAGAATTGGATGATAAATTAGAAGGAAAATTAAAGCAGTTAGTGGAGGACTATACCGAGATTTTTAAAGAGGAAAATCCCAGTGAAGAAGAGGCTTCTGCAAAAGATAGAGAGGGAAAAGAAAGTAAAAAAAGCGGGAAAAGTGAAGAAAGTAAGGAAAGAAAAGAAAGTGAAAAAGTTAATAAAAAGTAATCCATAGCTGTTGAATTGTTGCATTGTTGCACTGAAATTCAAAATTTAAAATCACAAGTCTAAGTAAATTAAAGTTTTTGAAAATTATTATTTTGAATTTATTTAGAATTTGATGCTTTAGATTTATAATTTTGAAAGTAAAGGCTTAGAATAATTTTACATAATCAAATCAACTAGGATGTTGATAATAAATTTTATAAATAACATATCAGCATGGCGCGAGGAACCAAGGAAATTCAAAGAAGAATAAAATCCATCAAAAGCACCCAAAAAATAACTCGGGCAATGGAGATGGTGGCAGTATCCAAGATGAAAAAAGAAGTCGATCGGGCTTTGTCTATCCGGCCTTATGCTGATAGCGCTTGGAATATTTTGACTAATTTATCCAAAGCTTTCAAGAAATATGAGCACGGGCTCTTAAAAGCGCGGGAAGTGAAAAATATTTTAGTCATTTTGGTTACTTCTAATCGGGGATTGTGTGGAAGTTTTAATACTCAGATAATTAAAAAAACCATGCAACAAGTGAAAAACCCTCGCTCTCTGAAAGTGAATCGAATTGGGACGAAAAGAATTGATTCTGAATTACCAGACAAGAAAATTAAATTTGATTTTATTGCAGTAGGAAAAAAAGGTTTTAATTATTTAAATTCTCGAGGTTATAATGTAGCGGCTTTCTTTGATGAATTTAATTATTTGCCTGGACTGGAAAGTATTGGATCTCTAGCTAGCTTAGTAATTAATGATTACAAAAAAGCCAAATATGACAAAGTAGTAATCGCTTATACTGATTATGTTAATACTATGCTGCAATTGCCTAAGCTAAGGCAATTGCTGCCGATTTCTAAGGTTGACATTGAAAAACAGATTTCAGAAATGACGGGGCCAGCTGATCCGGAAAAAAACGAAGCTACCCAGGAAATTGAAAAGTTGAGCCGAGAGAAAGAATGCGATTACAAAATAGAGCCTAAGCCTATTAAAGTTCTTAAGCATCTTTTGCCTCGCTTAGTGGAAATGCAGCTTTACCATGCTATCCTGGAATCTAATGCTTCTAAGGAATCGGCGCGAATGATGACAATGAAAAATGCTACCGAAGCGGCGGCGGAAATGATAGAGGATTTGGAATATTCTTATAATCAATTGAGACAATCAGCTATTACTCAAGAAATTGCGGAGATTACTTCTGGAAGAATTGCACTTGAGTAGGAGGATTTCTGAATAATAAAAATTTTAAAGAAAAAATATGAAGTCAGAATTTTATTTCCCAGCTAAAAATTTTTCCAAGGATTCAAAATCTTTAGGGGAAATATAAACTCTTTAGCGCAGTATATTTTATCTTAAAATTTTTATTATTCAGCAGGGCAAG
This sequence comes from uncultured Bdellovibrionales bacterium, assembly GCA_964393045.1. Classification (GTDB taxonomy): domain Bacteria; phylum Patescibacteriota; class Minisyncoccia; order Moranbacterales; family DUUL01; genus CAYMRZ01. Next base: position 12,295 of record CAYMRZ010000019.1, on the reverse strand, counting down.
GAAATTGGCATTATAATTTAAAGGATTTTAATAATTTTAATTAATTAAATATTTATATGAACGAAGGAAAAATTACTCAAATTATTGGTCCCGTGGTGGACGTAAAATTTAATGAGGAATTACCGGCTATTAATAATGCTTTGGAAGTGAAGCTTTCTGAAGATGAAAAATTAATATTGGAAACAGCCCAACATATTGGTTCTAATCAAATTAGGGCGATTTCTATGGGCAGCACTGACGGTTTAAGAAGGCAAATGAAAGTGGTTGATACTGGTGAGCCGATTTCTGTGCCAGTAGGCGAAGTAGCCTTAGGTCGAATGTTTGATGTACTGGGTAATCCAATTGACGGCAAGGAAGCAGTAGAAACTAAGAAGAAATACCCTATTCACCGGCTAGCCCCTAAATTTGAAGACCAGTCTACTAAGACGGAAGTCTTTGAAACCGGCATTAAAGTGGTAGATTTAATTTGTCCTTTCTTAAAAGGCGGTAAAGTCGGATTATTTGGCGGAGCGGGTGTAGGCAAGACAGTTTTAATCCAGGAGTTGATTAGAAATATTGCCCAAGAGCATGGAGGCTTTTCCATTTTTGCTGGTGTAGGAGAGAGAACCAGAGAGGGGAATGATCTTTACCACGAAATGGTGGAATCTGGAGTGCTAAGCAAAACCGCCTTGGTGTTTGGCCAAATGAATGAGCCGCCCGGTGCCAGGCAGCGAGTAGCCCTTTCAGCTTTGGCCATGGCAGAATATTTCCGGGATGATGAAAAAAAGGACGTGTTGCTATTTATTGATAATATTTTCCGTTTTACCCAGGCAGGATCAGAAGTTTCTGCTTTATTAGGCAGAATCCCGTCGGCAGTAGGCTATCAGCCGACTTTAGCGGAAGATATGGGTAAATTGCAAGAAAGGATTACATCCACTAAAGAAGGATCAATTACTTCGGTACAAGCAGTTTATGTTCCGGCTGATGATTTAACTGATCCGGCTCCAGCCACTACTTTTGCCCATCTAGATTCAACTGTGGTGCTTTCCCGGGCGCTTTCCGAATTGGGAATTTATCCAGCCGTAGATCCGCTGGATTCTAATTCTACTATTTTGGATCCAAAAATTATTGGCGAAGAGCATTATCGGGTAGCCAGGGATGTACAAAAGGTTTTGCAGAAATATAAAGATTTGCAGGACATTATTGCCATTCTGGGAATGGAAGAGCTTTCTGATGAAGATAAAATTACTGTAGCTCGCGCTAGGAAAATTCAAAAATTCTTGTCCCAACCTTTCTTTGTAGCTTCTCAATTCACTGGCCAGGATGGTAAATACGTTCCCCTAAAAGAAACAGTGCGGGGCTTTAAAGAAATTTTGGAAGGCAAACACGACGATAAAAATGAAGGCGATTTTTACATGAAAGGTGGAATTGATGAGGCGGGTGCTAATTAGCTTTTTTAAGGATTGGCTAGCTAGCTTATTAAGAAAATCTTTGAATTTTTAATTTTTAAAATTTTGTAAACAATTTTTTAATGATTCAATTACATCCCATTAATTTATTAGCCCTCACAAATCAACTGGCCTTGACTAGATGTCGAGCTTAAGCGGGCAAGCCTGCTTGCAAATTTACGAATTAAAATTAAAGGTTTAGGAAATAGAATAATAGATGGTCAAATTATTAGTTTGTTAGTGCGTTAAAATGTTAAGGTGTTTTTATGAAGAATAATATTATCAGTTTAAAAATAGCAACACCAGAAAGAGTGGTTTTTCAGGAAGAAATTACCGAGATAACTCTTCCTACCTATAAGGGAATAATAACAATTCTCCCTGGACATATTCCTCTAATTGCCACTCTAGTTCCCGGAGAAATTGAAATAAAAAGCCGGGGAGAAGATTTTACCATGGCTGTTTCAGGCGGATTTTTAGAATTGCAAAATAATGAATTGACTATTTTAGCTGATACGGCGGAAAAAGCGGAAGAAATAGATTTGAAAAGAGCGGAAGAGGCGCGTAAAAAAGCGGAAGACTTAAAGCAGCAATCCAGAAAGAATTTAGATGAGGGACAATATGCCGCTGTTATTTCCCGAGTAGAAAAACAATTAGCCAGAATTAAAGTAGCCAAAAGACACGAGCGAAGAGGCAAGCCAAGAATGAACTTAGATTAAAATTTTATTAAAATCTAACAAAAAACACCGACTGAAAAAGTTGGGGTTTTTGTTTAAAAAATGAGGGTGGTATAAAATTTTACTTTGAATTAAACATAGCGTTTAAAATCTTTTAGGGCCTTTAAGGCAACTTCTTTTTTTGAAATAAGTTTATGATAAAAAAACCTTAGATAAAAAATAAGCCAGAAATAGGGGAGGAGAAACTTGGAATAATGCTTGTAGAAAAAAATAAGCCCGCTTTTCACCAGATAGTAATTTTTATCTTTTAAATCAGAGGAGCTGGATTCTTGGTGATAACAAATAGCTTGGGGAATTATTTTTAATTTAAGCCCGGCCTTTTGAGCACGCAGAGAGAAATCAGCATCTTCATAGTAAAGAAAAAACTTTTCATCAAAAATTTTTGTCCTTTTCTTGCGTTCGTCATTAGAAGAGGAGGATAAAGTTTGGGTGATTTTCTTGGGGATGAGTAGGGCGCAGCCGGTAAGATAGTCGGTTTGTAGTTTGTAGTTTGTAGTTTGTAGTTTGATGTGGTTGGTTCTGAATTTTAGCCAATTAATTTTAGCGCCGGAAAACCAAGGCTGGTTATTTTTGGGATTAACAATGAGAGGTGAAATAAGCGTATCATTCTTGGGTGCATATTCTAAGATTTTTGATAAACATTTTTTTCCCAGGTAAGCATCTGGATTAAGCAGAAAATAAAAATCGGGGTGGAATTTTTTTTGAGCGTAATTTATCCCTTGATTAACCGCTTGAGCAAAGCCTAAGTTTTTTTTATTTTTAATTAAATGGATTTTAGCAAATTTTCCTGATTCCTTCTCACCCAAAGGGGAGGGATTGTTTGTATGAATAGAGAATTTTTTAATCAAAGACAAGGTTCTATCTCCAGAATTATTATCAACAATAATAATATTGAAATTTATGTCTTGGCTCTTTATAGATTCGAGGCATTTTTTAATTTCCTTTTCATTATTATAAGTAATAATAATGAATGAAATAGAAGATTTCATTTTTAGTAAATTTCATCATACAGTATACTAGCATACTGTATGATAAGTAACAAGGTAGTTAAAGTTTTAGGAATTGTTATTTTTTAACAGAAGGCTTTTCTTTTTTAATGAGGCTTATAATTTCTTGTTTGGAAACGCCGCCCATTAAAATTAAACTGCCAAAATAGACTAATGGACAGCTAAACAGCAAGAAAAAGAAATTTTTATCCTGGAGCATCCAAAGGTAGATAAACATAAAGATACCCGAGGCTACAATAGCCAACAAATTATTGACTCGGGGAAAGAACTTTAATTTTTTCAAAATGATAAATCCAGTAAGGATTACTACAAGCAATTCCGTGGCTATGGAAATATACGAAGTGGCGTAATAGGAATATTTGGGAATAAAGATTAAGTTATTTATCAAATTAAAAGCGGCACAAATAGAAAGAGAAATCAATAGATATTTTTGCAGCTTGGCGGCAATTAAAATGTTATTAAATAAATGACCGAAGAAAATAAAGGCTAAAGCGTAGATGATAATGCGCAGGACATTAGCGGAAGGAGCAAATTCCGGTCCGGCTATCAAGGCGATGATGCCATCGGCTAAAAAATAAGTGCCAACCACCAAAGGGATTACCAAAATTAAAAAAACCTTAAAATTCTTATTTACCAAAAAGATAAACTTTTCCTTGTTGTTAAAAACGTTATAGGCAAACATTGGCAGCGTTAAGCCGACTATCATAGCCGGAAAAAAACTAATATTTTCAATTACCTTATAGGCAGCGCCATAAATGCCTACTTCTTCTGGAGGCTTAAATAAAGACAATAATATGGTATCAGCCTTAAAATAAATAAAAGTTACTGACGCTGATAAGCCGATAGGCAAGGATTGTTTAAGGAATTTTTTCCAATAAGGCAAATTAAAATAAAAACTGAACTTTATAAATTTTCTGGAAACCAAAAAAATTATAATAAAACTCAGTATCATATTGATTAATAGGGTGAGAACTATAAAATAAAACCCTAAGTCCATCTTTACTCCAATGAAAATTAAGGATACTTGCACCACCTTGCTTATAAATTCAATGAAAGTGACGCGATCCATCAGCAATCTTTTCTGGAATAATCCAATTAATGTTTGGTAACCGGAAGAAAAAATGTAAGAAAGCGCCATGATTATAATAGCTATTTTTAGTTCAAAAGCGTAAGGCAGAAAGGCAACAAAGATGGGAGTAAAAATAGCCAGACCAATAGAAACCATAAGCCGCATTCCCATAGCATTGGAAACTATTTCTTTTTCATTTGTTTCTGGCCGGGAAATTTCCCGAGTAGTTGTTTGGTATATGCCCCAATCCCCTAACGCTCCAAAAAAAGGGAGGAAGGCTAGAGCAGTGGCGTATAAGCCAAAACCCTCCTGGCCTAAATAACGCGTTATTAAGGCAACGCCAATAAGCGCTGCTATAGTGCTGAGTATTTTTGCCGTTGAAGCGGCAATGACATTATAAGCCACTTTTCTAGAGGTGGACATAGGGGTTGCAATTTAGTTATTCAGAGCGGACATTATAGGCAATTAATTGATTTTTGGATTATTCTGTATATCAAAATATTTTTTATTATGAACATTTAAAGACCGCTATAATTTATTATAGCTTAATTTATTGTAAAATAAAAAGTTTTTCATATTATTTAAGTGGTCGAATAATAGTCCTCCGTTCTTCGCCATCACCTATGCTTTCACTTTCGATATTTTCATTTTCTGCTGCTTCCATATGGACTAGCCGTCTTTCATAAGCATTCATCGGCGGCATTTCAACTTCTTCTCCTTTTTCCAATGCTTGGCGGATAGCTTTTTGTGTGTCCTTTATTAAATTTTCCTGATTTTTTTGGCGATAGTTATTAACATCTATAAAAAAATTAACTGGTCGTTCAAGCTTTTTTCGTACCAAGAGTCGGCAAATATGCTGAAAAGCGGTTAAATTGATACCTCCTCGGCCGATTAAAAAGCTAGAGTCCTGGGTGTCAATTTCAACAGTAAAAGAATTTTGTTCGTCCAAGGCATTAGTGGCAATTTTAACAGAGGCTTTAATGCCCATTTTCTCCAACATCTCTTTAGTAATTTTTTCTAAAGTTTTCTTGCTTTCTTCATCCATATATTTAAAATTAGTTAATTATTTTTTAAGTCATTTTCTTCTTCAGCTGAACTATCTAATAAATCCTTTGGATAGTAAATAATAACTTAAAATTTAATTTTTGTAAACTTAATTTCGATTAATTTTTTTGTTCTGAATTTAAAGCAGGCTTTTTGTCTTCCTTAAAAATCAGGTATTGCTGGCCGATCATAAACAGGGTAGTTACAATCCAGTAAAGCGGCAAAGCGGCGGGAAATTGTAAACCAATAAACAAAGTAATAATAGGCCCGATATACAACATCTGCTTTTGCATGATAGAAGAAAAATCAGGCTCGCCTTCTTTTTTCTTTGCTGGTTCTTGCTGCGGCTTTTTATTTTTAGCCATAATCATTTTAGTTTGCCAGTATTGAAAGATAGCAGAAATAATGGCTAAAGGAATGCTCCTTTTGGTAATTTCAAGAAATCCAAAGGCAGTATGATTGATTGATTCCGGTTGAGACACAAAACTATATAAAAGCCCGTCACTATCGCTCATTCCTACTCCAGCCATAAATACCCGGTATAGGCCGATTAAAATGATAAGCTGGACGATCAGCGGCAAGCAGCCAGAAGCGGGGTTAATCTTATTTTTTTTGTAAAATTCCATCATTGCTTGTCCCTGTTTTTGTTTGTCATTTTTGTATTTTTCCTGGATTTTTTTAATTTCCGGTTGAATTTCCTGCATTTTCTTCTGGGAAGTGATGGATTTTTTAGAAAGCGGAAGCAGCAAGACGCGAATAATAACTGTCAGGATTATTATGGCTACGCCCAAATCGGGAATAACATTATATATCGCAATCAAGGCGTTATAGAGCGGTTCATAAACTATGGTATTAAAGAGATTGATTAAAAAAGACATTTATTTATTTTTTTAATTGTTATTTTTTAAAGGAATTTATTTATTAAAATTATTTTTTCAACAAATTGGCTTCATTTAATATTTTTTCCATATGGCTGGTCATATTCTGAAAGTCCATTTCCTTAAGGGGGTATTTTTTTAATAGGACTATAATATCATAATTTTCTAATTTAGGTAAAAATTTTTCTATAACTTGAGAGATCAGCCTTTTGGCGCTGCTTCTTTCGGCAGCTTTCTTAAAGTCATTGCTTCCGGCTATTAAGGCGAGGCGGGGACGCTTTAAGTTATTAGGGACAAATTTTATTAATAAATTTTTATATTTTTTCATCTGGCCTTTTTTGAAAATATATTGAATTTCTTTTTGGTTTAAGCCCCTGTATTTCTTAGGTAACATTGTAAAATAAAATATTTAATGTAAAATTGAGATACTGCTAATACACAAATTGCTATTTGCCTGCGATGCGTTGTATAGCCAAGGCAGGAGGGAGGATTAGCCTTGACTAGACGTCGATTCTAGGCGGGCAAATCTATAAATTTATTTCGGGTTTTCTGCTGATAGGCAACTGTATCAATTTTTAAGTAAAATAAGATAGCAAAAAACTAAACAGACAATTTTTTTCTGCCTTTCTGTCTTCTTTTTTTCAGCACCCTTTTGCCATTTTTGGTTTGTGATCTTTTCAGAAATCCATGGCAGCGAGCCCTTTTTCTTTTTTTGGGCTGATAAGTTCTTTTTGACATAGGAATTAGTAATTAGTTAATTAGTCGAATAAAGGCCGGGTTTAGCTTGGGAAGCTTTGTTTGCAAAGCCACGGCTTTTTGATAAAACAACTAATGTTTAGTTTAGCAGGGCAGAAGAGGATAGTCAATATAAGTTAATAAGGATTTTGATATTAATTAATAATAAATTATTTTTAATCAAAGATTATTGTAAATAAAAATAAATAATGGAAAATACACTCATAAAAACTAAGGATATTTGCAAAACTTATTTCAATGAGGGCGCGGAAACCAAAGCAGTTTGTAGCGTTAGTTTTGAAATAAAGAGAGGAGAGTTCGTGGCGATTATGGGTCCCAGTGGGAGCGGAAAATCCACCTTGATGCATTTATTGGGTTTTTTAGACCGTCCCTCCGCTGGGAAATACTATTTTAAGGGCAAGGCGCTGCAGAATTATTTGGAAGACCAATTGGCAAATATTAGAAATAGAGAAATCGGTTTTGTTTTTCAGACTTTTAATCTTTTGCCCCGGACAACTGTTTTTGAAAATGTAGAATTGCCCTTGCTCTATTCTAAAAAAAATTTTTACAAAAAGGAAATAAACAAAAAAGTAAATAGCGCCTTAGAATCAGTCGCGATGGGACATCGTGCCGGTTATTTTTCTAATCAGCTTTCCGGAGGAGAAAAACAACGGGTAGCGATTGCTCGAGCATTAGTGAATAATCCGGAAATAATTTTTGCCGACGAGCCGACTGGCAATTTAGATTCAAAATCTGGACGGCAGATTATGAGAATCCTCCAGCATTTAAATGACGAGGGCAAAACCATTATTTTAGTCACCCATGAAAAATATACCGCCTTGCATGCCCGGCGTATTTTGGAAATGGTAGACGGCAAAATTACTAATGATAGCCAGATTACTGAACGAAAATTTGCCGACAGAGACGAGTTAGAAAAGTAAAAAATAATATAGAAATTTTGCAAACAAGAAAAATAAAATGAGATGTCATTAGTTGATTATCAATTTTAATACAAAATGAAACTGAGCAACCCAATAAAAGTATCTTTTAAAAATTTATTAGCTCATAAACTAAGATCCTTTTTAACAATTTTGGGAGTAATTATTGGAGTGGCTTCAGTAATAATTATTATGGCAATCGGGCTGTCAGCCCAGAATTTTATTGTAGAACAAGTGGAAGGAGTGGGGTCTAATTTGATTGCGGTTTTGCCGGGTGCTTCCGATGAGGAGGGACCGCCGGCAATGGCTTTCGGAGTGACAATTACTACCTTAAAATATGATGACTTGAAAGCTTTGAGAAATAAACGCAATGTGCCGGAAATAGAAGCGGCCGCTGGTTATGTAATAGGCACGGTAGAAATTTCCCAGAACGGCAATTCTTTGAGCCGGTCAATGAATGGCACGACAGCTAGTTATATTGAAGTAGAGAATACGGAAATAAAAAAAGGCCGTTTTTTTATTAAAAACGAAGAAAGCAACCTTTCCAATGTGGCGGTACTGGGCAGCAAGACAGCAGAAGAACTTTTTGGCCGGCTTGACCCGCTAAATAAAAAAATAAAAATTGAAAATCACTCTTTCCAGGTGATTGGAGTTTTGGAAAAGCGGGGTGCTGGTTCACTGGGGAGCGCCGACCAGGATAATGCCGTTTTTGTGCCTCTACGGACTGCCCAAAAATTAATTTTAGGCATAGATCACCTGGGTTTTATCCGCTTGAAAGCTAGAGAAGCCGGTTTAGTGAAGCCCGCTAAGGAGAACATTAAAAAGACCTTAAGGGAAGAGCACAATATCACCGATCCGACCAATGATGATTTTTCAGTAAGAGATCAAGCGTCTGCCCTGGATACCATTAAAAATATTACTGATGTTTTGAAATATTTTTTAACCACCGTGGGCGGGATTTCCTTGGTAGTGGGGGGTGTGGGAATAATGAATATTATGCTAATTTCTGTTAATCAAAGAGTTAGGGAAATTGGCTTGCGCAAAGCCGTGGGAGCTGAAAAAAGAGATATTATTGCCCAGTTCTTAATTGAATCAGCCGTGGTTTCTTTGCTGGGAGGAATTTTGGGGATAATTATCGGCGTGGCAGTTTCCTTTTTGGCTTCAATAGTGATCACTGCTTTAGGCTATGAATGGGATTTTATGATTTCCTTTTTTTCAATTGTAATTGCCGTGCTAGTCTCAATAGTTATCGGTTTGATTTTTGGAATTTATCCGGCGCATAAAGCGGCTAAAGTCAGCCCAATGGAGGCGCTGAGGTACGAATAAGAATTGAAAAATAATAAAGTAGAAAATATAAAAAATGAGTAATATTACAGTGGCATTTAGATTGGCAATAAAAAACATCACTGCCAATAAAAGCCGGACATTTTTGTCCTTATTGGGAATAACTATTGGAATTGCTTCAGTAATTTCTATCTTATCCTTAGGCTTGGGATTTAAGGATTATATTATTCGGCAGGTAGAAACTTTTGGGACAGATATAATTGAAGTGGAAATAAAAGTTCCCAATACTGGCAAAACTTCTACCCAAAATATGAGTGGCATAATTGGCGGCACTCAAATTACTACTTTGAAATTAGAAGATTTTAAGGCTTTGGCTGATTTAAAAAATTTAGGAAGTTGGTACGGAGGAATTATTAGCCAACAGGTAGTCCGCCGCAAGGACGAAAATCAACAAGTTATGTTGTGGGGTGCCACGGCTGGAGTAAAGGAAGTAGACAAGCAATATAAACTGCAAAAAGGCTATGCATACAGTGAAGAAGATGGCGAAAGTCTAAAACAAGTAGCTGTAATTGGAAAAGAAATAGAAAAAGATTTTTTCCCCAACGAAAATCCAATTGGCAAGGACATAAAAATAAAAAATTTGTCTTTTCGAGTTATTGGTGTTTTGGAGCCGCGAGGCTCAACTGGTTATTTTAGTTTTGACGAGTTCATCTATTTGCCGGCACAAACCCTGCAAAAGAAAATAATGGGGGTGGACTATTTACAATTCGGTATGTTTAAAATTAAAGACAGCGCTGATACAAATGCGACAGTTTTGCAAATGGAAGATATTTTGCGGGATCGGCACAACATTGACGACCCCAGTGAAGATGATTTCGCAGTGACAGCCTTAACGGAAGCAATGGAGATGCTGGATAGTATTTTCCGGGTAGTAAATATTTTATTAGTTTCATTGGCTTCTATTTCTTTAATTGTCGGCGGAGTAGGCATTACTAATGTAATGTATGTAGCGGTTTCCGAGCGAGTAAGCGAGGTGGGATTGCGCAAAGCGGTGGGCGCCAAGCCCAAAGACATTCTTTATCAATTTTTATTGGAAGCTATTTTTATTACCTTAATCGGAGGGATTTTTGGCCTACTGCTAAGCTTTGCTTTAACTAAAATTATTTCAATAGTTTTATTGCAGTACGGTTTTGAATTGAATTTTCCGATTGAATTGAATTCCGTATTTATTGCTTTGATTTTTTCATTGGTGGCCGGCTTAGTTTTTGGGGTGCGGCCGGCTCAAAAGGCAGCCAAGTTATCTCCGATGGAAGCAATTAGAAAAGAATAAGGGAAGCTTCTGTTGGTTTCAAAATAAAAGAGCTTGGCCGATTATTTTCATCGGACAAGCTCTTCTTGGATATCTCTTGCTAGACGATAAACTGCCTTTTCATGAACATACAAGATTGACCTTACTATTTTTTCAGATATTTTTTTATGTTATAATAATTTTATAATGAACATACCAATGAACATACCATGGTATGTTCATTGGATAAAAAACATATAATAAAAATTAAATTAATGAGAAAGTGTATTAAAGAATTATAAACCTTAATGGATAAAAAAATGAAAGACAGTAAAAAAATTATTAAAAAAAAGTATAGTGAGGTCGCTGAACAATCTTCTGGTTGCGGATGTTGTTACGGCTGCTGCGGAGATGATGAGAATGAATTAATCAGTCGGCAGGTCGGTTATTCAGACGAAGAAATTAAAACCGGCGGGGAGGCTAATCTTGGCTTGGGTTGTGGCAACCCGACTGCTTTAAGCGACTTGAGAGAAGGTGAAACAGTGGTGGACTTGGGATGCGGAGCAGGATTTGATTGTTTTTTAGCTGCCAACAAAGTCGGGGAAAGCGGAAAGGTTATTGGTATTGATATGACCGAAGAAATGCTGGAAAAAGCTAATAATAATAAAGAAAAAAGAGGCGACAATAATATAGAATTTATTTTTGGCGAAATTGAAAATTTACCGCTTAAAGATGAATCAGTTGATGCGATCATCAGTAACTGCGTTATTAATCTCAGCCCAAACAAAGCCGGGGTTTTTTCTGAGGCTTTTCGAATTTTAAAAAAGGGCGGGAGAATGTATATTTCCGATATCGTGCTTTTAAAAGAATTATCATCGGAGCAAAAAGAAGATAAAGATCTGCTCACTGGTTGTGTGGCAGGAGCGCTATTAAAAAGTGATTATTTGGGAAAAATTAAAAAAGCTGGTTTTGAAATTGAAATTTTATCTGAGAATAAAGATATCAGCAAACAGCAATATAGCGGAATTGCTTTGGAGAGCTTAGGAATTAAAGCAGTGAAAAAATAATAAAACCCTTAATACATAAATAAAAATTAAAATTAAATTCCCAGTTAAATGTTTACAATATTTAACGGGATAAACAAAAAAATGAAAGAAAAATTTGTGCGGAAAGTGGTCAAAAACGGCCGCAATTCTTATTACATAAATATTCCCAAGGAATTGGCAAAGGAATTAAAAATCCGAGAAAGGCAGAAATTAGTTATTGAAAAGCAGGAGAAAGAAATATTAATAAAAGATTGGAAAAATAATTCTGACTAATTAGAATTTAACTAATTTTAACTAATTGACTGATCAGGGAAAAATAATTTTCAAAAATTAAATAAACCACCGATATTGCTGGTGGTTTATAGTCATTTATATTATCCTCCTTTTCTTGAAAATGTAGTTCCTTAAAACTTCTAAATCTTTGCCCTCTTTGGCGGCAATATTAAAAAATTCCATCTCAACACTGCCTAAAATTTTGTTTCTTACATATCAAGCTCTCCATTCTTCGGTATTTTTTAGATTCGCGTTCTTGATTTTACTTATTCTTTAATTAACATTTCTCTCCTCCTCGGCAGGTTTTCAAACAGTTTAATCTTTTTATTATTTTTTTAAAAAATAAATTCTTAAATCTGTGCCAGAAATTCATATTGTTTTCAATCGAAACCAGTTCATCTTTTTTACTCTTATTAAGAATATCAAACCTCCTTTTTTCTTCCTTAATCTCAGATTTTAATTGATCGGAAACCGGATTTTTTAATAAATCATTAAAAATTAAAGACTTTGATTCAGCTTTCTTAATGTTTGACTTTAAAGAATCAATTTTTTCTTCATCCGAACCAATTAAA
>CAYMRZ010000018.1:0-16393 GCA_964393045.1 uncultured Bdellovibrionales bacterium | reverse complement strand
TCTTGCGAATGTTGGAATGTCTGAAGTTTTTCGTTTTATTTTTTTTGAGGCTGGATTTTTTTATTTTAGAGGCCTCTATAGAGGCCTCTATTTTTTGTATAAAAAACCCGGATCTGCGCAATGGCAAATCCGGGTCGGATAATATTATTATAAAAAATTGGTTGCTAAAAAAATGTAATTACTTACAACTTAAAAACCAATATAGTATCCCCTATTCTCTTTATTAATTTTTCCATTGTAAAATTATAATTCTTTATTTCATATTTTGAAATAGCAACGGCAACATACGAGCCTGGCTGTGGATAGGAATATTTTTCTAAATCTAAAACCTCATAAGCATCGCCTATATAAAACTGCAAGGGAATATTGCCTTCAATGTCTACATAAAATTTTTTGATATTGTTCTCATCAACCCATTTAATTAGTTTCTTCGCGTCTTGTCCCCAGTCAAAATTAGAATCAGTTGCTATCTTGTATCCGTCATCCTTACCCCCAGCAAAATAATTATAATAGCTCAAGTAATTTGGGAATGCCTTTAAAACTGAAAAAAATATTAACAAAAGAATTAGTGAGAAGATGTAGCCTAGCTTAACTCTGAAAATCTTATTATTCCAAAATGAAACTATAATTTTTGCTGTTAAAATAGTTAATCCTAAAATAACAGGCATTATATGCCTTAAGCCTATTTGCAAGTTTGATGAAAGGGTGGCAGCAAAGTAACAAAAAACAAAAACTGCTATTAAAAAAGAGACTGGATTGCTTAAAAACTTTTTTGTTCTTTGTGATAAAGCTTTTTTGGAAAAAATAAATTTCCAGACTGCAAGTAAAATCGCTATTAAATTAAAAACTAGCAATCCGATTGGCAGTTTTGCAGAGTATAATATCGGAAAATATAATGAACCTGCCCCCTCAGCCCCATAAACATTTCCCATGAAAAATATCTTTTGATATACAACGGTCATTCTGGAAAAAACCATTAACACTCCGCTCATGTATTGGACTATTCCTTTGAAAATTGGGTTAACATGCAATAAAGTTATCAAGATATTTTTCATGTTAAAGGGTAGCCCTTTGGGATAATAATGATTAAGCTGGCTGACTATGTCATTATTATCCATATTGAAAGTATGAAAATAATAAAAAATAAAAATAAAAAGCAGAGCCGATATCGAAAGAATAAAAAACTTAAAAACATAACTTAAAATATCTTTCCAATTATTTTTAATTATCATAAAATAAATACCTCCGCCTATAAACAACGAAGGGATTAAAATGATAGAAGAAAATTTTGATAAGAGAGCCAATGACAAAAAGAGCAATGCTCCAGCGAAAGACGCTTTGCTCCTTTTTTCTTCAGCAATGTTTTTAATATAAATTGAAAAACTGAAGATTGCTAACATCTGCAAAACTGAAGACATAAAATCCATAATAACTAATGAGCCATTAGCAAGATTAAATTGGGAAAAGATAATTAAAAAAAGGCTCAAAATGCCAATCTTTTTATTCCAGACCTTTGAAATTAATAGATATAAAACAAATAAGAATACCGTATTAAAAAAAATCACTGATAGTCTTGACCATAATGCGATAAAATCAGGATTGTTTTGTGGATTAAAAAGAAATACTCTGGCAAAATCCCACTGAGCGTTTCTTATTTCAAGATTTTTAGAAAATTCAAATTCTTCGGGAGGATAGTGTTCCCAGGCATATCCTTCTTCAAGAGTTGAATCTGATATAATCTTTGGAAAAGTCGGATTTATAAAAAGAAGAGGGAGCGCTGACAAGTCTTTTATTAAAGGAGGATGCTCCACATTCAAAAAATATTTCCCAGTACTCAAATAATAATAACCGCTCGGAATATGTGCCAATTCATCAGTGGTGATTGCTTGTCCACTATACCTTAAATCATTTAACTTAAATCCTTCTACTGAAAAAAAGGCTAATAAAAAAAACAAAAAACAAAGAAATAAGGCTAAAAAATGAAACTTTTTATTATTCACAGCTATTTTTATAATTTAGAATAAAGACAATGATTATTTATAGTGCTTCACATTTATTTTTCGCTACAATATATTTATCATAAGCCTTTTTAACTTTTTTGTAATAATTTTCTTCACACTTTTTGGGAGTATGTTCGTACTGATCTTTCATGCCCTTGTACGTTTCTTCAATGTTTTCCGCAAAGGCAAGCCCACAATCATTCTCGTCTTTAGGAGGAATTGTGTTATAAAGAATATCCGCTTCATTACACAGTTTTTCTTTGTTTGCACTTGCTTTTAATTGAGAAATTTCTTTTTCTGCACTCTCACCTTTTTCAGTAAGGGAATTTGAATTTTCCATTACTTTGTTATTCAATTCTTCAATTATTTTATTTTGATTTTCTGATCTGCTTTTCAGATTATTTATTTCTTCTTCTTGTTTGCTTTCTGTTTCTTTTAATTTAGATAATCTAGTATCCATATTCCTGGAAAGTAAAAAGTAAAATAACCCATTTAAAATAATTATAATCGAAAAAGATATAACGATTATTTTCTTCATAATCGTTTTATTAAAAATTTATTCCCATATTTTTTCTTTTAAAATGCTACTTTGAGGAAAAGTTTAAAAAACTATTTACACTTTAAAAAAATTTTGTGCCTTGCTTCTTTGTTTATTATTTTTCACCTAGTTGCATCTAAGAGCTTTTTGACAGTTGTTAAACTGCTCGGTAAATTGTTTTTTATATTTTTGGTATGCTGCATCGTCAAAACTCTCTTTGTAGTGATCTAAAAATTTTTCAAATTTATCCGCATCCATAAAAGAGTCAGAAACACAATACTTATTAACATCCGCCGAACAATCCTTATTTTTCTCAACATTTTCTTCTACATTGGCAACACTATCATTTATTTTTTCTTCTAGCTGTCGTATTGTTTCATTCTGTTTTTCAATATCTTGTTGTTGTTTAGCTACTAATGATTCAAGCTCTTTAATTTTATTATTAGCAATTTCCTGCTTTTCATTATCTTTTTCTGTTATGCTATCAACATTTGGATCTATACTATTTGAACATCCAGGCATTAGAAGAACAGCCAAAAAGACTGCAAGAATTATTAATTTATTATGTTTTAACAACTTAATTTTCATTTTTAACACATTATTATAAAATTTTTATTGTTTTTAATTTACCAAAAAACACAAAATAAAGCAAAGGCAAAGTTATGCTGCTTAGGAAAAATATCCCGAGTACTTGGGATATTTTTTGTTTAATAAATTTGCCAAAAAAACTTAAGTTATTTTTCTTTATTAAGAAATAACATTCCAACATTCTTGCGAATGTTGGAATGTCTGAAGTTTTTCGTTTTATTTTTTTTGAGGCTGGAATTTTTTTATTTTAGAGGCCTCTGCAGAGGCCTCTATTTTTTGTATAAAAAACCCGGATCTGCGCGATGGCAAATCCGGGGATAATGAAATTTATATTGATTTTGACATCCGCTTCCATCGGTCATTTTCCCCTTTTCTCTGAAAGAGGCGGATATAGGAACTGGTTTTTTCTGACCGAAGACTGCGGCGCAGAATATTCTGGGCTTTTTTCAACTCCGGAAAAATTTCCCCGTTTATATCAAGCCCAAGAAAACGGTAAAGATCAGGTCCGACCTTGAAGTGGGTCTTTTCTATCAATAAACCCTTGGTGAGATTGAAGAGATTTTTGGTAACCTCATCCATTTCCGACTGGGGACGAAGGCGATCAAAAAATTGTTCTATCAGCCTTTTGGCTTCAGCTGCCATATCCGGCTGGACTCTGGTAATGGCATTCACCATGGCTATTACTCGCCGAGTGCCGTCGGAATAGGTAAAGGTTATTTGGGAGCGGAGGTTACCGTCCTCGCCAATCAGCAGATGAAAAACGTGATTGGTTAAATAAGAATTTAGGGCCTCTAGGGCATGCGATACATTCTTATTTAAGAAAAACGTCTGTTCCACTACCTCATCAGTCTTTTTGGTTTCCGCCTGAATCTGCTGCTCCAGTTTGGCCAGCTCCAGTTGAAACTGAGCTTTTTTTTCTTTCTCAGCAGCAATCGCTTTCCGGGCAGCGTCCCTTTGCTTGGTAAGTTCGCGCGACTGTTCGCGCCAACTTTCGATACGCTTTTTCAGAGAGGCTTCTCTTTTGGTGCCATGGCGCGTCAAGTTGGCCAATTGTTCCGAGGCACTGATAAAGCTGTCGTAAGCCCGGACCCATTTTTTCCGACTAGCGGTTTCCTTCTTGGACCATTGATCGATCTTAGTCTCGCACTTTCTGATTAATCCCTGCAACTTCTTTATAGTATAGCCAGCCATAATCTTCCTCCCTTCTCTTTTAGAAAATTTATAAGATTATCCGCTTATAATAAAAACAAAGAACTCCGGCGTTTAAACTTAACACTCTTTTGTTTATTTTTCAACCTTAGGACAATAATACTAGATTCAAACCCTAATGCTCCTTTTTTCAAAAAATAACCATTAAAATAGGCATTTTTTGTTTGATAAATTTGCCAAAAGAAGGGAAATTTGGGAAAATGAAGTCGGATAATTTTTTAATTTGAAATTTTAAATTTTTAATGAATTTTTAATATTCCAATTTATAATGAAATCAACTAATAATTGGCAATAGAAATGATAATTAATTAGTTGGATAGCTAAAATATTTTTATTTAAAAGTAAGGAATGGCAGAAACTAAAAACAAAGAAGAGTTCGAGAAATTTAAAAAGGAGGTTATGCAATGCCAGAAATGCAAGCTTTCGGCAACGAGAAATACGGTTGTCCCAGGAGAAGGCAATGAAAATGCCGAAGTTTTGTTTATCGGAGAAGGGCCTGGAAAAAATGAAGACCTGCAAGGCCGTCCCTTTGTCGGAGCAGCTGGAAAATTTTTGGATGAAATGCTGGAGAGCATCAATTTAAAAAGAGAAGACATCTATATCGCTAATGTTATAAAATGCCGCCCGCCTGGAAACAGGGATCCCCTCCCGGAAGAAGTTAATGCCTGCTGGCCTTGGCTGGAAAAGCAAATAGAATTAATTCAACCCCTGATCATCGTTCTTCTGGGAAAACACAGCTGCGCTCGTTTTTTGCCCAATGTTTTCATTTCCCAAGACCATGGCCAGCCTTTTAGAAAAAAATTTGGCCAGAGAAAAATAATATTTTATCCTTGCTATCATCCAGCGGCCGCTTTATATAATGGCGGGCTTCGGGAAACCCTCTTGAGAGACTTCAAAAAAATTCCCAGAATAATCGAGATTGCCAAAGAAGACAAAGAAGAAAGCAAGGTTGAAACAGAAAACCCTCCGGAAAGCAAGCAGGCAAAAATGTTTTAATTTCTTTATTTTTTATGAAAAATGAATATGCCAATAGTTAAGATCGTTATCCCTGCGCTTAAATATTTTCCAGTGGTAAAAATTCCATAAAATTTTAGAGGCCTCTATAGAGGCCTCTATGGGGACCTCTATTTTTGGAAAAATAAAAGAGTCTGCAGATTTTTTCTTCCTACAGACTCTTTTTAAATTTTCCTCCTTTTTCATTCTTTGGCATTCAACTTGTTGAGTTCATCTTCAGCTGTTTCTCTTTTTCTCTCTGCTATAAGAATTTTATTCAGGCGCTCTTGCTCCTTTTTCATAAGTTTGTGTTTTGCTAACAGCCAAGCAGCCGATGAATTGAGAAATCGCGCTTCATCAAGCGTGGCTACTGGACGATCTTCTTTGACCGAATGACAATATTTACTGAATTTATTTCTCAAAGCTATTTCCTCCAGCTTTTTCAAACAGGACTCGTCCAGCTCAAGTATCCATTTTTCCAATACGTCAAGCCGCCCTAAAAACGACAAAACTTCAATCAACCAAGGCTTGGCAGAGTCCAAGCGGGAACAAAATACTTCCCTCTCCTTTTCGAGCTCCTCTTCTTTTCCATAAGGGCAGAGCCAAGTTTCTTCCTCCCATTTCCAGGCAAAATTTGCCAAATTAATTAGAAACTTAATAGCCATTCTCTCATGGTGAGATTTCTTCCCATTTACAGTCAAGTTGCGGATTATCATCTTTTTCGGAAAAAATTTTTCTTCTTGGACCTGAAAAAAATTCTGAATAACGGGAAAAAGCCTTTCTGAAGCTACCACTTCCCTCCATTCAGGCTTGAATTTTCTTTGAGAATCTTTCAGGTACAAATCCAGGTTGAAAAAATTCAGGCAAAGCATACTGAAAGCTTTGGCAGCCAGTTCCTGGCGAAGTTTGCATAACTTCTGTTCCATTAAGATCCCTCTTTTTTTGCTATAAACCCAATAAGTTTTGTCACCATCTTCCGAATTTTCGAAAAGAAAATAATCGCTCCAGCCATCAGCGATGGTGAAATAAGATATGAGACGGTTGATTTCGTCATACTTTTTTTCGCGCCAATTGAAAGCTTCAAGAGGAACATTAAAGCCAACATGGAGTAAGCCCAATATTTCCTCTAATGTTTCTGCCACTTGCCAATGAGTAAGCCACTCATGCCAATTGCGAATGGGCCGAATCTTTCGGTTAAAAAGACTGCGGACAGCCAACTCTTCTTCCTTCTCTCCTAGTTTTTCTTTTTTCAAGGGACTCATCGTATTTCTCCTTTCTTTGGGGGGTTATGCCCTGCTTTATAACAGGACTAAGAGTTGATTAAAGAATAGCCAGTTTATTATAATTTTGTCAAGCAAATTGTTGCATTAATTGTTGCAAAATGTTACAATTACCGCATAAAAATGTAACAATTATATTTATATTATGATCAAATTAACCAAGCGCCAGAATTCGATTCTTTTTTTTATTTCAAAAAATAAAAAAGCCAGTACCAGAGAGATAAAGAATTATCTAAAAGAGGAGGAAAAATTAGACTTGAACCGAGTAACAATCATTCGTGAATTGGATAAATTATTAGAAAAAAAAGTCATTCAGAAAAAAGGACAAGGAAGAGGCGTTTACTATGAATTAGCAGATGATTCTCCCTTATTGAATTTTTTGAAAATAGAAGACTATTTCAAAATCTCACCAGATGAAAGAGAAATAAAAAGGCTGTTTGATTTTGAGGTGTTTAAAATCTTTTATAAAAAAGAGCCTTTTTTTGATTATAAAAATACAATCAATAAAATTGACAAACTAAATGACGAATATAATAAAAGAATAAAAAAACTTTCTCCGACTTTAATTAAAAAAGAATTTGAAAGATTGAATATTGAATTGAGTTGGAAGTCTTCTCAAATTGAAGGAAATACTTACTCTTTATTAGAAACAGAAACTTTAATCAAGGAACACCAAGAAGCTCAAGGGCGCACCAAAGAAGAAACACAGATGATTCTTAATCACAAAAAAACTCTAGATTATATTCAAAGTAAAAAAAGCGATTTTAAAAAATTAAATTTAGCTAAAATTGAAAATATCCACCGATTATTAGTTGAAAAAATGGACATTAGTTGTAATATCAGAAAAAATTTGGTTGGAATCACAGGGACTAATTATCGACCATTGGATAATGAGTTTCAAATCAAGGAAGCTTTGGAAAAAATGATAGAAATTGCTAATGATAAAAAAATCCATCCCTTTTTAAGAGCATTTGCGGCGATTTTGTTGATTTCATATATTCAGCCGTTTGAAGACGGCAATAAGAGAACTGCTCGTTTATTGGGCAACGCAATTTTAATGGCTCATGACTACTGCCCTCTTTCTTATCGAAGTGTGAATGAGAATGATTACAAAAAAGCAATGCTTTATTTTTATGAGACTAACAAAATTGATTTTTTCAAAGAAATATTTGTAAATCAATTTGTTTTTTCAGTGAATAATTATTTTTTGGTGAAAAACTATTTAAAAAACAACTAATTAACCAACCTTCATGCTTGGAATTTTTGATAGCGGCATCGGCGGCCTGACCGTTGCCAAAGAAATTAAAAATAAATCGCCGGAAACTCCCTTAATTTATTGCGGAGATACGGCCCGCTGCCCCTGGGGAAATAAAAGCCAAAAAGTGGTGCAGAAATATGCCGGTGAAATAACCGAATTTTTAATTAAGAAGGGCGCTAAAACTGTTGTAATTGCCTGCAATACCGCTTCTGCCCAAGCCAGCGAATTTCTGCAAAAAAAATACCCTGAAATTACATTTTACAATGTAGTTGATCCGATTATAGAAAGAGTTAGCCGGGAGCAGAAAAGAAAAAACAGCTTGAAAATCGGCCTGATCGGCACCAAAGGCACCATTAACAGCCAAAATTACCAGAAAAAGGTCGCTAAAATCTCCAAAAAAATAAAAATTTATCCCCAAGCCTGCCCGCTTTTCGTGGCGTTGGCGGAAGAAGGCTGGACGGAAAATGAAATCGCCAGGAGAACCGCGGAAAAATACTTGAATAAATTTAGGAAAAATAAAATGGACTTTTTGGTTTTAGGCTGCACCCACTATCCCCTGCTGAAAAAAATCATCCGGCAGACAGCGGGAGCGGAAATTATCAGCTCTGCCAAAGAGGTGGCAAAAAAAATTGATTTTGAAAAAATTGGCGGCGGCAACGGCCGGCGCCGCGACCAGTATTTTCTCTCCGACCTCTCCGAACATTACGAAAAACTGGGAAAGAAAATTATGGGAAAAATAATTAAGTTTAAAAAATTCTAATCAGTTCCCACAAATCAACCAGTCTCGACTAGATATCAAGTCTAGGTGGGCAAATTATCTCACCCAGAGCACCAAGACGGTGCACGGACAGGCAAATTTACAAATACAATACAAACATATGATAAAATTATGCGCAATAATTAAATATTAAATTTATTTATTTTGAATTTAAAATTTGTAGTTTGTTTGCCTGCCCGGTAGGCAGGGTTATTGTTTCTTGTATCTTGGTTATTATTGGAACAATCTATGTTTAAACTTGTTAAAAAAGTAAAAAACCGCCGGATCGGCCAAATAACAACCAAAAGCGGAAAAGTGAAAACTCCGTTTTTTATGCCGATTGCTACTAAGGGAGCGGTAAAAATTATTGAGCCAAAAGAGATTGAAAAAATCGGTTTTGAAGTGCTATTGGGGAACACTTACCATCTTATGCTGAAGCCCGGCGATGAACTGGTAAAAAAAGGCGGCGGCTTGCACAAGTTTATCAGTTGGAATAAAACCATATTGACTGACAGCGGCGGTTTTCAAATTTTTTCCTTGGGAGAGAAAGCCAAAGAAAGATTTGGAAAATCCGGAGTCAAAATGTCGGAAGAAGGCGTGGAATTTATCGATCCGGAAAACGGCCGAAAAGTTTTTATGACTCCGGAGGATGCCATTGATATTCAGCTTAATTTGGGCAGTGACATTATAATGTGCCTGGACGAATGCCCGCCTTTCCCCTGCAACCGGAAGCAAGCTTTACAATCCTTGGAGCTTACCACTCGCTGGGCAGAAAGATGTAAAAAATATTTTAATAAAAAAACCGGGAACTTGGAGAAAAAACCCTTGCTTTTTGGCATTGTCCTAGGCTCAGTTTATAAGGACTTGCGGGAAAAATCGGCCAACCAGCTTTTAGGTTTGGATTTTGACGGCTATGCCATTGGCGGAGTGGCGGTAGGCGAGCCCAGGCGCAAATTATATGAAATTCTGAACTGGACTCTGCCACTGCTTCCGGAGAATAAGCCGCGCTATTTGATGGGACTGGGCCGGCCGGAGGAGATCAGCCGGGCGATTCAAAGCGGGATTGATATGTTTGACTGCGTTATCCCTACCCGGGAAGGCCGGCACGGCCGGATTTTTCTCTGGAGCAAAAAAGATTCTGCTTTGGCAGATTTGAATAATAAAAAATTCTATAAAACCATCAACATTTGCAACCAGAAACACGCCAAAAAATTTACGCCGCTTGATCCTTATTGCGATTGCCCGGTCTGCCAAAATTATTCCCGCGCTTTCCTGCGCCATCTCTTTAATATCAAAGAACCGCTGGGAATGAAATTGGCGGCGCTGCATAACCTTTATTTTTACCAAAAATTAATAAAAAAACTGAGGGAGTAATCGTTGCATTGCTTCATTGTTAAATTGTTATATTGAAAGAGCGAAGCGCTCCGACCATCTTAAAGCGGTCGGACCGCTATTTACTAATACTGCATTATTCCATATTACTGATTACTAATTATTTATCCCGCAGTTGGACCATGGACTTATACTGTTGAAATTAGCTGCTAATTACCGCCTTAATATTTTACAAAAAATTTTTTTTCGTTTATGCTTAAAGAAAGCCATCGGTTCTCTGAGTTATTTTTAACAAAAACTAAACTTCATTTATGGTCACTTTCATTAGAAAAAAAGTAAAATCCCAAACCTTGGGAGAAAAATTAAAAAAAATTCGGGAAGAATCAAGGATTACCTTAGGTGAAATCGCCAAGGCCAAGAAAATTAAAAAGGGGTACTTGGAAAAAATTGAAGCCGGAAAATATAAAGAGTTGCCGGCCGAAGTCTATATTAAGGGATTTCTTAAAGGCTATGCCGAATATCTGAGATTGGATTACCGCCAAGTTATTAAGCAGTTTGAAAAAGAAAAAGGCATAAATCAAAATATCCAGAATCGAGCCTCGCTAAACAAAAAAAAGAAATTCACCGTTAATATCCCTCACCTTACTCTCACTCCCCGCTTTATTTCTGCCTTTGTTTTTATCATACTGGCTGCTGCGGGTTTCATATATTTTTACCGGGAGTTGAATAACTTTTCCCAGGAACCCCGGCTGGTGCTTCTTCAGCCTGCCAGCGACATTTCCATTGAAAAAAATAATTTTGAAATTATCGGGATAACTGACAAGGATAACCGGGTAGAAATAAACGGCCAGCCGGTTCGCGTAAATGAAAAGGGAGAATTTAAAGAAAATTTAAGTTTGCAGAAGGGAGTAAACTCCATAGAAATAAAAGCGGAAAATAAATTCGGCAACGCCAACAAGGAAAAAATTAATATTTCGGCTGATTATGAAGTTGAAATTGCCGGCCAACACCAGGAGAAAGAAGAAAACGAGGAAAACAACAAGGAAGTTCCGGAAAAAATTAAACTGGAAATAAAAGCTCAAGAAGTCCCCGTTTGGATAGCGGTGAAGGCGGATGATAAAGGCCTGCAAAGTTCGACTATGCTCCCCAATTCCAGCCAAACTTTTGAAGCAGAAGAAAAAATACTTCTAACTTCGGGAAAAGCCAATAAGACTGTCATTAAAGTTAACGGCGAGGATAAAGGAATCCTAGATGAAAGCCCCGGGGTAATAAGAGACGTACTAATAACCAAAGAAGAGATGACTTTTCAGGAACCGCAAGAGAGAGAGGATGACGAAGAAGAAAATAAGGATGATTAGATTTAGTTGAATTGCAAATTGTTAAATTGTTTTATTGTTTCATTGTTAAGATCTTGATTACTATAATAGTTCACTAGTTTCTAATAATTAATAATCAAAATGGCAGAAAATAAAAAATCTGAAAAAGAAATAACGGAGGTAGTAAATGAAATAAAGGAAAAATACGGCGATGGATCCATTATGAAATTAGGCGAGGTGAAAAAAGTCGATGTAGCCGCCATTCCCACCGGTGCTCCGTCGCTTGATATTGCTCTGGGCATTGGAGGATTTCCCAGAGGAAGAATCGTGGAAGTTTATGGTCCCGAGTCCTCGGGAAAAACCACTCTAGCTTTGCATGTAGTGGCTAATGCCCAGAAAAACGGCACGGCCGCTTTTGTGGACGCAGAACACGCTTTGGATCCGGTTTATGCCCGGAAAATCGGCGTAAAAGTAAATGACCTCTTAATTTCCCAGCCAGACGCCGGGGAGCAGGCCTTGGAAATTGTGGAAACATTAGTGCGCTCCAACGCAGTGGACGTGATAGTGGTAGATTCAGTTGCGGCCCTCACTCCCCGCGCAGAAATTGAAGGAGAAATGGGCGACAGGCACATTGGGCTGCAAGCTCGATTAATGTCCCAGGCGCTGAGAAAATTAACCGGAATTGTTTCAAAAACCAACGTGGTGGTTATATTTATTAACCAAATTCGAATGAAAATCGGAGTAATGTTCGGCAATCCGGAAGAAACTACCGGCGGCAAGGCCCTTAAATTTTATTCCTCAGTGCGTTTGGAGGTAAGGCGCGCCGCCCAAATAAAACAAGGCGATCAAATTGTCGGCAACCGAGTGAAGGCCAAGGTGGTAAAAAATAAAGTAGCTCCTCCATTCCAGGCCACTGAATTTGATATTATGTATAACCAAGGCATATCCAAGGAAGGCGATTTGGTTGATCTTGGCGCTAAATATGGAATATTGAAAAAATCCGGCTCTTGGTATGAACACGAAAATAAGAAAATCGGCCAAGGGCGGGAAGCGGCTAAAAAATATTTAAAGGAAAATCCCAAAATCTACAAAAAAATTTATAGCGATGTGAAAAAGAAAGTTAAGGCGGAAGACCTGAATAAATAATTTAAATTAGGGGCTAGTAATCAGCAACTGGAAACCGGAAAATGACCTTTAAAGGATAACTAGTTACTAGCCTACTAGCCCCTAGTTACTATTTTATGATTTCTTACAAAATAATTTTAATTGCCAGCGCAATTGGAGTGTTTCCCTTTTTTATATGGTTTTTTATGGTTTATAAAAACAGCCAAACCAACAGGTGGCCAATTAATTTTATAATTACGCTCTTTTTTATCGGAGTTTTAACCGCTTTGCCCGCCAGTCTTTTAGAGATCGCCTATAATGCATTCGCGGAATATGTCTCTCCTTTCACTGACGCATCAGGAAATATCTCAAATTCAGGGAAAATCGGAGGAATAATGGCAGCGGTAATAATTGAGGAATTTTCAAAAGGATTGGGAATTATATACTTAATTTCAAAACAGCGAAAAATCCTGGATAAAAATACCGGATTAATAATCGGAGCTTTGGTGGGGTTGGCTTTCGCTATAACTGAAAACGGCGTCTATTTCGCTTCTTACGTGGATCAAAGAGATGTCAACTCTTTAACACAAGTAGCTTTTCTGCGATATTTGATTTCTACTACCGCCCATATCGTTTATTCCGGTTTTTTTGGATATTTTTGGGGCTTGTTTTTAAAAGAAAAAAAACCGAACAGCGCCCTGGCCTGCCTGCTTATTCCCATTGGCATCCATTTCATATTTAATTTATTGCTGGGAACGCCTTTCAGCCTGTTGAGCATTATCATTATTTTTTTAAGCCTAATTATGCTAATAAAGTTTTTTATTAAAAATCGCCGAAATGCAAACTAAAAAATTAATAAATATATTTTTTATCTTGCTGGGAATTTTCATCCCCGCTTGGATAATTTGGAAAAACATCTTTCCCACCGTGAAGACGGAAACCAATCTTCAGGACTACCGCTATTATGAAAGAAACATTATCCTGAAAAAAGAGATCGACAGCCAAGGTTATCTGATATTCCCTTGCAAGGAAGAATATCGCTTCAATAAAGTAAAGTTGGAGATAAATTTTAAAAATAAAATAGCCCAAAATTATAACGTTCCCTGCCAAAAAGGCTACGAATCGATGCTTTTTCCTTTGGGCGAGCCCATAACCAGCCGAGAGGAATTAAAAAGGCTCTTATGGCTTGAAAATCCTTCTGATTTTCCCAACGGAAGCCTGGTTTCCAATAATGAAACAGTCTATTTTGTTACCCGGGGAAAATATTTTCCTATCTCTTCAGAAATTGATTTTATTAAGCTAGGTTTTCATTGGGAAAACGTAAGGCCGATGGACAGCGATGAGCTGGCTCAATTTGAAAAAGGCGAAAAATTATATAATTTCAGCTCTCATCCCGACGGAACCGTGCTTAAAGATCCAGAGGAAAATTTTTTTCTTATTTGGGACAGAGAACGGCGCCCCATTCCAAAAAAAGAATGGCTGGCAGAAATTTGGCCAAATTATAATTGGGTAGCCATAGAAAAAGAATTGATTGACCTGTCCGGCAGCTGCCAGCCGAGCATCGGAGAAAAACAGCTTGATTGCGATTATCAGGACAAGCCTGAAGTACGAGGCAGCACTTACATATTTAAACTGGAAGGACTGGAAGATAAAAAAATCAAAAAAGTAGAGGTTTCCTTGAAAACGGATATCTCCAAGGACCAAAAACATTCTTTGCGAATGTTTTTAGGGAAAATAAAACACCGGCTTATAACTCGCTTAAACAGGGAAAATGCAATTTATTAAATTTTTTAAAAAAAATAAAGAAATTTTGCGAAATCTGATTATTATTTTTATCTTGGATTACCTTTTTTTGTTCAGCCTGGAAACTGTGGTGCCTGGAGCCGTGATGGAGATTTTTAATTTAAATTATTTTTTAATTGTTATTATTTTGCTTTGTTTGCTCTATTCTTTCTTGCATAAAGACAAGCAAGCAAAGCCAGCTAAACCCGGAAGGCTTCTTCTGGCGCTTCTGATTTCTTTGGGAGCGGCCGCCGGATTTACTTTTTTGTTTATTTTAATGGGCAACGGACCGGCGGAAATAGTTGTTTATCTTATTTTAACCTGTTTTATCCTGTTTTTATTTTATAGATCTATCTAATTAAATGAATTATTATCAAATTATACCTTTAATCAACATTGCTTCCCGGGGGAAGGTTTTTTTTACTTATAAGTCAAGAAGATCAATTCCGGCTGGTTCGCTGGCGGCAATTGAGTTTGGAAAGAGAAAAATTCAAGGCGTAATATTAAAAAAAACCGGCAAGCCGGCTTATCCGGTAAAAAATATCACGGAAATAAAATTTAAAAAACTGTTAAACCCAAAACAGTTGGTGTTGGCTAAGGAAATTTCCCGTTACTATCTTTGCCCTCTGGGGGTTAGTTTGAAATTATTCGTTCCCAAAATGACCAAAAGAGGACCGACGGTCAGGAAAAAAATTCTCTCGAAAAAAACCGGCAAAAAGCCTGCCTTGACTTTTGCCCAGCGAAAAGCTCTAGAAAAAATCTCTAAGAGGAGAAATGGAGAATTCCTGCTTCAAGGGCCGGCTTCCTCTGGAAAAACTGAAGTGCTAATGGAGGTAATTGAAAAAAATATCCAAACAGGCGGGCAAGCCCTGGTGATAATTCCGGAAATTTTTCTGAGTTATCAGGAAATTTACCGCTATCAACAAAGATTCGGCGCTGGAAAAACCGTGCTGCTTCATTCCCAGCTGAAGGATAGCGAATTTTTTAATACTTGGAAAAAAATTGAGAAAGGGACCGCTCAAATAATAATTGCCACCAAGGCAGGGCTTTTTTGCAATTTTAAAAAATTAAAAATTATAGCGCTAGATGAAGAACAAGACATTTCCCATAAGCAATGGGGGCAAAATCCCCGTTATCATTCCAAGCAAGTAGCCCAATGGATGAAAAAAATTTATCAGGCAAAAACCATCTATCTTTCAGCCACGCCCAGTATGGAAACAATAAGACAATTTCAAGAGAAAAAATTTAGGAAAAACAAAGTTTATCTGCCTATGCTAAAAACTGATAAATTAACAGTAAAATCACCCCAAATAGAAATAGAAGATTTAAAAAAATATTACCAGAAATTTAAAAATAACATGGTCCTCTCCAAGGATTTTATGCAAAACCTGTCTCAAAATATTAAAGAAAAAAAACTGGCTTTTGTGGCAGCCGCCCAGCGGGGAAAAAACCGCTATACTATCTGCAGAAACTGCAACCAGGTTATAAAATGCCCCCACTGCCAGGTAAGGCTGGTGGAAATCGGCGATGAATTCCGCTGCATCCACTGCAACTATAAGATTAACAATTTGTCTTCCTGCCCGAATTGTAAAAGCTTAAATCTGGAAAATGTGGGCTTTGGCACGGAAAAAATCGAGCAGGAATTAAGAAAAAAATTTCCTCAAGCTAAAATAAAAAAACTGGACCAGTCGGTTTTTCAAAAGAGAACAGCCCGTGAAAAAATTTATCAGCTGATTAAGGATAAAAAAATCGATATTCTTGTCGGCACTTCTGTTATTGCCAAGGGCTTCGACTTTCCCCAGCTCCAGCTCGCTGCCGTCCTGAATGCTGATCATTTTGCCGCTACTGTTGACTTCCGCGCCAATGAGAGGCAACTGGGCGGCTTGTTCCAGCTGGCCGGAAGGCTAAACCGCCCTGGCAGCGGAAACCAAGGGAAAATGCTTATCCAAACTTTTGAACCGGAAAACAAAATACTGGAATATTTGAAAAACTGGGACTGGCAAAAATTTGCCCAACAAGAATTAGAGCAAAGAAGAACGCTTAAATATCCGCCTTACTCTAAATTAATTAAGTTAACTTATAAGAACCAGAAGCCTGATTTAGTTGAAAAAAATATTCAAACTGTATATAATAACCTATTGAGAAATGAAACAAGCCGAATTATCGAGATATTCCCCCCTTATTTCGGCTTTATTAAGAAAGAAGGAAAAATTTGGAAAAAACATATTTTAATAAA
>CAYMRZ010000017.1:16147-16764 GCA_964393045.1 uncultured Bdellovibrionales bacterium | reverse complement strand
AAGATCCGGTTATCGATTTAATGCCTTATCAAAAGAAAAATATTAGAGAAGGCCATTATGGAGCAACTATGCGCCTGGGAAATTATCCTTGTAAAATAGAGAACAATACAATTGCCAAAAGAGCTTACAATAAAAAAAATATTGTAGAACGGCATAGGCATCGCTATGAAGTTAACCCGCGTTATATTAATAAAGTTGAGGACGGGGGATTAAAATTTTCCGGTAAGTCTCCAGATAAAAAATTAATGGAAATTGCAGAGTTGCCTACTAGCATGCATCCGTTTATGCTGGGTAGCCAGTTCCACCCGGAATTTACTTCTTCTCCATTAAAACCCAACCCTTTGTTTTTAAAATTTATTAAAGCTTCTTTAGATAAAAATAGATATAGAAATAAATGCAGAAAATAAAAGCAGATTCTGGAATCTGCTTTTATTTTAAAAATTTTTATTGAGAAAATTCAGCTACTTTACATTTACAAATTTATGCTTCTTAATCTTGCCAGTAAAATTTTTAGTATTTTTAATAATAAACTCAACAGTACCTTTTTTTAGAGCAATTATACTGTCATCACCTGTTTTTTTGGTTATGCGGCCTTTGGGATCGGCTTTGGGCTGAGC
>CAYMRZ010000017.1:2276-16137 GCA_964393045.1 uncultured Bdellovibrionales bacterium | reverse complement strand
ATCACCTGTTTTTTTGGTATTTTTTCCAGGATGGAATTTAGTTCCTCGTTGGCGTACAATAATACCTCCTGCGTTTACTTCCTGCCCTCCATAAATTTTTACCCCCAATCTTTTAGAAATAGAGTCACGTCCTAGCCTAGTAGAGCCTCCCGCTTTCTTTTTTGACATAGAATATTCTTTAACTAATTAAAATATTAAACAAAAATTATTATAATATTTTTCAATTCAAATGTCAAACTTGATAAAAAAAATTTGGAAAGAGCATGATCAAAAAATTTTATTCTTTTTAGCTTTTATTTTAATTGCAGCAGTGAGTTTTAACGCAGGCCGAACCTATGAAAATACTAAAGAAAGCGCACAAATTAATGTAAAAATTAATCCTTTGGAAGCGGATAATCCTAAAGAAGAAAAAATTCTTGCCTTGGGTGAAGCGTTGGAGAGAAAAGGCATTAATCCGAATGCAGCGGGAAATAATAACAAAGAAAGCGGGGAATTGGTTGGCGCAGAAAATCCTCAGGAGTGCATGTTTGTAGGTTCAAAAAATTCTGACAAATATCATTTGCCGGATTGCCGATATGCCAAAAATATAAAATCGGAAAATCTTGTTTGTTTTTCTTCCATTGAAGAGGCAGAAAAGCAAGGGTATGTAGCAGCCGGATGTTGTATAAAATGATATTTAATGGTAAGATTGGAAAAGTGTGCGCTTAATTAATTATAAAAAATTTTAATGAAAAATTTAATCGTGCTTTCCCTGGGAGGCTCATTAATTGTCCCGGATGAAATCGATTGGAAATTTTTAAAAAAATTTCGAAAACTTATTATTAAAGAAATTAAGAAGGGAAACAGGTTTATTTTTGTTACTGGCGGAGGAAATATTTGCCGCAAATATCAAACAGCTGCTAGCAAGGTGACGAATCTCACTAAAGATGACCAAGATTGGCTAGGAGTGCACACTACTCGGTTAAACGCCCATTTAATAAAAACTATTTTTCGTGATTATGCTCATCCGAGGATAAATAAAAATCCGCGTACTAAGGCAGATATTAAAAAACATTTTGCTAAGGGTGAAAAAATTATGGTGGGCTCCGGCTGGCGGCCAGGCTGGTCAACTGATTATGTAGCCACTATTCTAGCCCAGCGGTTGGGAGCTAAAAAACTAATAAACTTGTCCAATATAAAATACGTTTACAATAAAGATCCAAAAAAATTTAAGGATGCAAAGAAAATTAAAAATATCTCCTGGGAAGATTTCCGCAAAATTGTGGGAGATAAGTGGGATCCGGGCTTAAATTTGCCTTTTGACCCGATTGCTTCAAAATTAGCCCAAGAAATAAATCTAGAAGTCGTTATTGCAGATGGAAAAAATATTAGAAATTTAGAGAAGATATTTTCAAGTAAAAAGTTCAAAGGAACAGTGATTAGCAATTAACATAACAATCAATAGCCAGGATAAATGGATTGCCAAAAAGAAAAAAATTTAAAAAATTGCAATTGCACCTACCCTTGTGAAAAAAAGGGAATGTGTTGCGAATGCGTAAAATACCACCGGGAAAAAAGAGAATTACCGGCTTGCTATTTTTCCGAGGAAGCGGAGAAAACTTATGATCGGACAGTGGAGAAGTATATGGAAGATAAAAAATAAAATCCGCTGTTTACCTACAAGATAAACTAAAATCTAATGAATCTCCGCGAGTGTCGGCAAGTGAGCCTACTCGAAATGCTAACGCATAGCGTTGTTGTAGGCAGGCACCCATGGTCTTCTGCAAAAGACGGATAAAATTTACTTTTTATTTTCTTTCACGCTTAAACTAAAAGTTTCTTTATCAATATATTTGGAATCTTCTACTTGTTTTTTTACTTTAGGGGGAAGGGTTTCGAC
The DNA here is from genome assembly GCA_964393045.1 of uncultured Bdellovibrionales bacterium. GTDB lineage: Bacteria > Patescibacteriota > Minisyncoccia > Moranbacterales > DUUL01 > CAYMRZ01. The sequence continues at coordinate 14,258 of CAYMRZ010000017.1, read as the reverse complement.
TACTTTTTTCAGTTTGGTGCCGTCTACTTTCAAAATATTTTCCCACATTCCAACTTCTTCTAAAATATTCTTTAATTTTTCTTCATCATATTTCCAAGTTTTTCGGGGGGTGCGAGCAATGATTTTGTCACCGCTAAAAAGCCGTTCTGCTTCTTCCTCTTTCATAATTTCTAAAATTTGTTCATTTAATTCACCAATTTTTTTCCGATAATCCTTCATCTTCTGTTGCAATTCAATATATTCTTGAATAATTTCCTCTTTTTCTTTTTGACTTTTAATGCCCAATTCTTGTTTCTGTTTAAATTTGTGCTTCCACATCGGGCACATTTCTTGGTAGCCACACCAATCACAAAGCGGGGAAACCTGGGGTTGGAAATCAGACTTTTCCACTGCATTGATTGTGTCAATAATCTTCATTTTTTCTTCTTCAATTTGGTCTTCTTTCTTCTGGGTAGATAATTTAGTGCCGTGTTTAAGGAAATAAAGGCTTAGCTTTACTTTATCAGCACTAACCTTTGGGTATCTCTTCAGAAAAGCAAGCAGATAGATTAAGAGTTGCAGATTATCATCAACTGAATTTTGGGGAGGGAGCTTGCGAGAAGTTTTATAATCAATAATTTCAAAACCATTTGCTGTTTTATCAATTCGATCAATAAAACCGGAGACTAGATGGGTTTCATTTTTATCTTTAAGATCAATAGAAAAGCGTGATTCCAAGTCTACAATTTGAAACTCTTCCGGCTTATTTTTTTTATAATAATCTTGAATAATTTTTACTCCTTGGGCAAAAGCGGTTCTTTCTTGGACTTCATCTTCAAAAACTTCACTGTTCCAATTTTTGGAAAAATAATTCAGAGCGTCTTTCTGGGTCGGTAAGACAAAATTTCCGTCATGGATAAATTTCATAACCGAATGCATTAGACTGCCAAAAACTGCCTCTGGCGCTTTGGGAGTTTTAATTTTGTCAATCACCTGATATTTGTATTTCAGGGGACAGGTTTGAAAAGTATCCAGAGCAGAAAAAGAAGTGTTCATAGTTTTATGTGTATAATTAAATTATTAGTACATATCTTTATTCAGAATCAACTGGCGTTATTGTTCTTTTACCATTATATCAATAATTTTAGCGCTGGCAAAAGAAAAAACAATTATTAATAAAGAAACAACAATTGTGTAGATTAAGCCGAAATAGAAGATCATCACGGGAATGAAGGGGATTTTAACGTTTCGGTTATACAAAAACACAGCCAGGGCGGCGTTGGAAACGCCTTGTTTTTTTAGATCGCCTAACATGGGATATAAAATATAAGGGGGGCCGGAAATTAAAATACCAGCAATGGTAGCATAAAAGAATGATTTTTTGCCGGCTTCCTTGCCAAAATATTTTTTTATTTTTTCCGGCTTGGCAAAATAATTTACCAAAAACATTATGGGAAAAATTATTAACAGTAGGGGAATCACCTTTAAACAAATTTGAAAAAAATTATTCAGTGAGACAAAAAATAAATTTGGATTAAAAAAATAGATCATCAGATAAAGCAACAAACAGGCCAGAAAAAATTTTACGGAAGCGGGCAGTTTCATCTTATTAAATTAATAATAGAAACAGTGAGGATGGCGATGAGAATTGAAAAAATAAAATTTAGGGCATTTCTCACGATGGCAAATTTTTTTCCAAGATATTTGGCTTCCAGGGGCAACATAGCTATCCCGACGGTTGTCCAGGCCATAATAAAAGCGGTGACAGCGATTAAGCTGACACCTTTTTCAATCAATTCTCCGCCTACCACGTAGCTAGTAAGGGGAATGCCGAAAGAGATACTGCCAACTATAGTACCTATTAAGGGGTCAACTAAATAATTTCCCTGAAAAAAATTTGAATAGTTATCTTGCAGCAGGGAGTTGAGGAGACCGACCAGCAGCAATACCCCGAACATTATCGGCAAAGATGTTTTAAAACTATTTAGAGTTTTCAAGAGTGTTTTTTTCATTAGGGGAAAGACTTTAAAATTTTTTAAGAATATTTACATAACGTCGCACAATGTATATTTTACGACATACTATATCATTTTGCCTCATAGCATCACCCTTTTCAAATAAAATTCTTAAAAACGTATAAAGGTTGAATATTGAAAATTACAGGCTTTAAAATTAAGCGCTTCGAAGAGATTTAGAGGTATTTACCTACCACTAACCTTTATTCCTTTCTCATGATTTCTCTCATGATTTGCCGGTATTTTTTAAAAATTCAGTATTTATGAGATTTTAAAATTTGAAAACGATCAAAGTAGTTATAACTTAAATTAAAAAATATGAAAAAGTAAAAAATTAAATAAATTTAATCATCATAATAAATAGCTTGGTCAATAGTAGTAGAACTATTGTAAATTGATCCTACTAATTCTTCGGTGGTACTTAAAAAGATATTGGCTCCAAAAAGTGGATCATGCACTACATATTTATCATTTTTATCTTTACCATGAATAACCACATAATGGCCCTTCCCTCCCCTAGCACGCACGAAGACAATTACTGGGTTATCTTTTTTTAACTCTTTGTCTACAGCGCTCCAGCTAACTGAGCCGTGTGCAGTACTGCTATCCAGTTCAAGTCCTTTCCAATAGCTGGGCCAAACTATAAGGTCTCGATAAAAAATAGGTTGGCTAGCCAATTTTCCAGGCGTAATATCTTCATCATAATAAGTAAATACCATTGCTAAAGCAGTTGCTGCACATCCGTAGTCTTTCATAAGAGAAGATGATAGGCCAATGCGATTATAAGCCCACTTCGGATCTTTCTGGGAATAATACCAACTAGTTGAGGCTAAACCGTCTTTAGGCTTTTTGGCACTATCTAGAATTTCATCTAAATCCCCTCTTTGCTCTGCAGAAAGCTCATCCAGACCGCCTAAAAGTTCTTGTTTTTGAGCTTCTACTCGCGAAAGTAATTCCTGATATTTATTCTCTTCTCCCTTAGTTTTTTCCAGGATAATTTTTTTGGTATATTTTTCGTTATTAAGATAATATATCTTATCTTCTAGCTCCTGCTTATTTTTTTCCAACTCCTTTTTTTGCTTTTCAAAATCTTCTTTTCTGCTGTTTAATTCGGTTCTCTTTTGTTTGATTTCCGTTAACGAGCCTTGAACTTTTTGAGAGGCTTGGCTAAGATAAGCAGATTTATTAAAAATTTCCGAAAGATTTCCCTGGGAGGAGAGAAACTCCAAAGAAATTTCTTTTTCAATTCTGCTATAGGTTCTAAGCATTTCGCTAAGGTGTTTTTTGGAAAGCGAAATTTCTTCTTCTTTTTTTGCTATTTTTGCCTCTATTTCCTTTATATTTTGCTCATTTTTCTTTATTTCCTCTTCTTTTAAATCAATATCATTTTCGAGATTTTCTGCTTGAAGCTCCATTAAATCTAATTGATTCTCAAGAGTATCTTGCTGTTTTTGCTTTAGATTAATCATCCGGCGATATTTCTCCGCCTTTTCATCTAGTGTTTCGAATTCTTCTTCAAAATCTTCCTTTTCACCTTCACTTAAATTATCTCCTTGTTCAGCCAAAATATCAGCTACATTAGGAACAGCCCGTGTTATGGAAAAACTTATACAAAAAATAAAACCAAGGGACAGCAATAAAAAAACATTGTATTTTTTAACTATCATTTTATTTTTCTTATTCATCTTTTAATTTTTTAATTGCCCTGTTAACACGTTTTGAGGATTCTTCTTTTCCGATAATCCAGGCTATTTCAAAGGGACTGGGACTTTTTTCTTTGCCTGACAAGGCTACTCTTAGCGGCCAAAGACGCTCCCCCTTCTTATCGTCTGCCGCTCTCAATAGGTTTTCTTGAATATATTCTAGTTTTTTAAAGTCAGTTTCTTTTAGAGCTACTTTCATAAACTCTAAATTTTTTATTATCTCTTTATTCTCCGTATCTTTCCATTTTAGCATTTTTTTATCATAATTCGGCTGGTCAAAATAAAAACTAATTTCTTCTGTAAAATCAGTTAACTTTTCTGCCCGGCTTTTTTCTACTTGGATAATTTTTTCAAAAAAATTTTTATCGAATTTAATTTTATTCTCTTTTGCATATCTTTCAAAAAATGGCCTAGCTAAAATCAGAAGCTCCTCGTTGCTTTTATTTTTTATGTAGTAGCTGTTCATCCAGTCCAATTTTTTTAAATCAAACACCGCTCCTCCTTTATGGATTTTATTGATATTAAATTCATTTATTAATTCTTTTAAGGAAAAAATTTCTTGTTCACTCCCCTTTCCCGGATTCCAGCCGAGCAGAGCAATAAAATTCAGCAAAGTTTCCTTCAGGTAGCCTTTTTTTAAATAATCTTCCACCGCCACATCCCCTTGTCTTTTTGATAATTTAGAGCGATCAGGATTTAACAATAAGGGTAAATGGGCAAATTTAGGAATTTTCCAATTAAAAGCCTTGTAGAGCAGGATGTGCTTGGGCGTACTGGAGAGCCACTCGTCTCCTCGAATAACATGAGTAATTTTCATTAGGTAGTCATCTACTACGTTAGCCAGGTGATAAGTAGGAAAACCGTCAGACTTAACTAAAATTTGATCATCAATATTGCCAGCACCAAAGGAAACTTTTCCTCTTATCAAATCTTCAAATTGAATATTTTCTTGCGTATCTACTTTAAGGCGGATTACATATTTTTCCCCGTTTTTAATTTTTTCTTTCGTTTCTTTTTCGGAAAATTTTTGGCAATGGCCGTCATATTTGGGAGCCTGCTTGTTTTCAATTTTTTTTTGGCGCATTTTTTCCAATCTTTCGGCGCTGCAAAAACAATAATAAGCTTTCCCCTCCGCCACCAACTGATTAGCGTATTTTTTATAAATTTCAGTTCTTTGGGATTGCATATATGGCCCATATTCCCCTATTTGTTCAATTTTTCCTTGTTGGCTAACTTTAAGCCCTTCATCCCAGATTAAAAATTTGCTCAAAGTTTCCAAAATTCCCTCTGTTCCTTTCTTTACTTGTCTCTTTTGATCAGTATCTTCAATACGCAGAACAAATTTGCCATTTTTTTGTTTGGCAAAAAGGTAATTATACAGAGCTGTCCTCAACCCGCCAACATGTAAAAATCCCGTGGGCGAAGGTGCAAATCTAGTTCTTATTTTTTTATTTTTATTATTTTCCATAAAAATTAAACATTTACAATTTTTCTATTGCATCCCTGGATTATAACAGAAAATCATTATTTTTCAATTATTTTATTTTTGCATAAATATAGCTATCAAAGTATTTCTTACTACAGTATACCAGTATACTGTAGTAAAGTTGTGTTATCTTTTTAAAAATAAGTTTTTCCATAAAAAAACCACGGTTGCCTTCCAAATGCGACCAACTCTTTGGGGTTGCATAAAAAACCTCCAAAGCCACTCCATACCTATTTTTCTCATAAATTTAGGCGCTCTTTTTTTTCTGCCAGTCCAAAAATCAAAAGTTCCTCCGACTCCCATGGCTATTTTTAAATTCGGCAGGTGGCTTTTAATTTTCCAGATAAATTTCTCCTGATAAGGCGCTCCCAGGCCGACAAGTAAAACATCGATATCTTTAAATTTAGAAATTTCAAAATTTAAATCTTCCCTGGGTTCTATTTTTTTTATAATAAAATTCCTTATCCCTAGATCGTAAATCCTAGCTCGCAAATCTTTCTCTTGGCTCAAACCGTCTTTTCTTATTATAAAACCTGCTTTTAAATTCAACTCTTTTGCCTCTTTCAAAGTATGTTCCGCTAAATCCGCGCCAGCCATTCTCTCCCCAAGTTTCTTGCCTCTTAAAAAGGAAACTAAATTTATGCCGAAGCCATCAATTATTGTTATATCAGCCTCCTTGATAATTTTAGCATAAAAGTCGTCTTTTTCAGCTTTAAGTAGTATTTCCGGATTAAGCGTGGCAATAAATAATTTATTTTTAGTGCCTTTTAACGTGTTGTTGATTTTTTTAAAAATTTCTTTTTTTGAATAAGAAGCTATTGGTATGTTAAAAATATTTGCATCACTTTTATCCATCTTTATTATCATTTATTAAAAACGGTTTTTTCTTTTTTGCTGCTAGTTAAATCTTTAATAAAAATGCTAATAGCAGTAGCCAGCGGAACAGCTATCAGTATTCCTAAAAATCCAGCCAGTTTTGCGCCAATCAGCAGAGCTAATATGATTATCACAGGATTTAGGCCAACTGCCTTTTTCATTATTAAGGGGGTTAAAATATGGTTTTCTGCCTGTTGAATTAATAAGTAAAATATAGCTACTAGCAAGGCTGTAAAAGGAGAAACAGTTAACCCCAACAATATAGCTGGTACAGCTGCCAACATCGGTCCAACATATGGAATTATTTCAAGCAAGCCTCCAAAAATGGCGATAATGATAGCATAAGGAACTCCTAAAAAATAAAGTGCCAGAAAATCAAGGCTAAAAACAAAAAGTACCAAAGAAAATTGTCCAATCAGCCAACGCCCCATTTTATATTGAATTCTGTCAATAAGATCGAAAATATAAGCCATGTTTTTCTTGGGTACGATAATTCTGAGGAATCCCTTTATTCCGTCTTTTTTGACCAGCATATAAAAAGAGAGGGAGAAGACGACAATTGTTTTTATAAATCCTCCAAAAAAAGCAAAGGTGTTGGAAAAAATTTGCGATACAAAATTAGTCAGATTATTAGAAAAACCCGTTAGAGCATTCCCCGCTTCTGTTTCAACCTGGTATTCATTGTTAGTGAGATAAAAATTAGCCTGATTTATAAATTCATTTAAGCCTTGCAGATAAACGGGAATGTTGTTGCCCAACTTCTTTATTTCAATTGCCAGATAGGGAATGATAAAATATAAGATAGTAGCAAAAACTAGTAAGAATCCCAAGTAAATTGTCAGTGCGCTTAATACCCGAGGAATTTTCTTTTTTTCCAATTTATCTACTACCGGTTGGGCAGCGCTCATTAGAATAAAAGCTACAAAAACAAGGAAAATTATGTCCCGAACCAAATAAAGGAATACCAAGAGTAGGCCAATCAGCACGAAACGCCAGATGGTGTTACTAGAAATATCTATAGTGTAATTGGTTTTTTGCTGCATATCCTTTGCCTAAAATTTTAAAATTTTAGAAATTTTTTCTTCGTTTTCTTGCGGTCCAATAATGGCTAAATTAAGGCCTTTGTCAATAAATATTTTTTTCGCTATTTTTTTAATATCATTTTCCGTGACTTGGTCTATTTTTTGGAAAATTTCTTCTGGTTTTTTCACTTTTTTCTTAAGTAGTTCTTGATCGCCAAAGAAATTAGTCACTGCACTGGAAGATTCTAAATTCATAAGGGTTTTTCCCTTGAGATATTCTTTGGCTTTTTTTATTTCTTTTTGGCTAATTTTCCCTTCTTTAATTTTTTTAAATTCCTTTAAAATTAAAGTTACGACTTTTTCTAAATTCTTATGTTCCACGCCTGCACTGGCAAAAATATATCCAGTGTCAGTGGTTTGTTCTGTTGCAGCATTAATATAATAAGTCAAGCCATATTTTTCCCTAATATTAGTAAACATTCGGCTACTCATTCCTCCGCCCAAAATAGTCCCCAATAAAACGGTAGGGTAACGGTCCGTATGAAACATATCGCAAGAGCGTGTCCCCAAAAGCAAATGAGTTTGGTCTGTTTTTTTATAAAAAAATTTCAATTGGGGAGTTTTTTGCTGTTGAGAGACTTTTTTCTTTCCTTTCTTTGTCTTATTTCTTTTTCTGATGAACAATCCCTTAATTTTTTTTAGGGCTTTATCCTTATCGAAATTCCCAGCTATGCAAACCACAGTTGACTTAGGCTGGTAATTTTTATCGATATAGTTTTTGAAATCGGAGGGTTGAAAGTTTTTAATATTATTTTCTGAGCCAATAATATCCCAACCAGCCGGCTGGTCACCATAAAGCAAATTTTCAAAAATATCCCAAATATAGCGCATAGGCATATCCTTATACATAGCAGCCTCTTGCAGAATCACTCCCCGCTCAGTGTCAATATCTTTCTTCTTCAAAAGCGGATTAAGATATATATCGCTAACTACATTCAGAGCAACATCAAAATGATTTTTAGGCGCTTTTATCCAATAGCCAGTCTGTTCTTTTCCGGTGAAGGCGTTATAATCAGCTCCAAAATTGTCCAAAGTCTCGCTAATTTTTTTAGCAGTCGGCCTGTTTTTAGTCCCCTTAAAAACCATATGTTCCAAAAAATGAGAAATGCCGTTATTGTTTTTTGTCTCATATTTTGAACCGGCTTCTACCAAAATTTGGACAGTAACTGTCTGAGTATCTTGCATTGGGACCAAAATAACTCTCAATCCGTTTTTTAATATATATTTTTTAAATTCCATATATCTTTTAAATTTTTATCTAATTAAACCTCCAAAGGGAGTGATCTTGATTCCCTTTTTCGCTAATTTGTCTAAAATTATATTCATACCAATAGAGTCAGAAGAGATATGACCAGCAATAACGACATTGATGTGGGCTGACTCAGCTTGTTTCCTGTGGTCTTCACTTAAATGCATACCGACAATAGTACCAATGCCGGCATTGGCCATAGCGGCATAAATTTCTTTTGAACCTTCAGTGCCCCCGGTCATTTCAGAGACTACTACTTTGCCACAGCGATTTTTTTCATCACCAGCGAAAAGAGTTGGTCCCGCTCCCCTTTTTTTGGCTTCTTGATATTCTGGAATTTTACTTAAGACTCCCAAGACATTTTTTACATACTTAGGTTTGGCTTCGCTTATTTTTTTGGTAATCAATTGAGCAACACAATTGTCTGCCGGTGTATGGATGTTAATTAAATTTATGTCTAGCAGTTTTGCTGCGTCAACTAAAGCATAGTGATTGGCCGGACTAATGCCACGAGCTACCTCTGAAATTCTTTTTCGAATTAATTTTTCCGCAATAGTGACTGGCACTCCCATTTTTTCCAACATATCAATTTGAAGATCCATTACACTGTCCAGGCCAGCCAGCGCCAAACCAACCGGGTGATGGTTGATTATGGTGTCAAAACCCATTTTTTTTGCAATCATCAAGCCGCCCATAGAAATGTCAACGCTAGCCAATGCCTTTTTAATTGGTTTTTTATTATCATGGTGGATTCGGCTGTCAGAATAAGGATTGGATAATTTTTCTTTATCAAAAAATTTTTTCTCTTCTTTGGGTAATTTTTGATAAGCCTCTTTTTGCTGTTTTAGATATTCATTGATTTCTTGTTTAGTGCGAAAATCATTTTCAATTCCTGTTTTAATGGCTAGATCGTAAACTTGTTTAAGATTCATAGAGTTTTATTAAAAATAAAATAGCGAATTAGTTTTTATATCGCTACTTTAGCATAATTTGTTGTGTAAATGCAAACCAAATTATCGCTGCCTAAGTTTATTCTTCTTAAAAGATTTTAAACTTTTTTCATGGCCAATTTTTTTAATAATAAACCGGCTTGGCGTTCGAAAGGCCGGCCTTCCCCTCTTGCTGCCAATTTTATGATGTTTTTTCATATTTATTCTTCTGTTTTTTCTTGGTATTCCCCTGGATCATCGTAACCTATGCTGCGGGCATGCCCTAAAACATGCATCCAAATTTGTCCTGGCACGAAATGAATTTCTTCCCCCTTGTTATCGTAAAATTTAAACGGTTTATCCCAGCCCTTTCCTTTTTTCCAAGTACCGATAATTTGCTGGCCGTTAAAATAAAATTCCGCCTCTCCTTCATATTTTGTATCAAACCAGGGATCACCTAGCTGCATATTAGGATACTGGCCATGTTCTCGGTTTCGATGCGCTTGATCAATGCCTTCCCATGGATCTTGAAGTCCTGCCCCTACATAATCATAATCTGAAAGCCAAGTATCCTTCTTAGTTACAATACCAATCAAATTTTTTGGCGCATATTGTTTTTTGGTTTCAAAATCTATGTCTGCCTCCCCGTCTAAATAACGCAAATAAGAATTGCTGGCTTTGTCGTATTCGTAAGTTACTCGATATGGATCCTGAAATTTCATTTTTACTCGCGCATGTTCCGGCCGTTCTTCCGCAGGAGCCTCTCCTTGATGGAGAAACCCTTTGGTTTGTGATTCCTTTCTATAGCCAACTTCTTCCGCTACTCTTATCAATCTTGGGATACTGCAAGAAGCCTTATCCATGTGGCTGGCCGGACCGCCGTTTCTGCGAAAACAAGCATTTCCGCCTAAAGGTGCTACTTCGCCGTTACAGTCTATATGATCAACCACGCCTTTTTTCAGAAGATTTTTTCCTACACTTGAGCCACCCCAAGGAATATAAATAGCATCCAGGGACCCGGCAACAGAAATGTGGTCGGTTCTGCCGGAGCGCATTGGCCCAACAATTTCCGGCGTATTGCATTGAAAAATTCCCATCAACCGTGGCTGGCCGTGCATGGGGCGATGTGGCATTTCAAGCACAAAATCTGCTAAAGATAAATTAGCAAAGTATGGACGAGCCTTTTTATCTCCGCTGTACATAACAGCAAAAGCTCTTTTGATGCTATTTTCACAACTTAAACCGGTTATAATAGAAGCATTTTCCGGCTCTTTGTAGGGATAATAATTGCCAGTCTTATCTTCTTTTTTGTTAGTTTCATTTTGTTTCGTTTCCTTTTCTTGTTTCTTTTTACAACCGTTTAAAAAAGGAATAATTGATAAACAAATAACAACTGCGATTATTTTTTTCATTTTTTATTTTTATTTAAAGTAATTAACCAATCATGGAGAGTTTCTTCATAATTCCTTAATTTTGGAAATTTTGTATTAATTAAAACTGAAGACTCGGGCCGTTTGGCCGGCCGAGGAAATTCCTCAGACGGCACCGGCCTAACTGCAACATTGTTAATTTTAGCAATTTTAAAAAGTTTTTTCAAGCCTTCATACCAAGTGGCTGCTCCCTCGTTAATTAGATGGTAAATCCCAAAAGGATATTTTTCTTCAATAAGTTTCTTAGTGGCTTCAGCCAAGTCGGGCGTATAAGTGAAGCAAGACTTTTCACTATCAACTGCTTTTAATTCTCTGTTACCCTTTGATAAATTTAACATAGTTTCAAAAAAACTTTTTTTGGCATTTTTTGATTGAGCTGGACGTCCAAACAATTTAGAGGTTCGAATTAAATAATGCTCGCCTCCTGCTTTTTGGACATTTTTTTCTCCTAATTCTTTGGAAATTCCATAATTTGAAATTGGATTAGTTTTAGCATCTTCTTTATAAACGCCCTTCTTGCCATCAAAGACATAATCACTAACGTAATGAATAAAAATAGCACTATTGTTTTTGGCAGCTTCAGCTAAAAATTTTGGACCCTCCCCGTTTATTTTCTTGGCTAACTTAAATTCCTTTTTGTCTTCCTCACATTTATCTACGGCATTATAAGCAGCAGCATTAATGATGAAATCAGGGCTTTCTTTATTAACCTTTTCCTTTACTTGATTTGCATCAGTAATATCAATTGATTCAATGTCCCAGCCAATTGCTTGGTAATTAGCATCTTCGTTGAATAATTTTAAAAGATCAGCTCCCAACATTCCCTTGGCACCGATAATAATAATTTTTTTCATAATTCTTAAGTTTAGATTATTTTTAGTAATTCCTTAAAATCATTAACCAGGTAATCTGGTTTATTTTTCTTTAAAATATCTTCAGAATTATAACCGAAGGTAACTGCTGCTATATCAATTCCGGCCTTCCTGCAAGCCTCAATATCGCGAACTTCATCTCCAATCATTATTACTTCTTTTTTGTTGACTTTTTTGTTCTTAATGGTTTTTAAAATATTCTTATGTTTTTTCATTATATGCCCCTGGCAGCGAATAAAATCAAAATAATTAATTTCATTATTAGCTAAGTAATTATTGATTATTTTTTTACTACTAGAGCTTATTATTCCCATTTCCTTTTTGTATTTTTGGCTAATTTGATTTAAGATTTTTTTATTTT
>CAYMRZ010000017.1:0-2266 GCA_964393045.1 uncultured Bdellovibrionales bacterium | reverse complement strand
TTTTCCGGCTTAATTCTTAATTTATCAACTCCCTTGAGCATTTCCTTTTTTACATAATGGTGCATTAAAGGAATTTCATAAGCAAAAATTTTGAAATATTTAATTATTTCAGCTGCCGACAAATTGCGAAGTTTTTCAGCTTCTTGCTGACTTATGAATTTTTTCTCTCTTGAGTAATAAAATTTATTGATCGCTTTAATAAAAATATCAAAAGTATCCGCAATTACCCCATCAAAATCAAATATAGCCAATCTGTAGTTTCTTTTCATCTTTTTATCTTGGAATTATAATTTTCCTTGTAATATTTTTTGTATTCCCCGCTTTTAATTTTTTTCCACCAAGCTTGGTTTTTTTTGTACCAATTAATAGTTTCTTTCAGGCCTCCTTTGAATTTAATTTCTGGCTGCCAGTCCAATTCTTTTTTTGCTTTGGAAAAATCAATGGCATAGCGCAAATCATGTCCGGGCCGGTCTTTTACATATTCAATCATTTCTTCACCTCTCTCCATTTGTTTTAATATTTCGCGAGTTATCTCTAAGTTAGTCTTCTCGCAGTTTCCTCCCAAGCAATAAGTTTCACCCATTTCCCCTTTTTTGATTATTGCCTCTACTCCTCGATTGTGATCATCTACGTGAATCCAATCACGGATATTTTTTCCTTTACCGTAAACAGGAATTTTCTTATTTTCAATTAAATTGGTAATAAAAAGCGGAATTAATTTTTCTGGGAATTGATAAGGACCGTAATTATTAGAACAATTGGAAATAGTGATCGGCAAATCATGGGTATGGTAATAAGCCCGCACCAGATGGTCTGAGGAGGCCTTAGAAGCGCTATATGGGCTTCTAGGGTCATAAGCGGTATCTTCATCAAACTTTTCATCATTCAAGCTCAGAGCGCCGAAAACTTCATCTGTGGAAATATGGTGAAATCTTTTTTTCCCGTTATTTTTCGCCGCCTCTAGCAAGATTCGCGTACCCTCTATATTGGTTTTTATAAAATCCGCGCTATCTAAAACTGAACGGTCCACGTGGGATTCAGCGGCAAAATGCACAATTAAATCAATTTTTTTAACTAAATCATTCGCCAATTCAACATCACAAACATTGCCCTTAACAAATTTATAATTAGGATTATTTTCAATTGTTTTTAAGTTTTCCAAATTTCCGGCATAAGTCAAAGTATCCAGGTTGATAATTTCATCTTCTGGATTATTTCTAAGCCAATAGTGGATAAAATTAGACCCTATGAAACCAGCTCCGCCCGTTACTAATATTTTCATTTAAAAAGGATTAATATTACTTACCATAGACTAAATATATTTTCATCATTAATAGCAAAAATGCCAGGAATCATTCTCCCTGTACTATCAGAATAATATTCACAAATTATTTTATTATCTTTATAAAGAGTGATGATATCCAGAGGAAAAAATTTGTAAAATTTTCCAAATGCCAAAGCTCTTTTTATAGTTATTTTTTCTCCGGCATATTTAAAAATATCAAATCCTTCTTTTGTACACAATAAACTTTTTAGTCCCCAGTTAGCACCTTCGAACATTTTTTGACCGTTAAATTCAGTAGTTTCATTCGGCAAAGTCACTTCTGTATTTTTTCTAACCTTAGCTTTATAAGTAATTATAAAAATTAAAATGACTAATAATAAAATAACTGCTCCTAAAATTATCTTTTTCATTTCTAAAACGGATTATTTTTTATAAATTCCTTGAAGATTTGGTGCTGGCTGTCTTTTTCGGAAACAATTGGATCGCCTTCTAATGGCCAGTCGATTTTTAAATCCAAGTCATTCCAAATTATTCCGCTGTCGCTTTCCGGGGCGTAGAAGTTGTCGCACTTATATAAAAATTCAGTATTTTCTTCCAACGTGCAAAATCCATGGGCAAAACCGCGCGGCACGAAAAGCATTTGAAAATTTTTCGCTGTCAATTCAAACCCCTGCCATTTTCCAAAGGTTTCCGAGTCTTTTCTCAAGTCTACCACAGCGTCATATACTGCTCCGCTGGTGACTCGCACCAATTTTGCCTGGCTATGAGGCGGCAGTTGGAAATGAAGCCCCCGCAACACCCCCTTTTGTTTTGACAAAGAATGGTTATCCTGGACAAATTTTACATCAATCCCCGCTTGCTGGAATTTTTTTTGATTATAGGATTCCATAAAAAAACCTCTCTCGTCCTGAAAAACTTGAGGTTTAATTAAGAAAACATCTTTGAGATTAGTTTTTTGAAATTCCATTTTATTAAATTTTT
>CAYMRZ010000016.1:15785-17731 GCA_964393045.1 uncultured Bdellovibrionales bacterium | reverse complement strand
TAGGCGGCCCCACTCATCAAGCCACCGCCTTTGGCGGGGGTGTAATGACTAAAACAGCTAGATATGGTTGTTTTTTTGATTTTTAGGCCTATTAGATGATAGAATATAATAAATATTTTTAGCGCTTTTTAGCGGTCCGACCGCTAAAAAGCGGTCCGACCGCCCCTAAAAAAATTTTTCATAATATGCTAAAAGATTGTAAAAATTTAAAAATATTGATATCTGAAAAACAGGACGGCAATATGCGGTTGGGATTTGGCAATGAAAATTTAGAAAATCGGCGGAGATTTTTAAATAAAAATAAAGTTGAAAAGCACGAGCTGGTTAGCGCTAAATTAGCAAATGGAAATAATATTAAAGTAGTTGAAAAAGAAGATGGGGGTAAAATTATAGAAAACACTGATGGCTTGATAACCAACCAAAAAAATATCTTTCTGGCCATTACCGTAGCGGATTGTTTGCCAATTTTCTTATATAATCCACGAGAAAAAGTAATCGGGCTTTTGCACACTGGTTGGCGGGGGTTAAATAAAAAAATAATTGAAAAAGGTTTAGATATTTTTAAGGAAAATTTTGACAGCAGGAGCAATGATATTAAAATTGCTATCGGTCTGGGGATATGCCAGGATTGTTATGAAATTGGCCGCGAATTAGGAAGAAAATTTGAAGACTATTCCGAAGCAATTATTGAAAAGCACAGCAGGATGTTTTTAGATTTAAAAAAAGCGGCAGAGCTGAAATTAATTCAAAAGGGAATAAAAAAAGAAAATATTGAAATAAGCAAGGAATGCACCAGCTGTCTGAGAGAGAAATATTTTTCTTTCCGCCGGGATAAACCGAAAAAAACCGAAGCGATGATTGTAGTATTTGGGAGAGTTAATTAAAAAATTAAAATGTTAAAAAGCTGAAAAATTGGAACGTCGAGGTATTAAAAGGTTAAAATATCCTAGAAATAGAAAAATTTGCAGAATGAAAATTGTTTGATAAAATCTTTTAATCTTTTAACTTGTTAATATTTTAAGTACATAAATGCAAACAAAGCCTCCAAAGAACGACAGAAATTATTATTGGACTATGCATAGCCAGTACAAGCTTTTTCAATATGGCTTGACACCTAATCGAATAAAAAGGATTATTCGTCATCCGGATAGGAAAGAAGAAGGGATTGCGCCAGAAACGATTGCGGTAATGCAGCAAAAAAATAGGAAAGATCCGAAGAAGGGGGAGGTCTGGGTAATGTATCAAAAAAAGTCAAAAGTAAAAAGTGAAAAGCCTGCCCGAAATGCTTCGCATAAAGAAGCAGGCAGGTTAAAAGTTGAGAAAGAAAAAAATTTGAAAGACAATAATAAAAAGTCATCAGTCATCGGTAATCAGTCACAATCATCAAATAATATTTTACCCGGGCAGATAAAAATAATTTCGGCTTGGATTTATCCGGCCGAGAGTCCTAAAGGGAAGGAAATTTTTATTCCGGATGAGGCCTGGGAGGAGCTGCAAGACAGTCTTAAGTAATCTAAGTTATTAGCAGTAGGAATATTTTAGACTGTAAGTTTTAAGCTGATTGAATGGGGAAATTGTTGCATTGTTAAATTGTTTCATTGCTAAAAATCAGGAATATTAAGATATTTTATTTCTAAAAACTAAGAACTACAAGCTAAAAACTAAGAAGCCTTGACATAAATTTTTTAAAGCATAAAATGATATTTAAAGCTATGAAAAATTTTTTCGACTGCCATTATTATAAAAAAGTTTTAAAGCGATAAACCGCCTTCCGGGGCGGATTTTTTTTAGCTCAAGTTCATTGAATTTCTAATAAAAGGAGGTGTTTTATGGAAAAGGAAATTAGAATCGGTGTCTGGGAAAACGGAAAATCAATTCATTGCTGCCATTGCGGGAAAACCAAAAAAAGCATAGGTATTTTGATTTATGAAGTAGTTGGACAAATT
>CAYMRZ010000016.1:0-15775 GCA_964393045.1 uncultured Bdellovibrionales bacterium | reverse complement strand
AAACCTTATAACTGAATTTGAATTGAACAGCTGTTGTAAAGAATGTTATCTGGAATCTTTTTCTTTAACAAGACAGCTTGATCAACTAGGCATTACTGGACAGGTTAAATTTTTATTATAAAAGAAACTTTTTCAAAAAACAAAAAACCACCTGATTTCAAAGAGATCGAGGTGGTTTAATTTTTTATTTAATAAATCCAAAATGTTTTAAGGCGGGAATTATATTTGGACCTAATTTTTCGTTTTCTAAATCTTTCAAGGGAATCCATTTCCATCGGCGGATTTCTTTACTTGGCTTAATTTCCCCGATTCTTTTAGCTAGAAAATGAACAAGGATAACATCCATTTCGCCTTCTTCAGTGAATTTTTTAGTGTAGGTAATGAAAGGCTCCTCATTAATGGTTCCAATGTCGATTCCCATTTCTTCCTTGGCTTCTCTTTTGGCATTTTCAATCAGGCTGGTTTCAAAGTTTTCCACTTTACCGCCGCAAAATTTCCAAAATTCCGTGTCACCGTGCTGGTTTAATAAAACTTTTTTATTTTCTACAATAACGGGTCCGGAAGCGATTATGACTTTAGGCATATTTTTTAGTTAATATTTAAAATTTTAATCTTCAATTAACGTAGTTTTTATAATTTTTTTGAAATACAAACTCACATCGCTAATCCATTTTTGAACGCCATAGCTGCTGTGGCCGGCGCAGGTGGAACCGCATTTCCAAACAATCATCTTGTTAGGCGTATCCAGACCTTGGTCCTGGACTAAATAGGCAATCCTTTTTCCCACTGTTTCCACTGCTTGTTGGGGAGAATCAAAACAGGTATAGCCGCCGCGGGTAACCCGGTTCCCGCCGCCACGATAACCCCAATAATTAAAACAATCTTTGCCGCCAAGGACTGGCACGCGCTTTCCCCAGGCGCTTTCTTTTTTGGCAATGGCTACCAGAAAGGCGGCCACTTTTTCATCTTGCTCGGCAATGTAGGGGATCATTTGTTCAATTGGATAGCCTTCAACCATTTCATTTAGCTCTCTTTGCAGCTCCATTTTTCCGGTGCTTTCCAGGGCTATCCCTTCGGTTACGTGGATTCTCTTGTTGTATTCCCAATAATAGATTCCGAATAGCACTGCGAAAAAGAAAAGAGTAGTGAGAATAGTTTTCTTCCTTTTCCTTCCTCTTTCTTTGTTTCTATCAACTGCTTTTTTTATTTTCTGGCGAATTTTTTTCATTTTTATTGGCGAGAATTCATTTAAAAGCTATACTGAAGTAAAATTAATTTTTTAAAGATGATTTTACCTAATAATAAAATAGAAAAGGGATTATTACAAGAAAACCCCGAGAGAATAATTTTAGGCATAGACGAGGCTGGCCGTGGTCCGTTGGCCGGTCCGGTGGTAGCAGCGGCAGCCTGGATTAATCCTGAAATATTAAACAAAAAATTTAAGCAAAGGGAATTAATTAGGGATAGCAAAACGCTTTCGCTGAAACAAAGGGAAAAAGTTTTTAGCTTTATTGAAAAAAATCCTGATTTTTTGATTAGCTTTGGTGAAGTGGACAACAAAAAAATAGACGAATTAAACATTCTAAACGCCACTTTTTTAGCAATGCGTTTAGCGGCAGATAAGCTTCTAGAATTAATGCTTAAAAAAAGGATTTTAAATAATAATGCCGAGGCAGTAGTTTTGCTAGACGGCAATAAAAAAATTAAAAGATTTAAAATTGAACAAAAAATTTTTCCTCGCGGCGATCAAAATATTTTTTCTATTTCCTTGGCTTCTATTTGCGCTAAAGTTTATCGGGATAGGCTAATGGATGATTTTCATAAGAAGTATCCAGCTTATGGCTTCAATCGCCATCGAGGCTATGGCACAAAAAAGCATTTTGAACATATAAAAAAATACGGGTCATGCCCGATTCACAGAAGCAGCTTTAATCTTGGCTTAAATGCAGATTAATGGGAATCCCGAATACTCGGGATGCAGATTTACGCAGAGAATAATAATTTAATAGTGCCGATGGTGGGAGTCGAACCCACAAGCCTTGCGGCACACGATTTTGAGTCGTGCGTGTTTGCCAGTTTCACCACATCGGCTTTTGAATTTATTATAGGTTATTATTATTTGTTCAAATAAATATTTTTTTAAATAGCAGGATGAGTCCTAGCGCGCCGCGCCTGTCATCGTTACTGCGAAGCAGTCGGGCAGGTCTGCCAGTTCCGCCACTCAGGCATAGATCAATTGTATGTGCCGTGCCCACTTTTGTTATCGCGAAGCAGTCGGGCAGGTCTGCCAATTTTTATCCTGAACCCAAATTATATTTGTGGTTCGGGGTCGCCACCAGGGCAAGTTAAACAATTTTAAATTTGAATTTTTCAATTCTTAGTAGATTAAGCCCTTTTTCTGATAAGCGGCATGTGTTTCAGAGTAATTGTTTATATTTTACCTTTTCTAACAACAAAATTCAAACAAAGTGTTTGAATTTTGCCGGTTTGTTTTTGTTTGGGGTTTTTGACTTCTTTTGCTTATTTGAATGTTATCGGATTATAATAAAAGTGTCAAACTTTTGGAAACTTGAATTATGAATTAAGAATTAAGAAGTATGAAAAGTATGAATAAGAGAAATTTTTATATTTTAATATTGATTTTTTTGGGCTTAGCGGGCGTAAGTTTTTGGTTTTTTAATTTCAATAATAAAAAAGAAAAAATTGAAATAGGAAAGAAATATAAAAGTGAAGAAAAAGTGTCAATTTTGAAAGAAAATTTAGTTGACGATAATGATGCCAGTAACATTGACTATGAAGAACCAGAAGAAACTAAATCAAAGGATAATTCATCACAAAACACAGGAGAAAATTCAACGGAAATAAAAAACAAAAAACTTCCAGACGAAGTTCATATGGAAGTTGATTTTGCTTCCCAGTCGCCTTTTGCCAGCTGGGATGAACTGCATGAGGAGGCTTGTGAAGAAGCCAGCCTAATTATGGTTTATTATCATCTAAACGAAAAAAGTTTGACCAAAGAAAAAATGGAAAAAGAAATTCAAGGCTTGGCAAAATATCAAAACAAAGAATACGGAGATTATAAAGACAGCGATATGGGAGAACTTAAAGCAATAGCGGAAGATTATTATGGAATTGAAAATATCAAAATTTTGGAAAATTTTAATATTGAAGATTTAAAATTCCAGTTAGCCGAGGGCCATCTGATTATTATCCCAGCGGCTGGCCGAGAATTGGGGAATCCGAATTTTACGCCGCCAGGTCCGCTTTATCATAATTTAGTTCTGATTGGCTATGACAATGAGCGGGAAGTCTTTATCACCAACGATCCAGGAACTAGGAAGGGAGAAAATTACGAATATGATTATGATATTTTATATGATGCTATTCATGATTTCACCGGTGAAAAGTCAGGAATACTGGAAGGAAAAAAGAGGGTTTTGGTGTTTTATAACAAAAACAGAAAAGAAGGTTAATTTTTTGTCGGGTGCAGGATAAGCAAGTTCTGTCGCTTATTATAATTTTATGCTATTCTTAGTAAGTAATTTTCTAAAATTTATAATTAATAAAACATCTATGCGTATGATATTTATTTGCAAGGTTTTATCAATTGCAATGCTGGTGATTTTTGCTATGGGATGGCAGCAAGGACAGGCTTTTTTTCTGACACAGAAACAGAAGAGGCTAATATTTTTCACAGCGGCCGTTATGATAAGAACAATAAGCCTATAATGCCGATAATCACTGTTGTGCCAAAAAAATTAGGCCGTACGCCGGCTGCCTTGAACCAATCTTTTTTTGATGATATTTATGAAAAAATAAACGAAAAAGCTCGCAGATAAAAAATTTAAATTCATTATTAAAAATTTTGTAATTCAATCTTCTCTAAACCGATACTGAATCGCTTCAGCAATATGTGCTGGAGTGATTTTTTCTTCTTCGGCTAGATCAGCAATGGTGCGGGCTAATTTTAAGAGCCGATGATAGCCGCGGGGAGAAAGATTCATCTGGTTGATGGCATTTTTCAGTAGTTTTTTTTCCTCTTCTCCAATTTGGCAAAATTGCTTGATATGCTTAGTTTCCATTTCCGCGTTGGTAAAAATCGGCAGATCTTTAAATCTCTTATATTGGATTTTCCGGCCTGCTTCTACCCGTTTGCGGACATCCGCACTTTTTTCTCCTACAGATTCGGAAGAAAGTTTTTCAAATTTCAAACGCGGCACTTCGATATGCAAGTCAATCCGGTCCATAATTGGTCCGGAAAGTTTTCTCTTATAGCGGGAAATTTGGGAGGGAGTGCAGACGCACTGTTTTTCCGGATCAGTGGCGTTGCCGCAAGGGCAGGGATTCATAGCGGCTACCAGAATGAAGCGGGCGGGAAAAGTGATAGAGCCTTGGGCTCGGGAAACAGTGACATGGCCGTCTTCAAGAGGCTGGCGCAGGTTTTCAATCACTTCTCGGCTAAATTCTGGGAATTCATCCAGAAATAAAACGCCGCGGTTAGCCAGGGAAATTTCCCCGGGTTTAGGAAAACTGCCGCCGCCTACCAAGGAAACGGCACTGGCGCTATGGTGGGGGCTGCGAAAAGGGCGATAAGTGACAAAAGGCTTATCACTTCCCGTTAGGCCGGCTACGGAGTAAATTTTGGTAGCCTCAAAAGCTTCTTTCTTGGAGAGGCTGGGCATAATAGTACAAACAGATTTGGCCAGCATAGTTTTGCCTGATCCAGGCGGTCCGGACATTAAAATATTGTGTCCGCCGCTAGCGGCAATTTCCAAGGCTCGTTTGGCGTGCTCTTGGCCTTTAATGAAACAAAAGTCACTTTCAAATTCCTGTTCTTCCGCTAAAATATCGGAAATATTTTTAGTTTTTTTTAAGGGCTGGATTGGCTTTTTCTTTTGAAAATGAGCTGTTAGCTCGGTTAATGATCTTACAGGATAAACTTCGATATCTTCCACTAAATTAGCTTCTTCAGCAATTTCTTCTGGCAGAAAAAAGTTTTTAAATCCTTGGTCTTTTATGCTTAGCACGATTGGCAGAGTGCCTTTGACTTTTCTTAAATTTCCATTCAAGGAAAGTTCTCCGAGAAACACGGATTTTCTGGGAAGTTTTTCAATTTGTTTGGAAGCCAGCAAAATCCCTAAAGCGATTGGCAAATCAAAAGCTGGGCCCTCTTTTTTTAAATCAGCTGGTGCTAAATTAACTGTAATGCGGCCGAAAAATTGAGGCGGCCGAAAATCACTGTTTTTAATAGCTGCCCCCACCCGATCCTTGGCTTCTTTAACAGCTGTATCCGGCAAACCGACAATATTAAAAACTGGCTGGCCAGGCGAAGTATCAACTTCAACTTCTATTGGTTTTCCTTCCATGCCATAAGTAGTAGCGGAAAATACTTTTGAAGACATAAGTTTTTAGAATTATGAATTATGAATTAAGAAGCATGAAATATGAATTATAAATATCTTGCATTTTCTTGTTTAAAATTATAGCATAAAAGAAAAAGCTGGAAAAATCCAAACTAAAAAATTTAGACTAAAAATGGAAGTTAAAAAAAGAATAGCCACCTTATGTTTCATCATAGAGGACAAAAGAATACTTTTAGGCCTTAAGAAGAAAGGTTTTGGCAAGGGGAGATGGAACGGATTTGGCGGAAAAGTTAGGAAAGGGGAAAAGATAGAACAGGCTGCCCGAAGGGAGCTAGCAGAAGAAGCAAAAGTGAAAGCAGTAAATATTAGAAAATTAGGCAAACTTGATTTTTGTTATCCCAAAGAAAGCTTTAAAATGATCACCCATATTTTTTATTGTGATAGCTATCAGGGCAAGCCAGAAGAAACTAGTGAAATGAAACCTGCTTGGTTTGAGTTAGAGAAGATTCCCTTCAATAAAATGTGGCCGGATGACATATATTGGCTTCCTTATTTGCTCAAAGGTAAAAAATTTGGAGGAAAATTTTTATTTAAAGATTTTAATAATATTTTAAATTTTGAAATTACAGAAAAATGAATTTTGAAACCTTGGACCAGCTGGTTAATTATTTACAACAGAAGGGATTACTAGATGATCCTGGCTTAAAACAAGCTTTTCTTTCAGTGGACCGCGGAGATTTTGTTAAGGAAGAATTTAATGACCAAGCTTATTTTGACCAGCCATTGCCTATTGCGGAAAATCAAACCATTTCCCAGCCGACTACTGTAGCCTTTTTGCTTAATTTATTGGATGTGCAAAAAGGCCAGAGGGTTTTGGATATCGGCGCCGGCAGTGGCTGGACTTCTTGTTTGTTATCTTTTTTGGTGGGAGATAAGGGAAGGGTAGATGCTTTTGAAATCAACCGGCAAGTGGGTGAAGTTGGCCTGAAAAATGTAAAAAATTTCAATGCTGAAAATATTAATTATAGAATTGCTGATTTATCTCAAAAAATAGACGAATTGCCTGCTTATGACAGGATTTTATCCGGAGCAGCTTTTGAAAAAGTCCCGGACAAATTATTGGGGAAATTAAAAATAAATGGGATTCTAGTAATTCCGACTCAAGAGAATGATATTAAGAAAATAACCCGGCTTGCTGGAGGCGATTTTAAGCAGGAAATTTTTCCTGGTTTTGTTTTCGTGCCTTTCGTGGAAAAGTCGAGTTGACAAACATTTAATGTAAAGCTAAAATTATTTTTAGAATTTAAATTTTACAAAATGAAAATTTTACAAACCAAAATTTATTTGATTAGCATTATTTTATTCGGATTTTACCGGATCGGTTTTGGTTTGTTGAAAAAAACATAAGAGGAGAGAAATTTTCAATAAAACAAAGCCGATTCCTGGGAATCGGTTTTTTAGTTCTTTAAATCAAAAAAACTTTAGAAAGGAGGTAAAAATGCAGGATAAAGTTCTCAGGGAAGTAATAGTAAAGAGGGAAATCGGAGTAAACGTGTGTGGCCTTTTCGGTGAGACAATTGAAGGCGTTTTCCCGCCAGGAAGGTATGCCTTGCTGGAGGGATCCGCAGTAAAGCATGATGGCAGCAAAACCCTAATTTATCTCATTGAGGCTGGGCGCCATGATTCCTGGTTGCCGGCCTGGGAATGGCTTTTAAAGGCAAGGGAGGGAATAGTAGAGTTAGTTTTTAAGTAGAAAGGAGAGAAGAGATGAAAGAGAGAAGCGAGTTGGAATTAAAAGAGAGAGCTCAAGAAAACAAAAGAGCCAGATTGGGGGGAGAGTTGAAAATAATTTCAGGGTCGGAGCAAAAATTCCCAGAAAGAGTCATCTTTGATTCCATGGATGATGAGGGCATAGTGGCTATTAGTGCACGCTGAGCTGTAATTTTGTTTCAAAAAAAGGGGGGGAAATGAAAAAAGATGCCGGTGACTTTATTTCTAATCTTAAAGCTGAAATCGAAATGTATGCGGGAGCTGTTATTGATCTAAAGCAAAACGAGGGGCCGCCTGAAGCGATTTTTGACTTAAAAAGAAAAAGAGATGCAAAAATCCAGGCGCTTAATATGCTTTGTGGTCCTTACGTTTCTTCTTTGAGAAAACGTCCAGAATTAACTTAAACCTCTTTTCTTGAGAAATTAATCGCCTTAGCTAAAAAAGTTGAGGCGATTTTTCTATTGCTTTTATCTAGAAAATATTATATAAAGAATAGGTATAAATTAATGGGATGTAACTTTGTAAAATAAATATGCAGAGTAAATATAGCACTATTCTGCAAAAGCCTATGACTTAACAGGTCAAGCGTGCTTTATAGTATAAAATTATATTACCCGCCTTGTTTACCGGGGTGTCGTATAGTGGCAGTACGCGTCCATGGGGTGGATGTAGCCGCGGTTCGATTCCGCGCACCCCGACAGGTTTATTTTTTATTTTGCAATTAAATTCAAGTATTTATTGAAGGTTAAAAATTTAATACCAAATTATTTTAAGGGGGGTTTTAAAATGTCTGAAAAAATTATAAGGTTTTCAGCCTTGAAATCTGTTATTAAAGATTACCAGGCCTGCAATCGTTGCAGGGAAACCATGTTGGAAAATTTAAACAAAGTTCAATGCAATAGCGGAATGCTCAATGAAGATGAGTTAAAACAAATTATACATTCTGCTGATATCCGGGAAAAAATTTTGGCAGTTGTCTAATAGCGGTCAATCGTTAAAATTATTTAAACCGGCTAGCTCAAAGAGTTTAGCCGGTTTTTGAAATAAAAAAGCTTTTCAATGCTTATTAGTTAACAGAAAACACGGAAAACGATTTTTAGTAATAATTAGTAGTTTCAACTTTAAAAATTAATCTAAAAAAATGGAAGAACAAAAAAACAGATTGCCTCTATTAGGAGAAGATTTTCCTAAAATGCAGGTAAAAACTACTCATGGAATGATGGATTTGCCGACTGCTTTTAAAAATAAGTGGTTTATAGTCTTTTCCCATCCGGCAGATTTCACTCCAGTCTGTACTAGTGAGTTTGTTGCTTTTGCTAAGCGGCACAACCAATTTAAAAATTTGAGTTGTGAATTAATTGGTCTTTCTATAGATCAGGTTTTTTCGCATATTAAGTGGACAGAGTGGATAAAAGACAATTTAAAAATCGATATTAGGTTTCCCATAATTGCTGATGACCAAGGCCAAGTTGCTCGAAAGTTAGGCATGGTTCATCCCGGTAAAGGCAGCAACACCGTGAGAGCAATTTTTATTGTTGATCCTAAAGGGAAAATCCGTTTAATTATGTATTATCCCCAGGAGGTGGGGAGAAACATGGATGAAATTTTACGTTCCGTGGAAGCCTTGCAAATAGCGGACAAGAAAAAGGTGGCTATGCCGGCTGGTTGGCCTAAGAATGAACTAATTAAGGACCAAGTTATTATTCCTCCAGCAGCTGATGAAAAAACTGCTAAACAAAGAAGAAAGAAAAAAGATTGTTTTGACTGGTGGTTTTGTTATAAGAAGCTATAAGGTTCATAAAGTTGGAAAACAAGGAATTCTTATAAAACAAAAAATAAATATTTAGAATTAAACTGAAGCTATGTCACACAATGAAAAATATTTTACGGAAGAAAAAGCCAAAGAAATCGGAGAACAGTTGGGAGCAGATTGGAAAAATTTTGATGCAGAACAGCTTAGAAGGGGAATGGATGTAGAGCTGGAGCACGGTACGCAAGACCCAGTCACTAATGTTTCCAACGATGATGCTTTATTAACTGGCAAAATCGCCTTGGCTCATCTCAATGAGTTTCCTGATTATTATGACCGATTAGACAAGATGGAGGAAGAAGCAGAGGAGTATTGGAGAGAAAAGAAAAAATAGATAAACAAAACATCCCGAATTCTCGGGATGTTTTTTGTTTGTAAGGATTTTATTTAATTTTTCCCATACTTTTTATGCACTTAGCGCAGACCTTGTGTTTCGCGCCGTTAATTTTCTTGCTTTGCAAGTTTATTTTGAATTTCCGCTTAGTGGCCACGTTAGAATGGGAACGCCGATTGCCGCTGGCAGCAGATTTTTTGCATATATAACATCGAGCCATTTGGTTATTTGAATTGTTATAAAATTTAAGGTATAATTTATCTGCAATAACAGATTAAAGGTTAACACTTAAACTTACATTTGTCAATTATTAAAAATAAATTATTTTATGGATTTAGTATTTCAAATTATCATTCTTATATTTTCTGTGGTAATTCATGAGGTTTCTCATGGTTTAGCAGCTTATTGGTTGGGGGACCCGACAGCTAAATATGCCGGCCGATTAACATTGAATCCTGTTAAGCATTTAGATTTATGGGGCTCTTTTTTGATACCACTTTTCTTGATAGTTTCTCAAGTAGGGATTATTTTTGGATGGGCTAAGCCTGTCCCCTATAATCCTTATAATTTAAAAAATCAAAAAAACGGGCCGGCAATAGTGGGTGCTGCCGGACCCCTCTCCAACATACTCTTAGCTTTATTGGCGGGGGTTTTAATGAGATTTTTATTAGTTTTAGGCGTAGATGACGGGCTGCTTATTTATAAATTTTTAACATACCTGGCTTTAATAAATGTTTTATTGGCTATTTTCAATTTATTACCAATACCTCCCTTGGACGGTTCTAAATTATTATTTGCCTTTCTTCCTATCTCCGAACAAACGAAAATGCTTTTGGAACGTTATGGTTTCATTTTCTTGATTGTTTTCCTTGTTTTGTTTTCCAGTGTTTTTTCTGCTATTTTATATTTTGTGCTCAACTTTTTTTCGAATTATATAGTGGGAGTGAATATATACAGTTTTATTAATTATTAATTTTAATTATGTCAGATAAGGATTTGAAGGAAATAAAAGCATTATTAGAAAAAAATATTGAATTAAACAAACGAATTTTAGGAAGAACGGAAAAAATTAATAAATATGTGAAGTTTAGAAAAATTTGGGGAGTAATTAAAGTTGTATTTATTGTCGTTCCCTTGGTTTTGAGTTTTATTTATCTGCCGCCGCTTTTAAAGCCGGTCATTGATGAATATATGAAATTGTTTAACAGTTTAAAAAATCCTTCCAGCGGTTATCAGCAAGATGCAGAAGAATTAACAGGAAAAGAGGATGTTTCTAATTTAGAAAGAGGTGAAAATTCAACGAACACAACGCTTAAGCAGGATTTTTAATCTTTCAAAAATATTTATTGATTAATTTTTTAAAAACCGCAGTTATTGGAAAAGCGGTTTTTTGCTTGTTTTTTGGATAGTTTACTGCCAAAAAATTTTAATTTTTTCTTTTACTTTTTCTTTTACTTCATTGCGCACTTTTTTCATAATATCCCGTGGATCCTTAATGTTATATTTAGCACCTAAGCATTTTTGCATGGCAGTAATAAAAGCTAGCCGAATGTCAGTGTCGATGTTGAAACAGCTGATTCCTCCCGTTATTGCTTTTTTAACTTTTTTTTCATCCCAATCTGAAGCGCCATGCAGAATAAGCGGTGTTTCCGGAATTAAAGACTTGATTTTGTCCAATCTTTCCCAGTCTGGCTCGGGGCGCTCTCGGAAAAAGCCGTGAGCATTGCCGATGCCGATTGCTAAGGCATCTACATCAGTTTCTTCTACTAAATTTTTTGCTTCCTCAGGGTTAGTCATGACTGCGTCCCAATTTATGTCCATATCTTCCCGGCCAATATATGGCACTCTTCCCAGCTCGGCCTGGACAGCCACATTTTTTGAATGGGCATAATCTACCACTCTTTTAGTAATTTCAAGGTTTTCCTTAAAGTTTAAATGGGAAGCGTCAATCATTACTGAATCTACTCCTACTACATCAATAGCTTTCATAACATCGTCTATCTTGTGCCCATGGTCAAGGTGGAATCCAATGGCGGTATGGTTAGATTCATTTTTTATCACGCTTTTTACAATAGCCCCCATATTGCTGGTTCCCGTATACTGCATAGAGCTGGTAGTAGTTTGGATTACACAGGGTTTGTTTGATTCATTAGCTGCCTGAATAATAGCTTGAGTTACTTCAAGGTTGGAGGTGTTAAAAGCGCCGATAGCTTTATTTTTTTGTTTAGTCTCTCTTAAAATGTCGATAGTTTTAGCTCTCATTTTTTGTTGATTATTTTTTTAATATTTTTTGTATCTAGGTCAAAATCAACAGCATCCATTATCTGGGCTGTTTTTAATAATTCATAGGGCAGGGTGCTGGCTTTGCCGATTAGAGCGCCTTGCATCTCCGGAGCAATGCAGGCTTGGTTTATTTTTTTACTATCTACGCTTCCACCATAAATAATAGCCACTTTTTCTGCTAGTTTAGCGCCGTATTTTTCAGTTAAAAATTTTCTTATGAGCAGTTTTACTCCCATAATTTCATTGACAGTAGGCAGGCGATTGGGCTGGTTTGAGCTTATAGCCCAAATAGGCTCATAACAAATTATTACGCTTTCTATTTTTCCTTTTTTGACTTGAGCTAAACATTCCCGGAGTTGTTTTTTGATGACTCCCACAGTAAAATCCTGATTTTTTTCTTCGAAGTTTTCTCCTACGCATAAAATTGGAACAAGATTTTCTTTGAGGCTCTTTGAAATTTTTGAGCTGATTTGCTTATTACTCTCCTTTAAATATTTCCTTCTTTCACTGTGTCCGAGAATAACATATCGTCCGCCGGAGGAAATAATCATGGAAGGGCTAACTTCGCCAGTATAGCTGCCCTCGTTTTCCCAAAAGCAATTTTGCAGTCCCAAAGAGACAAAAGGGATTTTTTCTAGCGCTTTTTTAATTTTTTCAAAAAACACAGCGGGAGGGCAAATAACTAGTTCCGTATTTTTTAACTTGACGCCTTTGGATTGTTTAAGAAAATTTTCAATCCAGTAATTTATTTTTTCTTTCCGAGAAAGGTACATTTTAAAGTTAGCAATTATGTAGTTTTTCATATTTTTAAAATATTTTACTTATTCCAGTGGTAAAAATGGTGACTACTATTCCGGCCGTCACTATGCCAATAATTATAATGGGGATAGCTTTCCTTTTTTCAATGCCAAAAAGAAAAGCGGCTAAGGCGCCAGTCCAGCCGCCTGTCATAGGCAAGGGAATGGCTACTAGAAAAAATAAGCCCCAAATTCCGTATTTTTCCATTTTTCCATTAGCCTTTTTTCTGGTTCTTTCGAATAGCCAGTTAAAAAATTTTTTCCAAAAAATGTACTTTTTAGACAAAAAGTCAGAAATTTTTTCCAAAAAGAAAACAAAAAATAATGGAGGAATAATATTGCCCAGCACTGCCCAAAAAAAAGCGGCAAAGGCATTCATTTTGTAGCCGGTGATAGCCAGCGGAATGGCTCCTCTCAGTTCTGAGATAGGCAGCATAGAAACTATCAAAGTGGCTAATTCCGGAGGTATTCCTCTAAATAATTCAAGGTAATATTGGATAGAAATCATTTGCTTGCTTTTTTATTATCAGGCTTGCTTAAAATTTGCGCTTCCTCCTTGAGCTCCGCTCTTGCCTTATCCTGAGAAGTGTAAAATCTTGTTAAAGAGAATATTAAAAGTGAGGACAAGATAATGCCTATTAAATTAAGAATAAAGATAACCAGCGCATTATAAAAAAGCTGGATGTCAAACATGGCCAAGGCAATAGCGCTCATTGATATGGCTGGAATAAGGGCAACAGCAATAACAGTGCCAGTCAAATATTGATGCAGCTCTTTTTTAGTTATTGCTAAAGAAGCGGCTATCCCTCCGATAAGCGCAATTATGACTAATTCCAGGCTTACCGCCGAACGCAGCTGCATTTCATGGTTTAAAATTTCCGGTTTGTCCAACATTAAAACAATTAAAAAAGAAAAGCCCAGGGAATAGAGAAAAGCTTTAAAAGTTACATTTAAAGAGCGGTAAATTAATTTAAAATCTCCCATGGAGATGCCTAAAGCAATAGCTAAAATAGGAGAAAGCATGGGAGCTACCAGCATAGCGCCGATTATTACTGCAGCATTATTATTCATAATACCCAAAGTACAAATAATAGCAGCGGCAGTAGTGAGGATAAAAAAGCTTTTCCTGGGGCAAGAAGAGTCAATTATTTTTTCTACTGCCTTAGCTTTTTCTTTTTCTGTGATGTTGCTGAAAAGTTTGTCTTTTTTTATTTTCATATTAATCATTTATTTTTAATGATTTGCCTTTAATGATAGCTTCAGCCGTTTTTTTCCTAGCGTTGCTTAGAATTCTTTGCAGCGTGCTTTGGGAGGTGTTCATTTTTTTAGCGGCTTCAATTTGGCCTGTTTTTTTAAAATCGACTAAATTCAGGGCTTCTGCTTCCTCTTTTTCCAAAGCTATTTCTTTCAGGAATCTTATCGGTTTTCCTGCCGGCTTGAAATATTTTTGTCCAAACCTAGATCTGATTCTTCTGCATAATTTTGGCCGAGGAGTCATCTTTTTAATTTTAAAACATTTAATGTAAATATAATAGCATAAAAAAAGAAACAATCCAAAAAAATGAGATTGTTTCTTTTCGATGGATACCGGTTTTAGCTATTTCTTCTCAATCTCCGAAAGCCTTTTCTCGATATCAGCAAGATCTTCCTTTATGGCCTCTGCCTCCTCTTTAAGCATATCCTTTTCTTCCTCTTGGGATACTTTTTTAAAAGGCCAGCGACACATAAATCTTCTATTTTGTCTCATACTTGAAGCATATCCTCGGCATCTTCCCATCCCCCAGCCGGTCATTGGACCTTGGCCTTCCGGACCAGTTCTGTCTCTAAATGGCATAATTTTAAATTAATTATTATTTGGATATTGAATATATACCCATTATAATATATAATACACAAAAAAGCAAGAAACCTTTCATTGTTTTTTGCTTGGCCTTTAAAAAAATAAAATGTGAGGAAATGAAACTAAGGCAGATAAATTGACGTTAGCCTCTTTTGGCGCTAAATTAGAATAAGCCAATAATTTGAAAAAAATGTCTAAAGTCAGCATCAAATCAAAAAAAGAAATATCCCAACTAAAAGCAGGCGGAAACATTTTAGTCCAGGGCTTGCAAGCGGCAGCAAAATTAGCCAGAGAAGCCGAAACAGGCAAGCAGGTTTCTGCTTGGGATCTAAATCAAGCAGCACAAGATGTTTTATTTAAAAATAAATCCGAGCCTTCTTTTTTGGGTTATGGCGGTGAAAAAGGGTCTCCTGGTTTTCCAGCAGCTTTATGCGTTTCTCTCAACAACGAAATTGTCCACGGAGTACCGCAGAAAAATGTTTTTATAAAAAAAGGCGATTTAGTAAAACTGGATTTAGGAGTCAAGCTTAAAGGGCTCTATACCGATGCGGCAGTTACTATTTTAATCGGAAATTATTCAGACAAAAGAAGGGAAATTATGCAAGTTACCAGGAAATGCCTGGAGTTGGGCTTGGAGCAAATTTATCCGGGTTCAACTTTGGGGAATTACGGCAATGCGGTAGAAAAGTATGCCAATATAAAAAAATTTCATCCTATAAGGGGATTAGTAGGCCATGGCGTAGGTTATGCAGTTCATGAAGATCCTCAAGTTTTTAATTTTGGATCGCCGGGAGAAGGAATGGTTTTGAAAGAAGGCATGGTTTTGGCGTTGGAGCCGATGGTGAATGAATATAGCAGTGAAATTGAATTAGCCAGCGATGGCTTTTGCTTTATTACCAAAAAAGGAGGCCTTTCTGCCCACTTTGAATGTACGGTAGCGGTTACTAGAAAAGGCCATCAGGTTTTGACTGATTGGTTTGATAAGCTTTAAAGGGTTAAAAAATTAAAAGATTATGGAAAAATACTTCTTAGCAATAGATTATGGAGAAAAGAAATGCGGCCTAGCCTTGGCAGAAAATGAGAATAAAATTGCTACTGCTTATAAAATTGTTCCTACTGCTTTGCTAGTTGATGAAATAAGGAAAATTTCAAAGCAAAGAGATTTTGCGGAATTTGTTATAGGCAAATTTGGCGTTTACAATCTCTATCAAAGCAAACATAATGAAAAAATTAAAAGTTTAGCACGAGAATTAAGTGAATTATTTGGGACAGAGGTATTTTTTCAAGATGAAATTTTTTCTTCCAAGCTAGCCCAAAAGAATTTAGTTAAAGCTAAAAAAAGCGCAAGCCAAGACGATGCGGAATCAGCCAGGATAATTTTACAAGACTGGTTAGACAAGAAAAAGGATTAATGTTAAAATTTGAAATATATAATAAAATCAGTGGCAAAAGATTTTCGTTAAAATTAAAAATTGAAAAATAGATATGAATAATCAAATTGAATTTTCAGTAGTCATCCCTACCTACAATGAAGAATCTAAAAAAAATGAAATGGAAGAGCATTTATCTTCCATTAAA
>CAYMRZ010000015.1:7234-18050 GCA_964393045.1 uncultured Bdellovibrionales bacterium | reverse complement strand
GGGTCATTTCAGAACTGATGCTTTGCGGCGTGGATGCCATGGATCCTACCATTGATGAAGGCTTTGATTTGATGGCGAAAAAGAAAGACGAAATTTTTCTTATCCAGGTAAAGACCACCTTTTTGGGCAAGAAAGACCGCTATGTTTTTGATTTGAAAGCTAAAAATTTCAAGCCCAAATACAAAAATCTCAAAGAAGCGGTAGTTTTTGTGATGATTGACGCTACCGGAGAGAAAAGGAAAATTAATTTTATGGTGATGTCGGTAGGGGAATTGGAAAAACAAAAAAAGAAAAAGAAAATGTGGTATAGCAAAACTACCAAAAAATACCGCCTCAATATTTGTTTACGCGACAATAAGGCTTATTTCTGGACATTGGATAACGATCTTACTGAGTTTCTTAATAATTGGAATTTTTTCTCGGCAAAAAAACCAAAACCCGCAAAACTGCTTCCGCTTAACTAGATGAAAATATAACAATAATCCCGCAATTAAACTCATTATTGCATTCTTGCTTTATACTTCCCGGAAAAAATGTAAGAATATTTTACTACAGAATTTATTACGTAATTAATTACGTAATTCCCGCTAGAAGCGGATAAAAATTACGTAATTCTTATAAAAATTAAAATTCTATAAAAAATGGCGAGAAGAGCTTTAAAAGAAAAAAACATAAGAAAACTGACCCGCGTAGGGCGGAAAAGTTTGTCGATCACCATTCCAATTGAAATGGTTAAAGAATTGAAATGGAGGGAAAGGCAAAAAGTTGTAGTGAAAAAAAGCGGGAAGAAATTAATTATTGAAGATTGGGAAAAATAAGCTATAAACTTTTGTAAACTTCCTCATATTTTTTGGCGTTCTTTTGAATGTCAAAATTTTCTTTGGCGTAATTCAGGGCATTTTGGGAAATAGTTCGCAGTTTTTCCGGCTGGCTGATTATTTCAGCGATTTTTTCGGCTAATTTTTTCGGATCTCCTTTGGGAGAAATAAAACCGGTTTCATCTTCTTTTATAAATTCCTTTAACACCGGCAAATCAGAGGATAAGACTGGCTTGCCACAGGCCATTGATTCTGCCAGGACTAGGGGGATGTCAAATTTTCCCGCCATTTTCTGAGCCGGGAAAATGCTTAGGTCTGATAAGTTATAATAATCTAAAAGCCCCACAGTCTTTTGCAAAACTATGATATTTTTTTCCAGATTTAATTTTTTGATTTTAGCCTCGATTGCTTTTTTCTTGGTCGCGTCAGCTTGATTTTTGATGCGACAGGCGATGATTAGCTTGTATTTTAGTAAGTAGTGAGTAGTAAGTAGTGAGTGGGCTGTTTCGATGAGGTCGTCGATGGCATCAAGGCGGGTGAATTCGCCGGCGTAAAGCATCACAAAATCGCCTGTGTTAATACCTAAAGATTTTTGTAGTTCCACATTTTTTTCTTTGGGCTGGTAGTGGCTCAAATCAATGCCCGGATAAATTAAATCTACGTTATTGAAACCGGCACTCTGAAGGCGCTTGAAAGTGTAGTCAGATTGGGCAACAATTTTGTTGGCAAAAAGGATTTTTTCCAATTTTTTTGGATTTTCATAATCCTCCTGGTTCAAGGTGGCAATGGTCTGGATTGTCCGGCAATTTAATTTTTTCAGCTTGTGGTTTATCAAATTGGAAGTGAGAGAGCGGGGAGTGAAAAGAAAATGAATAACATCAAAGCTTCCCCGTTTCAAACCGGAGAAATATTTCAATAGCCGAATTTTTTCCAAAAAGCCGAATTTTTCGGAGGAATAAATTTTCTCCGGCTGAATGTTCTTGCAATTTTCCAAAAAATCCAAATTATTTTTTGGAGTTAAAACAGAAAAATTTAAATCGTCATCATTAGAATTTTTAGCGATTTGCCAGGCCAAATTTTTTGATCCTTCATCCCAAGGCAGAGCGATAGGCCGGGTAAAGAGCAATACCCTTTTTGAATTATTGTTCATTTTTTTCTTGTAAAATTTGTTGCTTTAATATTTTTTCTTCTGGATGATTCAACAATTCAACTTTTTTCATAACGCTTTCTTTTCTTTTTCCCCAAGTCAAATTCACTTGGTAGTCTAATGATTCAGCCGGATAAGCCCCAGCTTCAGAAATTGCTTGTCTAATTTTTCCAGTCGGCGGCATATTTATATTTTCATCAGTGCCAATTTCATTTTTTATTTCCTGAACTGATTCGCCATTGATCAGGAATTCCATTTCCACTTCAATGGGCTTTTCTTCTTGGTTATTGATGAATAAATTAAAAACTTCGTAATTTTTTTTGTCTAAATAAAAATACTGGGCGGAATTTTCAAAGCCAATTTCCACATAACCAGAAAGGGCGTCTTTCATTTCGCTTCGGCCTTTGAAATGAATGTAGCCGACGGATATTAAAATGATAATTAAAACAAATAAGGCTTTTTTCATAGTATTGATGAGTATTATACAGTTTAAATTTTAGATAATGTAAAGAATAGGCATCCAAATTATGATTATTTTACCTGTCCGCCTTGCGTTGCGAAGCAAGGCAGGCGGGCAAATCTACAAATGGTTTAATAATTTTGTTTCATTGTTGATGTTCTATTGCTAGAAGGCAGTTATTTCTTCTGGAAGATGATTACGTAATCGTTGGCATATATTGGAGTAAAATTGTCTGATTTATGCAAAGAGCCAGTGTCGTAGCCTTTTTTCATAGCAATATATTTAACCCCGTATTCCTGAAAGCATTTTTTTCCGACTTCACTGTCCGGAATAGAAATCATATCCCGAGTGCAGGTTTCGCGCGGTTTGGCTGGATCATCATATCTTCGGAGCAAAGAACGGGAAAGGGGATATTCATAGCCTTGCATAAAAAATAATTTCATCCAAGTGTCGCCCTGCATATAATTGTGGTCTTTGAGCACTCTTTGGTCCTCGGACTTTATTATCTCATCCAAATATTCAGCGGCGATGAAGGTTTGGAACAGCTCCTTGTTATCACTGGAAGTTTCTCGGTTTAAAGCCAGTTCTGCCATTCCGGAGATAAAGCCAGTGGCAAAAACAACCAAGAAAAGCATGGAAAATATCAGTTTGCCGGCTTTTTCTTTATTGATTTTCAGCAAATAATAAGCGCCAATGGCTGCCAAGACAGCGGCTGGATAAGTAATATAACTTCCGATGCGATTGGAGGGGATATCTATTTTCAGCCAACCAGGCTGGAAGCTCATCATAAAAATTACAAAAAGCCAGGCTAGGGCAACCGAAAGCACCAGCAGCCGGATAGCCTTTTTTGTTTTTAGGGCCATAATTGCCAAGGCGGCAAATCCGATAAATCCGTAGAAAAATCTCCAGGCGCCGGCAGTATTGATCAGCTCATTAAACCCAAGGCCTGTCCGAGTAGCCTTAGAAGGAGCGCCGACGGCAGTGTCTACAGCGGAAGGATTTAAATAAGAGGGAATATGAATAAATAATACCCATATTATAATGAGAAATATCAGGAATAAATTTTGCCAGGCCAATACTGCCCGTATTCTTTGCTTGAGATCTTCGCCGATACTTTTAAAGGTGGCTTGTTTTTGGATAATTTTCATCAGGCAGATTGCCAGGAAAACCAAAATTAAACCGGCGAAGCAATAGAGAAAAATAAAAGAGGAGAGATGATGGGTATAGCCCAATGTCAAAGCCAGCAGCAAAAACAAGCTGAAATATTTTTTGTTTTTGTCGGTTAAAGCCTTAATAAAAGAGTAAAAAATTAAGGGGATCAGAAAATTTCCAAGAATATTGCCAATTACTCCTCCGGAAACATAATTAGCTTGAGGCGAAGAAGAAGTATAAAAAATTCCAATGGCCAGCAAAGAAATAAGAGCGGCAGCCTCAGCATATCTTCCGGATATTTTTCTAATTAATTCGCGAGTAAAAAGATAGACTGCCAATAAAGAAAAAACATTGATAATAAACAGAATAGCAATCGGCATGGTAGAGATAACTGAAATTCCGCTTAGAATGGAAATTACCCCGAAAATAATGTGCTCGCCAATAATGAAATCCGGCATATTGTAGTTTGGCAATTCTTGAAATTCAACCATGTGCTTAGACCAGTACATGTGATGTCCCAGATCGGTAGTGTGGGGCGTCATCCGATCAGAAAGAAAACTAAGACGAAGGAAGACGGCTAGGAATAGGATTGTGAAAAAAAGCATTTTCTTTTTATCAAAGCCTTTTGTTTTTTTGAATAAAGTTTTAATTTTTTCTGAATTTATATTTTTTCGGGCCATAAAAGCTAGGCCGGCCAATAAAATGGCTAAAACGACAGATAAGTTTAGAAAATTCAAGGCAATGCCGGCCTTATTTATAAATAAGATTAAAAAGTCGATTAAAAAAATACTTAATCCCAGGGAAATGATTATGGTTTCCAAATTAAGTTTAAATTTTTTTCCTTTTATCCAAGCAAAAAAAAGACAGCCCGGCAGAAACAGGGTGAAGAATATAGCAATGTATAGCTTTAGTAAATCAAGCATAGATTGGTAATTAATAACTAGCAATCAGCAATCAAAAGATTTGAGATAAAAATTTAACAATGAAGCGATTTAACAATGCAGCAATTTAATTTTTTTTCATTTCTTCCAAATATTTCTCGGATATTTTTTTCCAATTATAGTTTTTCTCCACATAGCGGCCGATTTTCTGGCCAAAAGTTTCCAGGAATGGCCGGCCGCTTTCAAAGATTTTATTGATTTTTTTAACCCAGTGATCAATATTTTCTGCTTCTACTAAAATTCCATTCTGGCCATTTTCGATAGCATCTGCCAAACCTTCCAGATTGGAAGCCAAAACCACCCTTTGGCAGGCACCAGCTTCAATCACATTGATGCCAAAGCCTTCCATGGAGCCGGATATCTTTATATTAGGAGAAACCACTAAATCGACAGTGTTAAGCAGTATTTTTACTTTTTTCCAGGAAAGGGAAGGCATCAGCCGCACGCGATCCTGCAGATGTTTATCAATAATAGTTTGCTCGCACTCCAGGTAATTATCATGATCACCAACTGTTGAAGAGCTGACTCGGTTGCCGGCGGCGATAAAAACCATGTCTTCCGGCAGCTCCGGCATTACATTTTCAATAAACCAGCGAGTGCCCTTATGAGGAACAAAACGTCCCAGTCTCAGAATTACTTTTTTATCAGTTAGATTTTTTCCGAATAAACTTGAAAGTTCTTGGCGGGTGTGATTTTCCCGCAACTCATAGGCATTAACGCCGTTGGGGATGAAAACGCAGTTTTCCCGGTCAACCCCTGCCTTGTCTGCCTCTTCAATAGTGGCCTTGCCTACAGCAAAAAGCTTATTTAACTTTTTTAGGCTGGGGATATTAATTTTTTTATATATCTTTGAAAGCCAGCCCCGGCGGTTGGCATAGGTAATATCCAGGCCGTGAATGATGCAGAAAAATTTTTTTCTGGGATGGAAAAATTTTAGAGCCGCGGCAATCGGGGCAAGCACGCCGTTACCGACCAAGCAAGCGTCATATTTTGACATGGTGAAAAAAGCCTGAATGAAAGAGACGGGCAAAAAAATCGGCAAAAAAATTTTGCCTTTTCGATTAGCAATAATTTTAGTATAAGCTAAATTGGATAATCCCCTCGATAAGTCATAGTTCTGTTTTTCAACCCCTCCCATAATCGGAGGATAGGAATGTGAAATAAAAAGTATTTTCATAAAAACATGTTAACATACTAGCATACTAACATACTAACAATAAAAAAATCTACAGAAACAGCCGGTGCCAAAATATTAGCATGTTAAAATGTTAGTATGACTTTTCCCTTGCTTTTTCCCATTTTTTAACTTTTTCCTCATACATCATATTTTCGGTTATTTGGCGATTGGATTTTATCATGTCAGCGATTAAGGCAAAAATTATCAATTGAATTCCCAACAGCATGGAGATAGAAGAAAAGACAATGTAGTTGAGAAAGGGGGTTATTTTAAGGGAAATGAGATAGTTTACAAAGAAAAATAAAAAGCCGGCGATAGCAATAATAACAAAAATTAATCCTGGAAGCCCGAAGAAACGCAAAGGACGGACATCCCGAATAGCTTTAAGAATAATCTTAGCTGAGTTATTAATAAATTTCCAAATTGATTTAACAATCTTGGACTCCCTCTCGTCGAAATAAGTTACATACACCGGGACCCATTTCAACCTCAATCCCTTGCCAATAGCGTCAATAATGGTTTCTTGAGTATAGGTAAAATGGACATTGGTTAGATTCAGCCGTAAAAAAGCATTGGATGAAAGGGCTCGAAATCCGCAAGTCAGGTCGTCAATATCAGAGCCTAAAAATTTTCCAATAATTTTAGCTGCCAGGCGGTTTAGCATATTTTTTACCCAAGGAATATTTTTAGCTTTTTTTTCTCCAAAGCGATTAGCAATCACCATTTCTGCCTCTTTGTCTAAAATCGGTTCAAGCAGTTTGGGAATGTCTTCTGGATTAAATTGGCCGTCGGCGTCGATGTTGACAAAAAAATCAGCGCCATTTTTAATCGCGCTTTCTGCTGCTTTTTTAAAGGCATAAGCTAGGCGCTTGTTGGGATGGTAAGAAATAAGAATATCAGCTTCGGCTTCGCGAACCGCTTTTTCTGTGTTGTCGGTGGATCCGTCATTGACTACCTGGACAAGTTTTTCAGTAATATCTTGGCCTTTGCCATTGGTATAAAAATCTTGCTGAAAGCTTTGCTTGATTTTTTTTATAGTGTTGCCGATAACTTTTTCTTCGTTATAAGCGGGAATATTTACGATTAATTTCATATTGGTTGATTAGTTGAATGGTTATTTAGTTAAACAGTTCGTCTAGTTTATTTGTTCAGTTGCCTGAGCAATTAACTATTTTAAAATTAAAAATATATAATTTTTCTCCTGAAGTTCGCTTTAAAATCCAGGAGGCTTGTTTGTGCACGAAAATTATAAATTTTTTAGGCCTTTTTATTATTGTTTTTATTATTTAGAATTATAAAACAAATTTATGAAATATTCAATGTTTTTTTAATCCCTACGAATCTACGAATCAGATACGAATGTACAAATAGCTAGTCAGCCAAAAAGCATGTTTTAACTGATTTCAGATAATTGAGTGCAGCGCTTTTTTTAAAATCAATCCCTTCTTGTTCCTTCCCTTTCCGAGGGGGGAAAAATAGTTAATTTTTCTAAAAAATGATTTTAAAATAAAAAATTTCTGATTATATAAAAAAGCTATAAGAAAGGCTTGATTTTTAAGCTTCGCCTGGTACAATATTTAACGGGAAATAAATTTTTTAAAATAATTAAGGAGGTATGCTCTTTATCATTTTTTAAAAAAAGGAGGAGGGGTATGGATTTTATTAATGCTTCTATTGAAAAGGTTGAAAGAGAAGAATCTTTTTGGATTGAGGAAGCAGCAGGACCTTTTTGGGTTAAAGAAGAATCCGCAGAAGGGAAGATCCTTAATTCTTGTGTATCACTGGAAAATCCTTGCTTTGCCATAAATTGCAGGCATCATTTGCGCCCGGAAGGCGAAGCTTGGGACAGTGCAATAGGAAGAGAGAGGCTTGAGATGCTTTTTAACATGAAAGAAACCTGCTGTAAAAGATTGGCAGAGAATCGGGGAGGAACGACAGATTTGAATGAAATAGCTCAGCAACTAAATTTGACTAGAAGGATTGTGATGGATTCACTCAGCAGAGGAAGCAGAAAATTATCTGGAAACCCTCAATTGAGAACTATTTTTCAAGATTGGCAATTATATGCACAGAAAAAGATGAAGCAACAATAATTCTAGCAAGAAGCCCCGCTCCTTTCAGCTATAAGTCTGAAAGGAGTTTTATTTTATCTGAAAAATTTTTCCTTCAGTGACAATTTTTTGCCTAGTGGCCAATTCATCTGCCTGGCGAGAAGGTGCTAGCAGGCTATTTTCAATTCTATAGTTTTTTATTTCTGTTTTAGGAATATTTTTATATAAATCAAGCTCTCCCAGGGAAGAAATTAGATAAATATTTTGGTAGCCTTCTTTATCGATTTTTTCCAAGTCATTCGGGTTGAAAAAATATACCGCATTCCTATTCATCAGTAATCTCATGGGCTGGGAAATCAATGACCAGCCGGAGCCGGAAGATTGCTGGGAAATCAGGATTAAATCACCGGCCTCGAAATTTTTAACAATTTCCCGGGTGGTTTGCAGCAAATTTTTATCTTTGGAATAGGAGATTAAATTATTTTTTAACTGGGGGCTGAAGCTGCCGCCGAAAATAAGCATTAAATTTACCGCCAAAATTACAGCCATTAGCGCATTGCCGAAAATTAGGCTTTTATATTTTATTTGAAGCAGAAAAAAGCAGCTATAAAAAATAAACAGGGGCAAGACTGTGAAAAGGTATCTCCTTAAAAACCAGGGATGGTCCAAGGAAATATTAGCGTCTGCAAGGTAAATCAAGGTAGGGCATAAAATAAAAAATGGGAAAAGAAATTTAGCGTCCCGCAGCTTCTCCCTTTCTTTTTTTCTGGCAAGATTAAGCAGAAAGATGCCGCCCATTAAGATAAAAGGCAAAATGTTGTAGTGAAACAGCACGCGCGGCAGATAAAAATTTTGCCAATCTTCAAAAAAAACCTTGTCGCCGCCATTGGCTGCGATGCTCTCATTGTTTGAGAAATGATCCAGGACAGGTTCAAGAAGGTTTGCAAAAGAATCTATAAAAAAGTTAGGCGATAAATAAAAAATTAAAATAAAAAGAAAAGCGATAATAACCAGGGGGACTTGAAAGCGGGGCTGTTTGAAGTTGTCAAAGTCTTTCCAAATAAAAATTACCATCATTATGAAAATAATCGCAAAAGCTTCAACCCTGGCAAAAGGCATAAGAAACACCGGAATAAAGATCAGCCAAAAATTAGCCCAAGTTTTTTCAGAAAAATATTTAACTAAAAGATAAAGCGAAAACCAAAGCAGGGAAGCAAAATAAATTTCACTTAAAGTAAATTTATAAAAAAGCAGAATCGGAAAAGAGAGGAGCAAAAAGAGTGCTCCCCAGAGGGCCAGGTTTTTGGCAACTTTTTGGAATTTTCGCTGTTCTCTTTTGAATTCTATTTGCCCTAAGAATTTTTTTAACAAGAGATAAAAAGAAAAAATAAAGGTTATTAACGGAAAAAGATTTACAAGTTTCAGGCCTTGCAAGCCAAAAAGTTTATACCAGATAGCTGCCCAAGAAGAGTAAGCGGGCAGAAATTGGCTTTTGAGCTGGCCGTCCTGGGTGTAGAGAAAACCGGGAAAATTAAGGGCCTTGCCTGGACCATAAATTTCGAAAAAATTCTTAATCAGC
Organism: uncultured Bdellovibrionales bacterium; assembly: GCA_964393045.1. Lineage (GTDB taxonomy): Bacteria > Patescibacteriota > Minisyncoccia > Moranbacterales > DUUL01 > CAYMRZ01. The sequence continues at coordinate 8,725 of CAYMRZ010000015.1, read as the reverse complement.
TTTGAATCATATTTTAACCTGCCGTTTTGGCTGATCAGAACAGCGCTGGCGCTGTAGGAACCTTCGTCTCGACCGCCGAAAATGGTCGGAGCGGTATAAATTGACAGCACCAATCCCAACGCGATTGTTCCACCGAGAAAAAATTTGGAGGTTCTATCCAGTGGGATTAGAATAATTTTTTCCTTGTTTAAAAGCCAGAATATTTTGAAGGCGATGAAAGCCAAGCTGGCAAGCAAGGTTCCCAGATTAAACCAGCCAAGGAAAACTAAAAATAGGTTAATCAGGGCGAGCCCCATCCAGCCCAAGGAGAAAAAGGAGAAAATATTTAATTTGACATTCTTCATAGTTATATTTTAATATAAAGCATAAGCTAATTTTAAATTTTAAAATTACCCTTTTGTATTTATAACACATAATTATTAAAAAATAAAAAAATGAATACCTTGGAAAAAATTTTAGAAGACTTTAAAAGGGATGTTGAGCGGGATTACGAAAGAAAAATTAATAATGCCAGAGATGAACTTAAGAGAGAAAAAGAGGATATGATAGATAAGATAGAAAAGTTAGAAAGACAAATTGAAGATTTGACGGAAATTAAATAAATTTTTTGGTTAGCTGAATAGTAAAAATTTTAAAAAGAAGAAACAAGCCTTAAGCCTGCGGATGTATTATTTTCTAACTGAAGTTTGCTTGTATCTGAAAAACAAAAGAGACTTATTTGTGTACGAAAATCATACATTTGCAGGTTCAAACAAACATTCATCTTTTAAATTTCATTATTAATAGACTCTAATGAATAAATATAAAGTCACGATTGGTATGGAAGTGCATGTGGAACTGGCGACGAAAAGCAAAATGTTTTGCGGCTGCAAGAATGGTATGGGACAAGAAAAAGAACCAAATAAAAACATTTGCAGCGTTTGTACCGCCCAGCCAGGAAGTTTGCCGGTACCTAATAAAAAAGCTATTGAATACGTGATAAAGGCAGGCCTGGCTTTGAATTGTAGAATTGCCCAGGGATCAAAATTTGACCGGAAAAATTATTTTTATCCGGATTTGCCTAAGGGCTATCAAATTTCCCAGTATGACCAGCCGCTTTGCAGTCGTGGAGCGCTAGAAATAGAAGGAAAGGACAAGCAGAAGAAGCAAGTGAGAATTTTGCGCATTCACCTAGAAGAAGATACTGGCAAGTCTATCCATCACAAAGGCTCCAATGAAAGCTTGGTAGATTTTAATCGGGCGGGAGTGCCGCTTATGGAGTTGGTGACTGAACCGGATATGGAAGATTCCGCTCAGGCTAAAAATTTTTGCGAAAAACTTCGATTGGCATTCCGTTATTTGGAAATTTCACCAGCTGATATGGAAAAAGGCCAGATGAGATGTGAAGCCAATATCTCGCTTTACAAAGTTGGACAAGACCCCTTATCTGGCACTAAAGTAGAATTAAAAAACTTGAATTCCTTTAAGGCGGTAGAAAGAGGAATTGAATAT
>CAYMRZ010000015.1:0-7224 GCA_964393045.1 uncultured Bdellovibrionales bacterium | reverse complement strand
TGAATATGAAATCAAAAGGCAAGAAGAAATTTTAGAAAAAGGAGAAAAAGTTATTCAGGAAACCAGAGGCTGGGATGAAAATAAAGGGCAGACTTTTTCTCAAAGGAATAAAGAGGAGTCAGATGATTATCGCTATTTTCCGGAGCCGGATATTTTGCCCTTGCAGTTTTCCAAACAGAGAATTGCAGAAATCAGAAATCAGCTTTGTGAAATGCCGGATCAGAAAGAGCAGCGTTTTATTGAACAATACAAGCTTAAACCAGAGAATGCCAAGATTATTACCCGCAGCAAAGATTTGGCGGATTATTTTGAAAATGTTTGCAGCGAGTTGGAAAGCTGGATGAAAGCGGAAGGGGAAAAATTCAGCCAAGAAGGCCGGGAAAAGCTTTATCGCTTGGCAGCTAACTATATTTTGACGGAATTTCAAAAACATCTTTTTGACAATGGCCAGAAAATTTCTGATGCCAAAGTAACAGCGGAAAATTTTGCCGAATTCATCAAGATGGTTTATCGCAGTGAAATTAATTCTTCAGCCGCTCAAATGGTGCTAAAAGAAATGTTTGCCACTGGTGCCGATCCTTCCAATATAGTGGAGGAAAAAAATTTAGCCCAAAGCTCAGATGAAGGGGAGCTGAAAAAAGTAGTGAAGAAAGTTGCTAAGAATAACCCGGACTCAGTTAAAGATTATAAAAACGGCAAGGGAAACGCCATCCAATTTTTAATGGGCCAAGTAATGAGGGAAACAAAGGGCAAGGCTAACCCAAAAGTGGCGACAAAGCTGCTTGAAGAAGAATTGAAATAAACAAACATGCTAGTGGAAAGCTAGCATAAAAAGATTAAAAGGTTAGATTAGCGAATTGGTTTTTTAAAGATTTTATTTAGTAGATTAATGAGAATTTATAAAATTTACTTGTAAAGCATAAAAAATTTAAAAATATTTTATCCAAATATGAAAAATGTAGATGTTCCAAAACTGGCTTCAAAAATAAAATCAAAAATAACCAAGAAAAGATTATTTGTCGTTTTAGGCGCGGTAGTTATTTTTTTGGGACTGCTGGTGGCTGATTTTTATTTTTATAATTTAACTCGAAAAATTACCTGGGGGATTTGCCGCTATGTGCCTTTGCCGGTGGCGATAATTGACAGAGAAGGCATAATAACTACTCGCCAACTTATATCTAATACTCAAGCAATTAAAAATTTTTATGAAAACCAGGATTTTTCTGATGTGGGCATGAGAGTGGATTTTGCTACGAAGGAAGGCAAGTTTCGCCTTAAAACAAAAGAAAAGGAAGTGCTGGATAAATTAATTGAAAATAGAATAGTGGAAAATATAGCAGAAAGTTACAACCTTCACATTTCTGAAAAAGAAGCTAGGCAGGATTTAGCGGTTAGAATCGCTAATAGCGGAAGAGAAGCCAAGGGTTTTGCCTTGGATATTCGAAAATTATACAATTGGAGCCTAAATGATTTCGTAGAGCAAATTATTATTCCGGAAATGTATTTGAATAAATTGTATGATTATTATAATGAAAATATTAAAAACCAGTCCGAGGCTTATAAAAAAATAAACCAGGCGGCAACTGAGCTGGAAGAAGACAGTTCTAATTTTGAAGAAGTTGCCAAGAAATATTCCGAAGGGAGCAGTGCGGAAAACGGAGGAGAACTAGGCTGGTTTGAGAAAGGCCAGATTGTTCCAGAAGTGGCAGAGGTGGTTTTTGAAATGGAACCGGGGCAGCATTCTGAAATAGTTGAGAGTCCTTTGGGCTTTCACATTGTTTATCTTGAAAAAATTAGAAAGAGCGAAAGCGGAGAAAATTTATCAAAAGAAAAAAAGGAAGTCAAGATAAAGCAGATTCATACCAAAAGCGGCGGTTTTTTTGAATGGTTTTTGCAACAAAAACGGCAAGCAGACGTAATTATTTTAATGAAAGACTATAAATGGGAAAAAGAAACGGCCATGATTGAATTTAGGGATGAAAATTTGCAGCGCCAAGAGGAGAATATTATCCAGAAGTCAGAAGGCGATCCAAGTGTTTATTAATTCTTTTTAGCATTTAATTATAATTTTTTACAATATGAAAATATCAATAGACGAAGAAGCCTGCATAGGCTGTGGGATGTGCGAATCTCTATGCGACAAGTGCTTTAGATTGGAAGGAGACAAGGCCAAGGTTGTCAGTGAGAAAGGCTGTGATGAATGCGATATAGAAGAAGTGGCAGACAATTGCCCAACTGACGCCATAAAAATAAAAAAGTAATTCATTGAAATATATAAATAAAGACTTTGTAATTATATTTAGTCTTATTTTTGGGTAATTTTTATTTTTATCTCTAGCTAAAAAATACTTGGTTAATTTTGAATTAAATAAGAATTAATTTAAATTATGGAAAATTTTAATGAAAAAGAATATAAAGAAGCGGTAATTAAGCCTAAAAAAAATCAGAAAAACAAAGAGCCCTCCGCTTTTAAGGCGGTTACCATTTCCATTATCTTGAGTATTATCATAAGCAGCATTTTAGGCATGAGTTTTGGCTATTTGGCAGGCAATTCCAGCTTTAGGGGAATTTTTGGAGAAAGCAAAACCGAGAAAGAACAGGAAATAACTGAAAAAAAGCAGGCTGCAGAGAGTATGACTTTAGTGGAAGAAGATTCAGCAGTAATAAAGGCAGTGGAAAAAGCTTCACCGGCAGTGGTAAGCATTATTGTTACTAAAGATATTCCCAAACTAGACAGTTTTTTTATGGATCCTTTTTTTAACGATCCTTTTTTTAATCCCTTTGGATTCAGAGAAGAACAAGATTCAATTGAACCGGAAACAGAAAAAAGAGAAATTGGCGGAGGCACGGGATTTATAGCGGATGCGGAAGGATACATCATAACCAACCGCCACGTGGTAAGCGATGAGGAAGCGGAATATACTGTGATGCTGAACGAAGGTGAAAAATTGCCAGCCAAAGTTTTAGCCAAAGATATTTTTATGGATGTGGCAATTTTGAAAATAGAAAGTGAGAAGAAAAATTTGCCAGCGCTTAAACTGGGAGATTCTGAGCAGTTAAAAATCGGGCAGACGGTAATAGCTATTGGGAATTCTTTGGGAGAATTTAGGAATACTGTTTCCAAGGGAATTATTTCTGGGTTGAAAAGAAGTGTAGATGCCAGTGACGGATTTGGCAGAAGCGAAACCCTGGAGGAAGTAATCCAGACAGACGCTGCCATAAATCCGGGAAACTCCGGCGGTCCGCTTGTAAGTCTAAATGGCCAAGTAGTGGGAATAAATGTGGCTATGGCACAAGGAGCAGAGAATATTGGTTTTTCCATACCCGTTAATCAAGTTAAAAAAATTTACCAAAGCGTGAAAGAAACAGGAAAAATTTCGCGTCCCTATTTGGGAATTCGTTATCTTATAATAAACGAGCAAATTGCCGAAGAGAACAATTTGCCATTCGATTATGGAGCGCTAGTGGTGCGGGGACAAAAGATTTCTGATTTAGCAGTTATTCCCGCCAGTCCGGCGGATAAGGCGGGATTGCAAGAGAATGACATTGTCTTGGAAATTGACGGACAGAAAATTAATCAAAAAAATGATCTGGCCAAGGTTATTCGCAATAAGAGTGTAGGCGAAACGATAGAATTGAAAGTTTGGAGAAAAGGCGAAGAAAAAACAGTGGATGTGACATTGGAAGAAAGTAATCAGTAGATCAGTAATTAGCAACTAGTAACTAGTAACTAGCAACTAGTAACTAGTAAATAAATTATTATATTATTTTATTGACAAGTTGTTTTAAAATTTCAAATTAAAAATTAAAAATTAGCTTAGCAACATGGATATTCAAAAATTTACCACTAAATCGCAACAAGCGATTCAAAACTCTCAAGGCTTGGCTTTGGAAAAGGGCCAACAGCAAATCGATGTCTGGCATTTGCTTTATGCTTTGATCAACCAAGAAGACTCTATTGTGGTGGAAATTTTGAATAGGATAGGCGCAGACAAGGGGAGTTTGTCAGCGGAAATAATGTCAAAAATTGAGGAAATTCCCCGTGTTCAGGCGAGCGGAGGCGGCGCTAATATTTATGTTAGCCAGGATTTGGGAGCAGCCTTAGATTCAGCAGAGAAAGAAGCGCAAGCTATGGGAGACGACTATGTTTCCACTGAACATCTATTCTTATCAATTTTAAAAAATCATTCTCCTGCTAAGAAAATATTAGCCAGTGCGGGAATAGATAAAAATAAAGCTGAAGAAATTTTGAAAGAAGTGCGGGGCAGCCAAAAAGTGGATTCGCCGGAGCCGGAAGGAAAATTCCAGGCCTTGGAGAAATATACCATTGATTTAACCAAACAGGCCCAGGAAGGGAAATTGGATCCGGTTATCGGGAGGGATGATGAAATCAGGCGGGTAGTACAAGTTTTGTCTCGCCGAACCAAAAACAATCCGGTTCTGTTAGGCGAGCCAGGCACCGGCAAAACTGCTATTGTAGAGGGATTAGCCCAGCGCATCATTACCGGGGATGTGCCGGAAAATTTAAAAAATAAAAAATTAATTGTTTTAGACTTAGGCTCTCTGTTGGCGGGAGCCAAGTTTCGCGGAGAATTTGAAGACCGGCTAAAAGCTATCTTAAAAGAAATAGAAGGTTCGGAAGGCAAATTCGTTACTTTTATCGATGAACTTCATACTCTAGTCGGCGCCGGTGCCCAGGAAGGTTCCCTAGATGCTTCTAATATGCTTAAGCCGGGGTTGGCGCGAGGCACTTTAAAAATGATCGGCGCTACCACCCTGAAAGAATATCAAAAATATATTGAAAAAGATGCGGCCTTGGAACGGCGCTTCCAGCCAGTTTATATAAATGAGCCTTCTCGTGAGGATACGGTGGCTATTTTACGGGGTATAAAAGAAAAATATGAATTGCATCATGGAGTAAAAATCACAGATGAAGCAATAATTGCGGCAACAGATTTATCTATCCGCTATATCCCGGGTCGGTTTTTGCCGGACAAAGCCATTGATTTAATCGATGAAGCTACTTCTGCTTTGCGAATGGAAATTGAATCTATGCCGGCCGATATTGATAGAATGGAAAGATTATTACGCAAACTGGAGATTGAAGAAAAAGCCTTGAAAAAAGAAAAGGATGGTAAAAATAAAAATAAGATTAACCAGATAAAAAAGCAAAAGTCGGAGATAAATGAAAAATTGAAAAAAATAAAACTGCAATGGAAGAACGAAAAGGAGTTGATAATGAATATTCGAAAACATAAGGAAGAAATAGATAAATTAAAAATCGAAGCGGAAAAATTGGAAAGGGAAGGAAAGCTGGACAAGGTAGCAGAAATTAATTACGGCAAAATACCCAATCTAGAAAAAGCGATAAAAAATGAAGAAACAAAATTAAATAAAATTCAGAGCAAGGAGCCAGTTCTAAAGGAAGAGGTAACAGCTGAAGATGTGGCGAATGTAGTTTCCCGCTGGACGGGCATACCGGTTTCTAAAATGCTGGAAGAAGAAATGAAGAAGCTAACCAGAATGGAAGAAGAGCTTTCCAAAAGAGTTGTTGGCCAAAAAGATGCCATTAAAGCCGTTTCTAATGCGGTGCGGCGCAGCCGAGCGGGAATTTCTGAGGAAAATCGCCCAATTGGATCTTTCATTTTTCTTGGCCCTACGGGAGTAGGGAAAACAGAATTAGCTAAAACTTTAGCAAATTTTTTATTTAACGATGAAGATGCCCTAATCCGGGTAGATATGAGTGAATATATGGAGCAGCACAGCGTGGCAAAATTCATTGGTTCGCCGCCGGGATATGTAGGATATGAAGAAGGCGGGCAATTGACAGAGAAAGTCCGCCGCCGGCCATATAGTGTAATTTTATTTGATGAAATTGAGAAAGCCCATCCGGAAGTTTTCAATGCTATGCTGCAAATCCTGGAAGACGGACGGCTGACTGATGCTAAAGGAAGGGCAGTTAATTTTAAAAATGCGGTAATTATTATGACTTCTAATATCGGCAGCGAGATAATCAACCAGATGCAGGGGATCGGCTTCAACGGACGCAACAAGAAAAAAGAGGAGATTGAGCAGGAGGAAATGGAGAAGAAGGTGATGGCGGCCTTGAAAGAGAGGTTTAAGCCGGAATTTCTTAACCGAGTGGATGAGATTATTATTTTCCAAGCGTTGGGAAAAGAAGACTTGAACCAGATAATTGATTTGCAGGTCAAGCTGGTTAATAAAAGATTAAAGGGCAAGGGAATTCAAATTGAGCTTACGGAAAATGCCAGAAAATATTTATTGAAAAAAGGTTATGATCCGGTCTATGGCGCTCGGCCGATGAAACGGGCGATTCAGACGGAGATTTTGGATGAGCTGGCTTTGGAAATTTTGGAAAATAAAATCAAAAAAGGAAAAGTGAAAGTAGATGTGAAGGGAGGGAAAGTGAAATTTAGCTGATTAGCTCAGCTGGCTTTATTGGCTTATTAGAAAAAGAAGATAATTTTAGAGGCCTCTATTTTGTATGAAAAAGATTTAAAAAAACAATTAAAATAAAAACTAGAAAAATAACATTCCAACATTCTTGCGAATGTTGGAATGTTTGGTGAGTGCTTGGTGTTGAGATATTAAAAATAATTCAAAATAAAAAATAAAAAAGACCCATATGTGCATTGGTTGCCATATATGGGTCTTGTAACGCGCTTGTGGATTCTCTTTCAGCCTTGGGCGGGGGGCTAGGAAAAAAGACTTCGGGACCCGTTATTGAACGTTGTCCCTGTTTAGAGGACTCTATGCCCTCCTTTTTCCTTTTAGCCAAGCCCGCTGCCATGAGCTCGCCCCATAATCAGAATACGAGGCGGGCATGCCGGGGTCTCCGCAAGCGCGGGAAAATGTTTTTTAGGAGCAGTGCTATCCTCAGGCTTGCCCTGTCTATTCAGGGATTCTCAAAGTAAGCGCTGCTCCTAGATAGTGAGAAGTAAAATTGTCGGCGTCATTTTTTTTGCCTCCTGTTCTGGTGGCCGAGGGGGGCCGGGGTTCAACAGAAAGAATCAAGGTCATACGGGCCGTTGCCGCGGCTCTGTGCGGTATGGGCGCCCGCCAGGATCATGCCGGCTGTCGTCTCATCATGCTTTAAGAATGTCATCCTTGTTTCCGTCGTCGGTCATCTTGCCATCTTATTTCTTCTTTCCCGCGTTTTTGCGCGATTAGGGTTTCCTGCCTTTCTCTCGACGAGAAATTTCC
>CAYMRZ010000014.1:0-18434 GCA_964393045.1 uncultured Bdellovibrionales bacterium | reverse complement strand
TCCACCGGCGGCGCCATCTATGGGGATACTGGCAAACGTCCGACCGAAGAGAGTCATCCCGAATGGCCTCTCTCTCCCTACGGCATCGCTAAATTGGCAATAGACAAATATCTAAATTATTTCAACCAAGTCCGCGGCTTGAAATATACCTCCCTGAGATATGGAAATGTTTACGGCCCCCGGCAAAATCCGCTGGGAGAGGCCGGCGTAGTTGCCATCTTCTTAAATAAAATACTCCAGGGAGAACAGCCCGTCATTAACGGCGATGGCCGGCAGACTCGAGACTATGTTTTTGTAGAAGATGTAGTAGCAGCCAATATCGCAGCCTTGCAAAATATCAATAAAATAGGCGTATTTAATATCGGCACCGGAAAAGAAGCTTCTGTTAATGAAATTTTCCGATTAATCAAAAACTGCGCTGCAAATGATAAATTTAAAGAAAAACACGGACCGGCCAAGCCCGGGGAACAGCTCACTTCCTGCTTAGACGCCTCCCGTGCCTGGCAAGAATTGAATTGGCAGCCTAAAATCAATCTCGATGAGGGAATTAAAAGAACTTTTGAATGGTTCAGGAAAAATTCACAAAAAAAATAATGCATGCTATAATATAAGCAGTAAAAAAATGCTAAAGCTGTGAAATTCAGCAAGTTTTTAATATAAAAAAATTTAATGCAAAACAAAAATATTATCAAAATTGCCTTTCTTGCCTTTATTATGCTTTTCCTTTCTTTTGCCGAAAAAAAACCGGTTCAAGCCGCTTTTGGCTTTAACTACCAAGGAGTGGGATTTTATGCCTATGACCACAATAAAACCGGCAGCGCTCCAGTTTACCGGTTTGCCAATACGGACCTAGGCGCTTATTTTTTTACTTCTTCGGAAATTGAAAAAGCGGATTTGCTCAAAAATGGCTACGGATTTGAATATCAAGGAGTAGCGCTTTACGCATACGATTATAACAAAGCTGGCACTTCACCAGTGTATAGATTCGCTAATCGGGATTTAGGAATATACTTCTACACTACTTCCATTATTGAAAAAAATTACCTTATAAATAATGATCCCGGATTTGAATATCAAGGAGCAGCTTTTTATGCCTATGACTATAATAAAACCGGCAGCGCTCCGGTTTACCGATTCTCTAATACTGATACCGGCTTCTATTTTTTTACCGCTTCCATCACAGAAAAAAATTCCTTAGATACCAACGCTTCTCTCGGTCCCGAAATTACCGTCGGCCTCTGGTCCTACACCCGGGATGAACTGCGCGATGATCCTTTTGAAATAGAGGCTAACAAAAGCTATCGCATAAAAAATAATGATGGAAATACGGTAGCTGTGATAGACGGTAATACTAAAACTAAAGTAACTTATGATGGGGACAAAAAATTAAAAATTTATGATTCCGTAGATGACACCCTGTCTTATCGCAGAGTCTACTTTGAAGCAGCCGACGGCAATAACGAGAATATGATTTTTGACGTGCACAAGCCTGACTCCGGGTTGGATGAATACCGGGGAAAAATCAAGCTTCAGCATAGTGATGACACCCGCCTCACCTGGGTAATCAACACCTTGCCAATGGAACACTATGTCTGGGGAGATGGCGAGCTGGTAGGCAGCGGCGATATGGACCATAATCGGGTAATGGTCACCTCTTTCCGCACTTATGGCTATTGGAAGCTCCTCTATAGCACTAAATACGCCGAAGAGGGATTCAAGGTCAATGCTACCCCCGGCAATCAGCTCTATAAAGGCTATAGCTACGAGAAAGAGCATTCCCGAGTCAAACAAGCCGCCCAAGACACCCGCGGAAAAGTGGTTATGTATGACGGTGATGTGGCTATCACTCCCTACAGTTCTTGGACTGACGGCCGCACTCGAAGCTTTGAGGAACGCTGGGGCTCAGATGATTACCCTTGGTGTGAATCTGTAGATGATCCTTACGGAGACTACAACGGCGACTATTGGAGTAATTCCTATAAAAGCACTGCCACGCTGGTAAACGAAGGCAACCATATGGTCGGGCTCTCCGCTCATGGCTCCCTCAGCCTCGCCCATGATGAAGGCTGGAAATGGGAAGATATCCTGGAATATTATTTCGACGATATTGATATAGAAGGTATTTACTAAGTATTCCTCTTACCAACTTTACTTTTCCCGCTTGCCAGAAATTGGCCCCTGGCCAAGACTGGTTAAATTTTGTTTTATATTTATCTGGGATTAACTTTACGAACTTTACAAACTTGTGCACTTTACGAACTTTACAAGCTTTATTTACTTTCTAACTTTTTAACTTTATAAACTTTATTAACTTTTTCTACTTTATAATTTTTTGCATTCTTTGAATTATTTAATTATAATTTGAATTAAGGGACATCCTTAATTCTTTTATTTTTGTTAATTTTACTGTTGACCGATTATTTATCCCATAGTTAAGCCATAGGCTTATACTACTGGGACTATTACTGATTTACTGATTATTTATCCCGTAACTAAGCCACAGGCTTATGGTACTGGGACTGTTTACTGATGACTAATTTTATATGACCGATAACTGTTGACTTTCTCTTAAACCTAGAACTATCTTATGAACTCAAACCCGGTAGTGAAATTTTGAATTAATTTTATTAACTTTCTCTACTTTTTAACTTTCTAACTTTATAAACTCCTCTATGAACTCGCGCATCTTCATCATCATCCCCGCTTATAACGAAGAAAAAGTCATTGCTCACGTGATCAAGGATGTAAAAAATCACGGCTACGAAAATATAATTGTAGTGGACGATGGCAGCCAGGATGAAACTTATAAAAAAATAAGCTCCATTGGCGGAATTATTCCTCTCCGGCATAAAATTAATCGTGGCAAGGGAGCTGCCGCTACCACCGGCATAGAAGCGGCCAAGCTTTTAGGCGCTGACATCGCAGTGCTGATGGACGGCGACGGCCAGCACCGGCCGGAAGATATCGAAAAACTAATTCAGCCCATCCAAAGGCAGGAATGCGAAGTGGTTTTGGGCTCCCGAATAAAAGATCCCAAGAAAATGCCCCGCAGCCGGATAATCTTCAATCGCGCCGGCAATGCCATCACTTGGTTCCTTTGCGGCCTCAATGTTAAAGACAGCCAGTCCGGATTCCGCGCCTTCTCTCGTGATGCCATTGATTTAATAAATACTCAAGCCGACCGCTATGAATACGAAAGCGATATAATCAGGCAAATTTATAAAAACAAGTTAGCCTATAAAGAAGTTCCCATTGAAGTAGTCTATACCGAATATTCCAAGGGAAAAATCCACCAGCAAAGCTTCACCAACGGCCTCAAAACCGTTTACAAGATGGTATGGAATATATTTAGCTAGTTTATAAAGTTAGAAAGTTCATAAAGTGTGAGAGTTTAAAAATGGAAAAGTTTATAAAGTAAAAAATTAGAAAGCTATGGCTAAATTTGAAAAATTTGAACAAATTAATGCTTGGGGGAAATCAAAAACTTTAGTTTTAGAAATTTATAAAATTTTTGAAGATATTAAGGATTTCTCATTTCGAGACCAAATTAGAAGAGCTTCGGTTTCCGTTATGAATAATATCGCTGAAGGTTTTGAAAGAAAAGGCAACAAAGAATTTTGCAAGTTTTTATTCATAGCCAAAGGATCTTGCGGAGAGGTTAGGTCGATGCTATATTTAGCATTAGATCTAAATTATATAGATAAAAAAGATTTTAATAATTTGTATTTAAAATCGGTAGAAATTTCCAAAATGCTTTCCGGCTTAATAAAAGCACTAAGATAGTAAAAAGTATAAAAGTAAATAAAGTTAAAAAGCAAAAAATTCTTTATAAAATCTTTTCTCTTTATAAATTTTACAAACCTTCTCCACTTTCCAACTTTCTAACTTTATAAACTTTACAAACTTTTGCACTTTACGAACTTTTCAGCCTAAGGCTGATCCGCCTCTGGCGGACTCCACTTCTTATCTTTCTCCACTTTCTAACCTTATAAACTTTACAAACTTTCTTCACTTTTTCTACTTTACAAACTTTTGCACTTTACGAACTTTTCAGCCTAAGGCTGATCCGCCTCTGGCGGACTCCACTTCTTATCTTTCTCCACTTTCTAACCTTATAAACTTTACAAACTTTCTTCACTTTTTCTACTTTATAAACTCTTACACTTTATTAACTTTCTAACTCACACCTATGAAACTCTATCAACTCGTCGTTATCATCATCTCTTCCATAATGATCTACCAAGGGCTGGAAAATTTTTTCCGGGGTCGGGCCAGCCAGTCCTTTCTGAAACTGTTTTCCCGCCTTATTATCTGGGGAAGCATGATCGTTATCGCCCTTTACCCTAAATTCACCCTCTGGATCGCCGAGGTCATCGGCTTGGAAGGCAACATCAATGCGGTTATTTTAATCGGCTTCCTGCTGATATTCCTGATTATATTCAAGCTCCTTTCTGCCATTGAAAGACTGGAGAAAAATATTTCCGAATTAACCCGGAAAGAAAGTTTGAAGCATCTGCCTGAAAATAAAAAATTAGAAGAATAATAAAATGAAAAAAGCTTTAATTACCGGCATAACCGGCCAAGACGGTTCCTATTTGTCTGAATTATTACTAAAAAAAGGCTACGAAGTCCACGGCATAATCCGCCGCTCCAGTTCTTTCAACACCGGACGGATTGACCACCTCTACAAGGATCCTCATTACAAAGACGTAAAACTGTTTCTCCATTACGGCGATCTTTCTGATGGCAGCAATATCACCCGGATTCTAGAAAAAATTAAACCGGATGAAATTTATAACCTGGCCGCCCAAAGCCATGTTCGGGTCAGTTTTGACGTGCCGGAATATACCGGCGATATCGTAGGCTTGGGAACTTTAAGGCTTCTGGATGCTATAAAAGACATCGGCATTAAAACCAAATTCTACCAGGCCTCTTCCAGCGAGCTTTACGGCAAAATCCAGGAAACGCCCCAAAATGAAAAAACTCCCTTCTATCCCCGCTCGCCTTATGCCTGTGCCAAGCTCTATGCTTTTTGGATAACTGTCAACTATCGGGAAAGCTATGGAATGTACGCCTGTAATGGCATTCTTTTCAACCATGAATCTCCCCGCCGGGGAGAAACTTTTGTTACCCGAAAAATTACCCGGGGACTGGCTAGAATTTTAGCTAAAAAAGAAAAATGCTTATTCTTGGGAAATCTAGACGCCAAAAGAGACTGGGGCTATGCAGGAGATTATGTGGAAGGAATGTGGCGGATGTTGCAGCAGAAAAAACCGGATGATTTTGTGCTAGCCACCGGCCAGACTCACAGTGTTCGGGAATTTGTCGAAGAATGCGCCAAATATCTGAATATTGATTTAGCCTGGAAAGGCAAAGGAACTAAGGAGGTGGGAATAAACAAAAAAAACAATAAAACTATCATAAAAATTGACCCCAAATATTACCGCCCAGCAGAAGTAGATTTGTTATTAGGCGATCCCGCTAAGGCCAAAGAAAAACTGAGCTGGAAGCCCAAGACCAGTTTTAAAAAATTAGTGGAAATAATGCTAAAAGCTGACTTGAAGCAACAAGGCTTAAAAATAAAAGACTTTAATTTTTAATTCCATTAATTACAGAATTAACTCTGTAATTTTTTATTTTCCGATAATCGACAATCGTTTCCAACAATGTAGCAATGAAACAATTTAACAATTTATAACTTAACTTTTTTAGCTCGCCATATTCGCCAGCCGGCAGAGGAGGCGTAAACTTTTGCACTTTGCAAACTTTTCAGCCTAAGGCTGACTTTCCAACTTTACCTGTCCCGCTTGCCAGAAGTTGACTTCTAGCCAAGGCTGGTTAAATTGTGTTCTTATTTCACCGGGATGAACTTAACCCTGGTAACGAAATTTTGAATTTAAAATTTTGAATTTTGAATGAATTTTAATTGCACTAATGACTAAAAAAGAATCAAATAAAACTGAATATAATCTAGAAGAAAGAACTTCCGAGTTTGGTAAAAATGTTATTTTGTTTTGCAGAAAATTGCCTAAAGATAATATTACTAATCCTTTAGTTTCTCAAATAGTTAGATCTGCTACCAGTATTGGCGCCAACTATTGCGAAGCAAACGGTGCAAGTTCAAAAAAGGATTTTCGAAATAAAGTGTATATTTGCAAAAAGGAGTCTCAAGAAAGCAAGCATTGGCTGCATATGATTTCAGTTGCCTGTCCGAATCATAAAGAAGAAGCGAGGGATTTATGGAAAGAATGCCAAGAGCTAACTCTGATATTTGGGAAAATTGTTTCATCATTAAGAAATTCTAAAAATCAAAACTGAATCGAAACTCAAAATTCGAAATTGAATCGAAATTCGAAATTCGAAACTCAAAATTAAATAATAGTTGACCGATGACTATTGACTGATTACAGATGACCGTTGACTGTTGACTGTCTACTATTGACAGATGACGGTTGACTGATGACTAAATTATTCGAAACTCAAAATTAAATAATAGTTGACCGATGACTATTGACCACTGACTCTTGCTAACTTTCCAACTTTACAAACTTTATGAACTCCAACCCGATAGTGAAATTTTGAAATAAAACAAACAAATGTATTATGTATATGTCATTGAAAGTATTAAATATAACCAAATTTATGTAGGTTATTCATCAGATCAGTATATCAAAAAATGAACTCTGAAAACAATTGATAAAATCCCGATGACAGATCCCGATGACAGATGACGGTTGACTGATGACTAAATTATTCGAAACTCAAAATTAAAACAACCCCTATGAAAAAAAACTCCAAAATTTACCTCCCCGGCCACAACGGCCTAGTCGGCTCCGCTATTCGCCGGCTGCTTGCCAAAAGAGGCTATAAAAACATCCTTACTCGCTCCAGCCGCCAGCTTGATTTAACCAACCAGCGAGCTGTTTTTAACTTTTTTAAAAAGCATAAGCCGGAATATGTTTTTCTGGCTGCCGCCAAAGTGGGCGGCATCAAAGCCAACAATGACTTTCCGGCCGATTTCATCTATCAAAATTTAGCCATTGAAACCAACGTCATTGAAGCGGCTTTTCAAAATAAAGTTAAAAAACTGTTGTTTCTGGGAAGCTCCTGCATCTATCCCCGAGAATGCCCCCAACCTATCAAGGAGGAATATCTGCTAACCGGTCCCCTGGAGAAAACCAACCAGCCTTATGCTGTTGCCAAAATTGCCGGCATTGAAATGTGCCAAAGCTATAATCGCCAATACAACACCAAATTCATTTCAGTTATGCCCACCAACCTCTACGGCCCCAATGATAATTTCGACCTAAAATCCTCCCATGTTCTTCCCGCCCTTCTCCGCCGTTTTCACGAAGCTAAAATAAAAAATAAAAAGGAAGTGGTCATTTGGGGAACTGGCAGGCCCAAGCGGGAATTTCTGCATGTGGACGACCTGGCCAGCGCTTGTGTTTTTTTGATGCAAAAATATAACGGCTCCGAAATAATCAATATCGGCACCGGCAAAGACATTTCCATAAAAGAACTGGCTGAAACAATCAAAAAAATAACCGGCTTCAAGGGAAAAATTAAATATGACGCTTCCCAGCCAGACGGCACTTCCCGCAAGCTCTTGAATGTCTCGAGGTTGCATAAACTGGGCTGGCAGCATAAAATTGAATTAGAAGAGGGAATCAAGAAGACATACGAATGGTATATCAGTCATCAGTAATCAGTCATCGGGGATTAAGTCTTTTTGAGGAAGATCTTATGGTAAATTACAGATTACTGATTGCTGATGACTGATGACTAAATTAGTTGACCAATGACTGATGACCGATCAACTGTTGACAAATGACTGATGACTTTCATCCCTTACAAACTTTACAAACTACCCCATGAAAATTTCAATCATCACCCCCAGTTACAACCAATCAAAATTTATCGAACGCACTATCCAAAGCGTTTTGAACCAAAATTATCCTAATTTGGAATATATTGTTATGGACGGCGGATCCACTGACGGCACGATTGATATCCTAAAGAAATACTCCGATAAAATCATCTGGAAATCAGAAAAAGACCATGGCCAATCCGATGCCATCAATAAAGGCCTAAAAATAGCCACCGGCGATATCGTGGCCTATCTCAATTCCGATGATACCTACGCGCCCGGCGCCTTGGAAAAAGTTGCCCGATTTTTCCAGCAAAATCCAAATAAGAAATGGGCCTACGGCCAGTGTAAAATTATTGATGAAAAAGACCGGGAAATCCGCCGGTGGATAACGGCCTATAAAAATTTTCTAGGAAAAAAATATAGCTATAAAAAACTATTGACGGAAAATTTTATCTGCCAGCCCGCTACCTTTTGGAAAAAAGATTTGCACCAAGAATTCGGCTATTTCAATGAAAAGGAGAATTTCTGTATGGATTATGAATTTTGGCTTCGGATTGGGCAAAAATATCCAGCTGACGTCATTAATAATCACTTAGCCAACTTCCGCTACTATTCCGCCTCCAAAAGCGGCGGCGTGGACAAGCGGCAATTCCGCGACCAACTCCGCTTGGCAAAAAAGTATGGCAAAGACCACCCCCTATCCCTGCTGCTCCACAAATTCAACTACTACAAAATAACCACCATCTACAAACTCCTGGAGCTAACAAAAAGATGATATTAAACCCTGCATTCGTCCCTGGGCTTACGCCCAGGGTCTTCTGCGAAAGGCGGATAAATTTGACAACCATTCAAGAATTGGTATAATAATTATACTAATTCTTAAACAATAATGCACTATGAAGTGGGAAAAATTTAAGCAAAAAACCGACAACTTACTGCTAATAGACAAAAAAACTCTAAGGAATTTAGAGAAATCTGAAAACACACTTGATTGCAATATAAAATATTGGCTGAAAAAAGAAAAAATAGTTGCATTGAGAAAGGGGCTTTATTTAATAAAAGACAACTGGAACAAAGAGGAGAATAAAGATGCTTATTTAGAGTACATAGCCAATCAATTGATCTTGCCTTCTTATGTTTCAATGGAATATATATTGTCAAAATACCAATTGCTAACAGAATCTTCAGTATCCATAACCTCCGTAACACCCAAATCCGGAAGAAATTATGCCAATAATCTGGGAGCTTTTAATTATTATTCTATCTCTGAAAAGCTTTTTACTGGCTACAAGATAAAAAAATTTAAAGATGCGCCTGTATATATTGCCAGCAAAGAAAAGGCTTTGTTTGATTTTTTGTATTTCCAGTTTCTTCAAAAAGAACCCAGCAAAAAAAGTATAGAAAATTTGAGAATAAATTGGGAAAATATTACCAAACAAGAAATTGAAAAAAGCCGCCGATTTTGCAAATTGACAAAAAATAAAAATATTAAAAAATTATTTGAAATACTATGCTAGAAAAAAATTTACAAAACTTGGTAAGTGAAAAAAAGAGGGAGAATATCCCCGATTTCTTAATTGTTAACTTCCTTAAAGAATATCTGCAATATCCTGTCTTGAATTTTTTATATAAAGAAGATAAATACCGCGACTTCATTTTTACCGGAGGATCCTGCCTGAGAATTTGCCACGAGCTTCCCAGATTGTCAGAAGATCTTGATTTCGATCTGGACAGAAAAAGTTTTGAAAATCTGGACTTGGAGGAGATGGAAAAATTGATAACTGATTACTTCGAAAAACAATATTCTCTCTCCATAAGAACCAAGAAACAAGAAAAAAAGAGGCTTTATTTGAAATTCCCCGTCCTCCATAAATTAGGATTAAGTTTTGGGAAAGGCAGTGATTTTCTTTATGTAAAAATCGAGCCGAGCCAAAAACAATTTAAAAAATTCGAGACAGAGATCCAAGCTATTTCCAACTATGGATACAACTTTATTGTCAAAAAATATCACCTTGAAGAAATGATGACCGGAAAAATAATCGCCGCTTTTACCAGAGAGTGGTTCAAGGGGAGTAAGAACGAAATTGACATCAAGGGAAGAGATTTTTATGATCTTTTTTGGTATTTTCAAAAAGGAATAGAGCCCCGCCTCGATACATTAAGAAAAGAATTGAATATAGAAAGCAGGCAAGACCTTAGGAAAAAGCTTAAAGAAGAAATCAATAAAAACGTAACGCCATTGAAACTTAAACGAGATTTAAGAAATTTCCTTCCCGACCAAAAATTTACTGAAGATTTTTGCAATAATTATAAAGAAATAATGGCCAAGTATTTAAATGGCTGATTATTTATCCCGCTTGCCAGAAATTGACTTCTGGTCAAGGCTGGTTAAATTGCGTTCTTATTTAACTAGGATTTATTCCGTGGTTAAGCCGCAGGATTATACTACTGGGACCGATATTTTCCCCTATTTGCTACAGCTATCCTTAATTGCTAAAAAGCCTATTTAATGCTAAAATAAGACTATGAAAACATTAAACAAGACTTCTCTTTTTTGGGATGCGGAGAAAATCAATCCCGGCAAAAACAAACGATTTATAATTGAAAGAATTTTAGAGCTGGGAGATGTTGATGATTTCCGCTGGGCAGTTTCTTTTTATACAAAAGAAGATATAAAAAACGCCCTTCTGAAATCAAGAAAACTAAGCAAAAAGTCTGCTAACTTTTGGAAGGCTTATTTTAATATTAATTCAAAAGAATGGAACAAAAACCGATCCCCCAAGCAGCTAAGCGCCTTCTGGAACAAATAGCCTCTTTGGATGAAATACAAAATTTTTATTTAGCCGGCGGAACAGCTCTGGCAATTCAGCTCAATCACCGCCAGTCAATAGACTTGGATTGGTTCTCGGCCAAATCTTTTTCTAACAAAAAAATAACTTCCAGCCTATCCAAACTGGGAGATTTTAGGATAAACCAACAAGAAGAAGGAACTATTCATGGCACGCTAAACGGCGTTAAAATTACTTTCCTCTCTTACAAATACCCCTTGCTATTCCCCCTTGTAAATTATAAAGCAGCCAGCTTGGCCAACGAAAGAGACATCGCGGCCATGAAGCTTGACGCGGTTTCCTCCAGGGGAAGCAAAAAAGATTTTATTGATATTTATTTCCTCTTGCAAAAGTATTCCTTGAATGAATTGCTGAGTATTTTTCAAAAAAAATTCAGCGAAATTGAATACAATAAAATTCACCTGCTTAAAAGCCTCGCCTATTTTGATGATGCGGAGAATGAACCGATGCCAAAGATGATAAAAAAAATTGATTGGGAAAAAATCAAAAAATTTATAACCAAAAAGTCTGTTGAGCAATTCGAAAAAAGCAAAATTTAGCATTAATTCCTCCGAATAGAAAAAATGGCGCTGTTTCCGTTTAATACCTGAATTTCCAATCTACATTATAAAATACTAAGTTTTTTGACTACTATGCATTATAAAATACTTGATTTTTTATATAATTATGATAATATACCAACAAAATAACATAATAACATCCTCCCATGATCAAAAGAGAAATTACTAAAAAAATTATTCATTGGCTTGGAAAAGAAAAAATCCTCATTTTAAAAGGCGCAAGGCAAGTGGGAAAAACCACTCTAATGAAGCAAATAGAGGCTCATATCAATGAAAGCCAGCCAGGTAATAGCGTGGTTTATTTGCAAGCTGACAACCCAAAAAATAAAAATATCTTTAATTCTCCGGCGTCATTAGAGCTTTTCCTAAAGCAAAATTCAGAATTTCCAAACGGCTACACTTATGTCATGATCGATGAATTTCAAGTTATTGAACAAGCAGGCCAGTTCCTGAAAAATGTGTTCGATGAAAATAAAAAGAATTTACAATTAATTGTAAGCGGTTCCAGTTCACTGGAAATTACCAAAAATAGAGAATATCTAACCGGCAGAGCGTTGGACTTTAACATAGAAAGAATTAATTTCAAAGAATATTATGACTATTATTATTCGGCTAGCACCAAAAGAATTCCACTGGAAAATATGGAGGAGATAAAGCTTTTCCATGAAACTTTCCATTCCAGAATAGATCTTATCTTAAAAGAATACTTGGCATTCGGAGGTTATCCCGAGGTTATTACAACTAAAAATGTTGCAGACAAGAAAATGGTTCTTGAATCTATATTGAAAAAATATATCGAAAAAGATATTGCGGACTTTTTGAATGTGGAAAATTTATCCGCTTTTAATAATCTGATTAAGATTCTTGCCGATCAGACTGGCAATCTCGTTAACAAGAATGAGCTTTCAAATACGGTGGGCGCCTCCTTTATGACAATCGGCAACTATCTTGAAATACTTTCCGGAACTTATATTATAGACCTTGTTACTCCCTACTATAAAAACATTCGAACGGAAATAAGCAAGATGCCCAAAGCATATCTTCTTGATTTTGGAATAAAAAGCTATTTAGCCAATTCATACACTCCTGCGGAAAATCCCGGAGGAAGTTTAATGGAAAACTTTGCTTATCTAAATCTCAAAAATCAAATCGGAAAGGATCGCATTCATTTCTATCGAACAACTACCGGGTCAGAGATTGATTTTATCCTGGAAAGCAAACAAGAGAAAATAACCCTCTGTGAAGTAAAATACAGAACAAAAACTTCAGTTCCGGCAATAATGAAAAATTTTCAAAAACGCTATCCCGATAAGGTAGATAAAAAAATAATTATCACAAAAAACATGACTGAAAGCAAAGATAATATATATTTTATCCCGGCCGCAGTTTTGCCTTTTGTTGAATTATAATAATGGAATGGACGCTTCTCTCGCCAGTCTTCATAAGAAGAACAAAATAGCGTAATATATACTTATGCACGGGGAAATAATTTGAAATCAAAAACGGATTAATCTTGAATCAATACGAAGAAGGAGAGGAAAAAATAGACGGGAAAACCATCCAAATCATCCCAGCATGGAAATGGATGCTTAGAATATAGATAAGCAACAATTCCGCGACCAACTCCGCTTGGCGAAAAAGTATGGCAAAGACCATCCTCTTTCCCTCTTAATTCATAAGTTTAATTATTACAAAATAACTTCTGTTTACAAGTTGCTAGAATTAATAAGCATATAACTAAAAAACTACTCACAGCATGACCGATCAATTGATGACTGATGACTATTGACTGACCACTGCCTTTCTCCGCATGAATCAGCGCTCAGTCCGCGAAAATCCAACCTCAGTCCGCGAAAGTCTGCGCCTGCCCTGTTTTCCGAGTAATCGGGATTTACGGGGGTTAGTCTGCGTGAGTCCGCGCGTGTAGGAGCTTATAAATTATTAGAATTAATAAAAAAATGAAAACAGATGGCAATATGAAAAAGTATTTTATTGGAGAAAAAATATATGGAGACGGTTTTTCCCATAAGGAAATTGAAGCATGGTTTAAAGATGAAGAAGAGGCTTATGCTGAATTAGGCTCCAAAAACAAGGATTCCTATAATTATAGTTATCATGCAATAAATTGGATTTTAGGCTTTTCAAGGCTGAAAAATCAATTTTTTTCAAGCGTACTAGGAATAGGAAGTGCCTATGGTGACGAATTTAAGCCGATTGAGGACAAGATAGAGGAACTTACAATTCTGGAGCCATCAAAACAACTACAAAAGAGCAATCTAAAAATCCCTGTAAAATATATCCACCCTGATATTTCAGGTAAGTTGCCATTTAAAAATCAATCCTTTGATTTAATCACTAGTCTTGGAGTTTTGCATCATGTACCCAATGTCTCTTTTGTTATTCAAGAAATTTCTCGTTGCACTAAAAATGGCGGGTGGTTTCTACTCAGAGAACCTGTAGTTTCAATGGGGGACTGGCGAAAAAAAAGAGCCAACCTAACAAAGAGAGAGAGGGGCATTCCGTTAGACCTATTGCGTAAAATTCTTAAAAGTAATAATTTTGAAATTATTACAGAAAATAAGTGCGTCTTCCCTTTTATACCAATGCTTGGAAACATTTTAGGAATACAAGTATACAACTCTAGGCTCTTAGTATTTTTAGACAAATTTGCAAGTAAATTATTTTCTTGGAATAATGTGTATCATCCGAAAAATAACATGCAAAAAATAAGGCCTGGTTCTGTTTTTTTTGTTTTAAGAAAAAAGAATAAATAAATGAAAATCCTTCAGATAATCCCCTATTTCATTCCAGCCTATGGTTACGGCGGCCCTTTAAAGGTTTGCCATGACATCTCTAAAGAATTAGTCAAAAGAGGCCAAGAATTAACCGTGGTGACCACTGATACATTAAATAGAGAAAGTAGAATAAAAAATCTCCAAGAGACGCTCGATGGCATTGAAATAATTAGATTTAAAAATTTAAGCAACTGGCTGGCAAAAAATTGTAATGGATTTTTGCCTATAGGCTTCTATTTTTGGGCAAGAAAAAATATTAAAAATTTTGACATTGTTCATTGTCACGACTTTTTTACTCTGCAAAATATAATTACTGCTCATTATTGCAAGAAGTACAATATTCCCCTTGTGATTCAATCTCATGGAACACTCTCGCCTATTAGCCAAAACGCTAAATTTAAAAATCTAAAAAAAGTCTTTTTGAACTTATTCAACAATGTTTTAAGCAACTCAAAAAATATTATAGCGTTAACGAGAAATGAAAAAAATGAGATAATTCAAGTCAATAAAAAATTTAAGGATAAAATTAAAATTATTCCCAATGGAATAAAAACAGGTGAATTTCAAAACATTGAAAAAATAAATTTAAGCAAAAAATACAACACTCCGGAAATAAACAAAATCATCGGATATATTGGAAGAGTTCAATATATTAAAGGCCTTGATATTTCACTGGAAATTTTAAATTTAGTTAAAAATAAAATTAATTTTACATTTTTAATAATCGGGCCGGATGAAGGCCAAAAAGAAAATCTTGAAAAACAAGCCGAAAAGCTGGGGATTGGAAATAAAATAATTTTTACAGGAATCTTAAAGGGGAACAAAAAGCTTCAGACAATCAAGTCCTGCGATTTGTTTCTTTTCACTTCAAGATCCGAGGGTTTGCCTATGACAATTCTTGAAGTTGCTGCCCTCGGAATTCCTCAAGTTATCTCCAAAAACTGCAACGTACCTGAAATAGAAGAATATCAAGCCGGAAAAGTTTTAAATCTTCAAAACAAAAAGGGTTTTGCTAATAATTTGATAAAAATATTGGACCATCCAGAAGAAAAAGAAAAAATGTCTAAAAATGCAGTCAAAATGATCAAAGAAAAATTTGAATTGGAAAAAGTTTGTGATAAAATTGAAAATGTTTATAAACCTAAAGCCTAAGAATCTGAAAAATCCATGAAAAAAGTAATTGTTCTACATAATATAATAAGCCCTATTAGGATTTTTCTATTTAACAAGCTCAATGAGTATTATAAAAATAAGGGAGCTAAATTTAAAGTCCTTTTTTTAAGTGTGAGCGATAAAAACAGAAACTGGAAAACAGACCTGCAAATGAATTTTGATTATGAAATTTTGGATAATTTTGCCTTTAGAGTTGCTGGAAAAGATTTAAATACTTTTTTTATAAACCCCAAAATAAAAGAAATTATAGAAAAAGAAAACCCTGACAAAATTATCTCTTTCGGCTGGGACAATTGGGCCACTTATGTTGGCGCCCACTGGTGCAAAAAGAATAAAAAAGCTTTTACCCTCTGGTGTGGAAGCACAAAATACGAGAAAAGCTGGCGCCGAACCCTCTTGCATCCAATGGTAAAATACATAATAAACAGAAGCAACAAATTTATCGCCTACGGCAATCGGGCGAAAGAATATTTAAATTCTCTGGGAGCACCAGAAAAAAATATTCAAATATTTTACAATACAGTTGACGTCGACTATTTCCAAGAAAAATCGGAAAATTTTTCCAAGAAAGAAAAGGGGGCTTTAAAAGAAAAACTGGATATTAAAACAAATAAAACCATCCTCTTCTCCGGCCAGCTAATAGAAAGAAAAGGCGTTTTTGAACTTTTGGAGGGATTTAAAGATTATCAAAAAATCGATCAGGACACTTCCCTTTTAATAATTGGCAAAGGACAAGAAAAAGAAAACATGAAAGAAATAATCAAATCCCAAAACATAAAAAACATCGTCTTTGCCGACTTCATTCAATATGACGATTTATATAAATATTATGCAATTTCAGATCTATTAATTCTTCCCTCTCGAGAAGAAGTCTGGGGTCTTGTTGTCAATGAAGCTATGGCTTGTGGCTTACCAGTTATTACCACACAAGAAACAGGCGCTTCAGTCGACCTCGTTAAAGAAGGAAAAAACGGATTCACAATCCCTTCAAACAATCCCCAAGCAATTACTCATGCAATCAAAAAGATTTTCGACAAAAACCTCCACAAAAACAATGGCTCCTGGCAAATCGTTCAGAAAATTGAGAAGCTCAACAACCAATCCAAAAAATTACTTTTTTGAGGGTTTTATTTCTTTCAATTTTTGTCCATATACGTACAATCTTCCCCATATTTCCAATGTAATAAGCTTATATAATTCAAACCAAAAATAAGGAAAATTCACATATAAATAGTTATTCAATAAACCTTTTTTAAGTTTTATAATCCCTTCTTTTTCCAAAAAGCCATCCTCAAGTAAATAAAAATAGGAAGGGATTAATTGTTTTAACCAATTATAAACAGGAGGGTTAAAGCCTCGTTTTTTTCTATTTAGAACTTCTTCAGGTAAAATACCTCTAAGTGCCTCCTTCAAAAAAACTTTATTTCCGAGTTTATAACTTAATAGATTTTCCTCAGAACCAAGTGTGAGTTTAGATAAATTAATGTCAAGCAACGGTGAACGGATTTCAATTGAAGCCGCCATACTGAGATGATCATTAATATTGATACAATTACTTACAAGCCATTCTTCTCTTAATTTACTGATTATTATTTTTGCATTTTCTTCCTCTGAATAAATCATCTTTTTATATCGCGGTTCCTTAATCTGATAATCAAATCTGTTTATAAAAAGTTTTGAAAAAAGTACCGCTCTTTTATAAACTGAACTACTTGCCATCAAATCATGTTTTGTTGAGATTATCTTTGTTTTTGCAAAATCATTTACCCAGGGATACCCCCAAAATAATTCATCTCCTCCCAGGCCTCCTAATAATACTTTAACCCCGTTGTCTCTCGCCAACTTTGAAACAGACCAAATTCCATAAGATGCAATATCGACTATTGGTTCACCTAGACAATAAATTAGATGAGGAAATTCTGTAACAAAATCGGTTGTTTTAATTTCTTTTTTAATAAAATTAACATTCAATTTATCGCATAATTGCTCGGCAAAAAAACTTTCATCATTTGAACTTTCTCCCTCATATCCAATAATGAAAGCCGTTAAATCAATATTTTTATTTGCGGCCAATGACAAGATTGCGCTAGAATCAATTCCTCCCGACAATGACACTCCGATTGGAACATCAGAGCGCAAACATAATTCACAAGATTTTTCTAATTTCTCAATTATCTCATCTTCCAAATTTGGATTTGCACTTGAATTTAAATCTAAAAAATTAAAATATTGTTTTTTTTCAATCTTTAAATTTTCGATGTTTATTTTTAAAAAATTGCCTGCTGGTACTTTATGTATATTTTCAAATGGTGTTATAGGCTCAATAATATAATTATACAAAAAAGCCTCTTTAAAAGCATTCTTATTTATTTTTTTTTCTGGATAAAGAGTCAACAACGATTTTAATTCTGAAGAGAAATAGATTTCATTCTCAGTCTGAGCGAAAAATATCGGTTTCTCGCCATATCTGTCTCGTACTAAATACATAGTTTTTTCCTTTGCATCAAATAACGCAATAGCAAACATACCAACTATATGATCAATGAATTTTTCTCCGTATTCCTCAAAAAGATGAACTATTACTTCCATATCGCTATTAGATCTAAAAATATGACCCCGACTCCTTAACTCGTCACGCAATTCAATATAATTATATATCTCACCATTTCCAACCATTATTAAATTTCTAGATTCATTAAAAAAAGGCTGATCTCCTTTTTTAACATCTAAAATAGCCAATCTCCTCATTCCCAAAGCAATATTTTCATGGATATAAAAACCTTCACCGTCAGGCCCTCTATGTTTCATACTTTTAAGCATACTTCTCAAACATTTTTCCTCTACCTCTTTGTTTTTATAAACAAAACCCGCTATTCCACACATTATTTTAAAATTAAAATTATTATGTTAATATTACATCATTAAAATAATCCAAAAATATGAAATTCTCAATAATCACTTGCACTTATAATAGCGAAAAATATATTAAAAAAAATATAGATTCCGTTAAAAATCAAACTTACAAAAATTATGAACATATTTTTATCGACGGTTTTTCATCCGATAAAACCCTGGAAATAATTAAAAATTATCAATCTAGATTTCCCAACAAAGTAAAAATTTTTCAATATCCCGCAAAGGGAATATCTAGGGCAATGAATCAAGGAATAAAACAGGCTTTAGG